>JBJMIQ010000085.1:0-17151 GCA_045806805.1 Nocardioides sp. | reverse complement strand
GACCAGCACCGCCCGGGAGCTGCCCAGTACCTGGAAGCCCTGGGGGTCCAGGACGAAGGCGCCGGCGTTGACGGACACGATCCCCACAGCGACCACGAGGAACACCACCACCGAGTCGACGACCGCGGCGATGGTGCGGGTGACCATGCCAGCCCGTTGACCCTGGTACGGCCTGGCCTCGCTGGGGACGGCCGACGGCACTCCCTCAGCGCTGGTCATGCGTCGGAACCCCTCGACGACCGGGCCTCAAGCGCGCGATGGCCCGACCGACCGCCTCGTCCCCGGAGATGCCCCGCATCCGAACCTCGCGCACGGCCTCCGACGACACGGCGCCGGTCGACTCCCTGATGATCTCCGGCAGGTCCACCGAGGCGATGACCTCATCAGCGAGCTTCGTCAGGTCCACCCGGGCGATGACGGCGTCCAGGTCGATTCGCCGCAGCAGCTCGTCGACCACGAGCGGGACAGCCCGGTCCAGCAGTGCCGCGAACTCACGCGTGATGTCCTCGCGCTGCTGGGAGCCGCGCTGGGCGAGCAGCTCCACGAGCCGACGCGGCTGGAACGGCTCCGGCACCAAGGGTGGGCTCAGCACCAGAGCCTCGGCGAGCGGCCTGCCGAGCCCGACCATCCGCCGGCCCGCAGCCGTGGCGCCACCGACGACGCCGGTGACGGCGGCAACGCCCACGTCGATCCCGGACACCCTCGCAAGGGGGAAGAGGGCGAGACGCTGCCTGGGCACGCCGTTGTGATTGCTCGGCATGGGCAGATCATCGAACCCCGCCGAGCAGGCCGCATCACCCGGAGCGGGGGACCAGAGACGTGATGAAGTCGCCTGTTCCGGGTGACCCGCGCTGCGGCGCGCCGCGCCTATCGTCACGGGTCAGGCAACGTTCGCCGGTGTGCGCGGCCCGCCAGGAGGTCCCATGAGTACGTCCCAGAGTGCCTACGACTACTCCACCAAGGGCATGATGGCCTCCGGGGTCACCGGATTCGCCGGGGTCATGCTGATGGCGGTGGGGTGCTTCCAGGTCGTCCAGGCGATCGCGGCGCTGGCCAACGACCAGTTCCTGGTCGCGACCGAGGAGTACGTCTTCAAGCTTGACGTGACCGGCTGGGGCTGGCTCCACCTCGGGCTGGGACTGCTCGGCCTCGTGATCGGGATCGGGATCCTCACCCGCCGCGCCGTCGGGATGGTGGCCGGCATCGCGCTGGCGTTCGTGAACATGGTCGCCGAGTTCGCGTTCCTGCCGAACTACCCCGCCTGGGCCGTCCTGCTCATCGGGTTCAACGTCCTGGTCGTCTGGGCCCTCTTCAGCCAGCTCGCCCACACCGATCGATAGCGGCGCCCCGCGTGCATGTGGGGCCACCTCACGGGTACCGTCGGCGCATGGCGATGGACGACGGTGCGTGCCCGGGGCACGTCTGGGTTCTGGCTGAGGTCGGAGAGACCCGGGGCCGTCTCGACTTCGCCTCCACGTGCAGCGTGTGCGGAGCCTGGCACGACGAGCTGGGATCCGCGACGCCGGAGAAGACGCCTCCGTCCTGGTGATCGAAGGGTTGTCACCGTCAGATTCCGGACCGCCGCCCTCGGAGCACCAATTCGATGACGCCCAGCCCGCTCCGTGTTGCGCGGCGCCACGGCCGTCCGGCTCACGGGCCGCACCCGCACCCGTCTCGCGTCCGGTGTCCAGGTCCACCCGGGGACAGGTCCGACTGCGGGGCGGTGCGTTCCTCATGGGTGACGCGTTCGACGAGGGGTACGCGGCCGACGGAGAGGTTCCCGTCCACCGGGTGGAGCTGACCGAGTTCCACATCGATGCGACCGCGGTCACCAACGCCCAGTTCGCGACCTTTGTGAAGGCGACCGGGCACGTGACCGACGCTGAGAGTTTCGAAACCTCGGCGGTCTTCCACAGCGTCGTCGCGGCCGCGCCCAGCGACGTCTACGGCCCGGTCCCCGCCACTCCGTGGTGGGTCACCGTCCGGGGCGCCCACTGGCGCTGCCCGGAAGGTCCGCGCTCGGACGTATCCCGGCGACAGAACCATCCGGTCGTCCACGTCTCCTGGCATGACGCGGCTGCCTACGCGGCGTGGGCAGGGAAGCGGCTGCCGACCGAGGCGGAGTGGGAGTACGCCGCGCGCGGCGGTCTCGAGCAGGCACGGTTCCCGTGGGGAGACGACCTGACTCCACGAGGGCGCTGGCGATGCAACATCTGGCAGGGCCGGTTCCCGGAGCACAACACCGGTGAGGACGGACATCTCACGACCGCGCCGGTGAAGGCGTACTCGCCGAACGGGCACGGCCTGTGGAACACCTCGGGGAACGCCTGGGAATGGTGCGCGGACTGGTTCTCCGCGAGCTACTACTCCTCCTCGCCGGTGGAGAACCCGACCGGTCCCGTCGAGGGCGAGGCCAGGGTGATGCGGGGTGGGTCGTTCCTCTGTCACGACTCCTACTGCCACCGCTACCGGGTCGCTGCGCGGTCGTCGAACACGCCCGACTCGACGTCGGCGAACCTCGGCTTCCGCTGCGCCAACGACGGGGGAGCGGGCCAGGGCGCCTGACGGATCAGTCCTGTTGCCGCTTCTTCCGGCCGCGTCCGATCCGCTTCCCGGCTCCTCTGTTTCCCTTGCCGCCTTGCCCGCCTGGCGTTCCACCCTTGCTGATCTGGGTGAGGACGTCGGTCGCCGGGTAGTTGCCGGTCAGGTCGGTGAAGGAGAAGCCCTTCTCGGGAGCCTTCTCGATGAGGAACTGGCGGAACCGCAGACCATAGATCGGGCAGCCGACGGCCTCGGCGAAGTAGACCGCGAACGGGAAGACCATGGTCGGCTCGAACTTCTGACCGTGATGCCAGATGTTGGGCCGGAAGTCGTCTCCTCCGATCCAGCCGCCGGGACGCACCTTGTTCCAGACCTGGATCAGGTCGATGGTGATTCCCCGCAGCGTGTGGTCGGCGTCGATATAGGCGAAGTCGAGGTGGTGGTCCGGGATCTCGTCGATCACCTCCGAGGTGCGGCCACGGAGCACGATCCGCCGATCCTCGTGCTGGGCGGTCCTGCGCATGGCCTCGTCGAAGATCTCACGGAACTGGTCGTCGGGCCGGTTGGCGGGCTTGTTCCAGTCGTCGAGGTGCCGCCAGGGGTCGACCAGGTAGTAGTCGGTGATCGCGGGACAGCCATCGAGGACCCGCTCGGCGAACTCGCCCCGGAAGACGCCGACCTCCGCCACCTTCCGGGCATCGGTCCGGGCGAGCACGTCGACCCAGAACTGCTCGCGCTCCTGCGTCGTGCCAACCAGAGTCCTGAGGTGCTCCTGAGTGATGGTCACGTCCATCCCTTCCTGCGGGTCGTGGCGGGTCAGTGTGATGTCTGTACGAGTCGTTCGAGTGCGATGCGGCGGAGCTCGTGCTCGACGTCGGCCACCTTAGGCAGCCCCGCCAGGTTGCGGGTCTCGTGGGGGTCGTTGACCAGATCGAACAGGAGGTAGATCTCACCGCTGGAGTTCAGGGCCATCTTCCACTCCGGGGTAGCCAGCATCACCTCGCCGTTCCACTCCGAGAGTGCACACTCCCTGTGGGGGCGAGCAGGGTCGTCGAGGAGTGGCACCAGGCTCTGGGCGAAGCTCCCGTCGACGGGTTCGGCGCCGGCCAGGTCGACGAGGGTGGCTCCCATGTCCATGAGCTCCACGGGCACGGCGCTGGTCAACCCGTTGGTCCTCCCTGGCGCCATGATCAGGAACGGCACCCGGACCGACGGGTTGAGGAAGTTCTGCTTGTACACCAGGCCGTAGTCACCGTTCATCTCGCCGTGGTCGGAGACCAGGGCGACCACCGTGTTGTCGAGCTCACCCCGATCCTCTACGACGCCCAGGATCTCCCCGATCTGGTCGTCGATCAGGGCCATGCTGCCGGCGTAGTTCGCACGCATCTCAGCAATTTCCCGCGGCTTTAGCTGCGGTCGCCGCTTCAGTCGGCGATCGAGGCGACCACGTGGTCGCGACTGCGTGGCCTTCTCGGGCATGATCGGTGCCGGCATCGCGTCCGGGTCGAACATGCTGGCGTACGGCTCGGGGGCGTCCCAGGGCTCGTGGGGGCCGCCGAAGCTGACCCAGGTGAACCAGGGCGAGGCACCGTCGTACTGCTGCAGGTAGGCCTTGGCCTGCTGCCCGACATAGACATCTGCATAGTGCTCAAGCGGCACCGGTGACGGACGGACCACCCATGGCTTGGATTGGAACCGATCGCGGCAGTCCTCGCGGTACGCCTCATAGACGCCGGCGGCTTCCCAGCGGTCCGTCATGTGGGAGCGGGACACCAATGTCGCCCGCGGCCCGGCGATCTCGTCGACGTGGTCGAGTCCGTAGGTGTTCACCAGGTGCTCCCGGTCCCGCAGGTCACCGTTGTGCGGGTGGAGGTGCGTCTTCCCGAACACGCTGGTGGCGTATCCGGCATCCCGCAGGGAGCGCATCCAGGTCGGGGTCTCGACCGGCATCGTGTACCGCTCGTTGGCCCACACCCCGTGGTTGTGGGGGTACCGGCCGGAGGCGAGACTCAGCCGGGCGGGGATACAGACTGGCGAGTTCGTGTAGGCATCAGTGAAGCGCACTCCCGAGCGAGCGATCGAGTCGATGTGCGGCGTCGCCAGCCAGTCACTCACGCAGCTCATGGCGTCCCACCGCTGCTGGTCGGTCATGAACAGCAGGATGTTCGGCCGGTCACTGACCTGAGACGTCACTGGTCGCCCTACCGCCTTTCATGCTGCAGCTGTCACCTGGTGTGCCTCGGCCGGCGGGTTCGCGTGGTGTCCGAGGGGGGACTTGAACCCCCACGCCCTAATACGGGCACTAGCACCTCAAGCTAGCGCGTCTGCCAATTCCGCCACCCGGACGAGTGCGCAGGAACTCTAGCAAAACAGGGGGGCGTTCCCCGCATCGGGATCGGCCCCCAGAGGGTGACATGCTGGGGGCATGTCGGACGCTGAAATGGGCCGGAAGGACGACCCTGCGGCTGAGGTCGTGGAGGTCTGTCGCGACCTGATTCGGATCGACACCACCAACTACGGGGACGACTCCGGGCCGGGGGAGCGGAAGGCCGCGGAGTACGTCGCCACGCTGCTCGACGAGGTCGGCATCGAGGCCCGGCTTCACGAGTCCGAGCCCGGCCGGACCTCGGTGGTGGCGCACTGGGGCGGGAGCCCGAGGGGATCCGATGACCGGGGCGGGCTGCTGCTCCACGGCCACCTCGACGTCGTACCCGCCGCCGCGGAGGACTGGCAGGTCGACCCGTTCTCCGGCGAGATCCGCGACGGCTACCTCTGGGGTCGCGGCGCCGTCGACATGAAGGACTTCGACGCGATGTTGCTGTCGGTGGTCCGGGCCCGCACCCGGGCCGGACGGGTGCCGGAACGCCCGGTCGTGCTCTGCTTCACCGCCGACGAGGAGGCCGGGGGCCACAAGGGTGCCGAGCCGCTGCTCGACGAGCACCCCGAGTGGTTCGAGGGGTGCACCGAGGCCGTGGGCGAGGTCGGTGGATTCAGCGCCACCGTGCGCGGCCGGCGGATCTACCTCATCGAGGCTGCCGAGAAGGGGATGGCCTGGATGCGGCTGACCGCCCGCGGCCGCGCCGGCCACGGCTCGATGATGAACCGCGAGAACGCCGTCACCGAGCTCGCGGCCGCGGTGGCCCGGATCGGCGCTCACGAGTGGCCGGTGCGGCTGACTCCGACGATGCAGGTTCTGCTCGCGTCTGTCGCGGAGCTGGCGGGCACCGAGGCGACGCCCGACAACGCCGAAGCCCTCGTCGAGGAGTTCGGCACGGCGACCCGGATGCTCGGTGCCGTGCTCCGCAACACCACCAATCCCACCATGCTCGGCGCCGGCTACAAGGTGAACGTGATCCCGACCGAGGCGACCGCGCACGTCGACGGACGCTTCCTGCCGGGCTTCGAGGACGAGTTCTTCGACACCCTGGCCGAGCTGTGCGGCGACAACATCGACGTCCACTACCTCTCGAAGCAGCAGCCGTGGGAGGTGCCCTACGAGGGTGAGCTCGTGGATGCCATGACCCGCTGCCTCCTGGCCGAGGACCCCGACGCCATCGTGGCGCCGTACCTCATGAGCGGCGGGACCGACGCCAAGCACTTCAAGAGGCTGGGCGTGCGGACCTACGGGTTCGCACCGCTGAAGCTGCCGGCCGACCTCGACTTCACGGCGTTGTTCCACGGCGTCGACGAGCGGGTGCCGGTGGAGGCGCTGGAGTTCGGGGCCCGGGTGTTCGACCGGTTCCTGGACGAGGTCTGACGTCGTGGCGAGGTTCAGCGCCCGCGACCGCTCCACGGACGTGGTCCGTGCCGACCAGGCAGACCTGTGGGCGGCGCTCACCGATCCCGAGCTGCTGCCGCAACTCACGCCGTACCTGCACAGCATCGACGTCGACGGTGACCTGTGGCGGTGGAACATGGTCCGGATCCCGGTGCTGGGGGTCAGCGTGGCCCCCTCGTTCACCGAGCGGATGAGCTTCGAGGAGCCCCGCCGGATCGGCTTCACCCATGACCCGCAGTCCGGTCCGGAGAAGGCGGGGGTGGAGGGCACCTACCTGCTCGAGAAGGTCGACGGCGGCACCCGGCTCAGCATCGACATCGACATCTGCGTCGACCTTCCCCTGCCCGGCATGGCGCGGGGAGCCGTGGAGCGGGCCATGCGCGGCGTCATCGCGGCGATGGGCCGTCGGTTCGCCGCCAACCTGCTCCGCCACCTGTCAAACGGGTGAGGTCAGCCGCTGCCGGATGATCCGGCGGCGCAGGACGACGCGCCGGGTGCCGTCGGGGCCGACGCGCAGGCGGTCGAGCTCCCACCCGCCGTGCTCGGCCCGCTCGACCAGCATCCGGGTGACGAAGTTGCGCGAGAACTCCCGCGAGATCAGCAGCTTCTCGAACTCCCACTCCACGCCGCGGCCCAGCGGTCGATCGAGTGGGCTCTGGGTCGCACGGGTGCTCAAATCACTCTCCTGACACGTCGTCGAGGGCCTCGATGATCTCATCCGGCAAGGTGAGCTCCTCGATGCCCAGGGCCCCGCGGAGCTGTGCGGCGGTGCGGGCCCCGACGATCGGGGAAGTCACTCCGGGGCGGTCGCGCACCCAGGTCAGGGCCACCTCCAGGCATGACCAGCCCAGGCCGTCGGCGGCCCGGGCCACCCCCTCGACGATGCCCCGCGAGCGCTCCCCGAGATAGGCGTCGACGAAGTTCGCGAAGTGGGGGGAGGCCGCCCGCGAGTCCGACGGCGTCCCGGTGCGGTACTTGCCGGTGAGCACCCCGCGGCCGAGCGGCGACCAGGGGAGCACGCCGAGGCCGAGTGCGGCCGACGCCGGGAGGACCTCGTGCTCGATGCTCCGGTTGAGGAGGGAGTACTCGACCTGCGTGGAGGCGATCACCGCCCGGCCCGGGACCGCCCGCTGCCAGGTGGCCGCCTGCGCGGTCTGCCAGCCGGAGTAGTTGGAGACGCCGACGTACGAAGCCCGGCCGGAGGTGACCGCCTGATCGAGCGCCGAGAGGGTCTCCTCGAGCGGGGTGTCGTCGACCCAGGTGTGCACCTGCCAGAGGTCGACGTGGTCGACGCCGAGCCGGTTCAGGGACGCATCGAGCGTGCGCAGCAGGGTGCCACGGGAGGCGTCGGTCTCGCGGCTGCCGCCTCGGCGCGAGATGCCGGCCTTGGTGGCGAGGACGATCTCGTCGCGGGCGACGACGTCACCGATCAGTGTGGCGATCAGCTCCTCGGACGCGCCGTCGCCGTAGCCGGCGGCGGTGTCGACGAGGGTGCCCCCTGCTTCCGCGAACGCGATCAGCTGGTCGCGGGCCTCGTGCTCGTCGGTGTCGCGACCCCAGGTCAGCGTTCCGAGCCCGAGCCGGGACACCTTCAGCCCCGTGGATCCCAGGGTGCGTTGCTGCATGGTGGCAACCGTATCCGTAGGCTTGCGCGTCGTGTCGGACCTCCTCCAAGCCGTCTTCCTCGGCGTCCTCCAGGGGCTGACCGAATTCCTCCCGATCTCCAGCAGCGCGCATTTGCGGATCGTTCCCGACCTTCTCGGATGGGGCGATCCCGGTGCGGCGTTCACCGCCGTGATCCAGATCGGCACCGAGCTCGCGGTGCTGATCTACTTCCGGCACGACCTGTGGCGCATCGGGTCGACCTGGGTGCGCTCGCTCTACCGTCCGGAGTACCGCGGCCAGCTCGACGCCCGGATGGGCTGGTTCATCATCATCGGTTCCGTGCCCATCGTGATCCTGGGCATCCTGCTCAAGGACACCATCGAGGAGGACTTCCGCAGCCTGTGGATCATCGGGACCACCCTGATCGTGCTCGGGCTGATCCTGGGGATCGCGGACCGGGTCAGCGCCGACCGGCTGCGGATCAAGGACATCCGGCTGCGCGACGCCTTACTCATGGGGGTTGCGCAGGCGTGCGCGCTGGTGCCGGGCGTCTCCCGTTCCGGGGCGACGATCTCGATGGGCCGGTTCCTCGGCTACGAGCGCGAGGCCGCGACCCGCTACGCGTTCCTGCTGGCCATCCCCGCCGTCGTCGGCGCCGGGCTCTTCGAGCTCAAGGAGATTCCGAACGGGGAGAACAGCTACGGCTGGGGCCCGACAATCGTGGCGACGGTGGTCGCCTTCCTCATCGGGTACGCCGCCATCGCCTGGCTGCTGCGCTACGTGACCACGCACTCGTACCTGCCGTTCGTGATCTACCGCGTCGTGCTCGGCTCCCTCACCCTCGCGCTGGCCGCGGCGGGCGTGTTGAGCGCCTGAAGTCCCTCGGTCCGGTCACAGCCAGCCGGCGCGCTTGCTGAGGATCCACACGGTCAGCGAGGCCAGGACCATCAGCCCCAGCGCGAACAGGTAGCCGAGGTGCCACCTGAGCTCCGGCATGTTGTGGAAGTTCATGCCGTAGATCGTCCCGATCAACGCCGGAGCGGCGATCAGGCCGATCGTCGCGGAGATCCGCCGCATGTCGTCGTTCTGCTGGATGCTGATCTGGGCCATGTGGGCCTCGAACGCCGTCGACAGCAGCGAGTCGAGGCTGTCGATGGTCTCCGAGACGCGGGACAGGTGGTCGCCGACGTCGCGGAAGTACGGCGCCGCCTCGGGGTGCACGCCGCGCACCGCCCCGCTGATGAACCGGTTGATGGGCTCCCTCAACGGGTAGACCGCGCGCCGCATCTCCGCAAGCTCGCGCTTGAGCACGTAGATCCGGGCGGCGTCACTCGTCCGCTCCTCGGAGAACACCGAGGTCTCCACCTCGTCGACGTCCTCCTGGAGCGACTCCGCGACCGCTTCGTACGCATCGACGACCTCGTCGCACACCGCATACACGACCGCAGAGGGGCCGTGGGCCAGCACCTTCTCACGGTCCTCGAGCGCCATCCGCGCCTGGTGGAGCGAGCCACCCTTGCCGTGCCGCACGGTGACGACGAAGTCGGATCCGACGAAGAGGTTGATCTCGCCGGTCTCGACGGCGTCCTCCTCGTCGACGTACCAGAGGGTCTTGAGGATCAGGAAGACGCTGTCCTCGTACCGCTCGAGCTTGGGACGCTGGTGCGCCTTGACGGCGTCCTCGACGGCGAGCGGGTGCAGGTCGAAGATCTCGGCCACCTCGCCCAGCTCTGCCTGCTCGGGCTCGTGCAGGCCGACCCACACGAAGTCGTCGGGGCCGCATCGCTCGCGCATGGCGGCCAGGTCGGAGATCTCGCAGTCGACCGGGACCCGCACGCCCTTGCGATACAACGCGTTGTCGACGATCACCGCTGCAGGCTATCCCCACTAGAGTCCCCGGCATGGCAACCGTGATCCTCGTGCGACACGGCCGGTCGACCGCCAACGTGAACGGGACGCTGGCCGGACGGCTGCCCGACGTCCACCTCGACGACGTCGGAGCGGAGCAGGCCGCGCGGGTCGGCGCCCGGATCGCCGCCGTACCCCTCGCCGGACTGGTGAGCAGCCCGCTTGAGCGATGCCGGGAGACAGCGCAGGCGATCCGCCGCGCGCACCCGCGCAAGCCGCGGACCCGCACCGACCGCGGTCTGCTGGAGTGCGACTACGGCGAGTGGCAAGGGCGCGCACTCAAGGAGCTGACCAAGGAGAAGCTCTGGAAGTCGGTGCAGGGCCAGCCCTCGCGTGTCGGGTTCCCCGGGGGCGAGACGCTGCCGGAGATGCAGGCCCGGACGGTGGCGGCCGTACGCCGGCGCGACGCCGCGCTCGAGGCCGAGCACGGACCCGGCGCGGTGTGGGTGGCGGTCTCGCACGGAGACCCGCTCAAGGCGGTCCTGGCCGACGCGCTCGGCATGCACCTCGACCTCTTCCAGCGGCTGCACGTCGATCCCGGCTCGGTGTCGATCGTCCACTACGCGGCGAGCCATCCCTTCGTCCTGGCCATGAACTCCCACGAGGGCGATCTCTCCTGGCTGGCGCCGAAACCGCACCGTGGCCGCAAGCGCGCCCCGCGGGAGGCTGTCGTGGGCGGCGGCGGTGGTCCGCAGGCACCATCGGCCCGGTCATAGGGTGGCCGCATGGCTCTTGTTCACGGATTCGACCCGCCGGAGCGTTTCGTCACCGGCACGGTCGGGGAGCCCGGTCAGCGCACCTTCTTCCTCCAGGCCCGCAGCGGCACCCACCTGGTGACGGTGGCGCTGGAGAAGCAGCAGGTGGCGGCCCTGGCCGAACGGATCGACGAGCTGCTCGACGAGGTGATGGCCAGCCAGGGCGGCGCCGCGACGATCCCGGCGGTGGCTCCACTGGACCTCGAGGACGGCGAACCGCTCGAGCAGCCGATCGAGGAGGAGTTCCGGGCCGGCACCATGACGCTGTCCTGGGACCCCGCCGACGCGCGGGTCGTGATCGAGGTCTTCCCGTTCACCGAGGCCGCCGTGGTGTCGCCCGACCAGGTCGAGGAGGACTTCGAGGAGCCCGAGCCCGACGAGCTGCTGCTGGTCCGGATCCCGGCGGGGGCTGCCCGCGCGTTCGTCAAGCGTGCCAGCCAGGTGCTCAGTGCCGGGCGCCCCAGCTGTCCGTTCTGCGGCAATCCGGTCGACGCGGAGGGGCATCTGTGCGTGCGGATGAACGGCTTCCGGCGCCGGGAACCGTGACGGAGCAGCAGCCCGACGGCGAGCTGGTCGTCCACGGCCGGATCATGCCGGCGTCCAACGCGACCTACCTCGGGGAGATCGACGGGGTCCGTGTCGTCTACAAGCCGGTCGTGGGGGAGCGGCCGCTCTGGGACTTCCCCGACCACACCCTCGCCCGCCGTGAGGTGGCCGCGTACCTCGTGTCCGAGGCGCTCGGCTGGAACATCGTGCCGCAGACCTGGCTCCGCGACGGGCCGCACGGCGAGGGCATGGTGCAGCGGTGGCAGGAGCCGGACGACGGCGTCGAAGCCGTGCGGATCGTGCCGGTCGACGCCGTCCCCGACGACTGGTGCCACGTCTTCGACGGTGTCGACGGCCTCGACCAGCCGGTGTCGCTGGTCCACGAGGACACCGCGCCGTTGCGCCGGATGGCGGTGTTCGACGTGCTCGTCAACAACGCCGATCGCAAGGGAGGGCACGTGCTCCCGATGACTGACGGCCACCGGTACGGCGTCGACCATGGCGTCACCTTCCATGCCGAACCCAAGCTCCGCACCATCCTGTGGGGCTGGCTCGGACAACGCGTGGCAGATGAGGACCTCGCCGCGGTCGAGGGGCTCCGAGCCGACCTGCGTGGGCAACTCGGCGTGGAGCTGAGGACCCTGCTGACCGAGCGTGAGGTGACCTCGTTCGAGCGGCGGTGTGCCCGGATGCTCGACAAGCGGGTGATGCCCGCACCGACCGGCGCCGGCCCCGCCATCCCGTGGCCTCCGTTCTGATCGGGACGGTGGAACGCTGGAGAGCCAGTGCCAGACAGGCAAGCGGAACCCACCGCTAGGCTTCCCGACATGCGCAGCTGGCCGGTCCCGGAGATGTCGACGCTGCCGGTCCGCGGGCCGGAGGTCTCGCTCCACGACACCGTCTCGGGCGAGCTGGTGCCGACCCGCCCCGATGGCCCGGCACGTCTCTACGTCTGCGGGATCACCCCCTACGACGCCACTCACATCGGCCACGCGGCGACGTACGTCGCCTTCGACCTGCTCAATCGGGCCTGGCGCAATGCCGGTCACGACGTCACCTACGTCCAGAACGTCACCGACGTCGACGACCCGCTCCTCGAGCGTGCCGACAAGGTCAAGGTCGACTGGATGGAGCTGGCCGAGCGCGAGACCGAGCTGTTCCGGCAGGACATGGCGGCGCTGCGGGTGATCCCGCCCGACCACTACATCGGCGCCGTCGAGTCCATCCCGCTGGTCATCGAGCTCATCCGACGGCTCGAGGCCGCGGGCGCCGTCTACCGCGTCGAGAACGATCTCTACTTCTCGGTCACCGCGGACCCGACGTTCGGCCAGGTCTCGGGGCTGCAGCGCGACGAGATGCTGCGGCTCTACCCCGAGCGTGGTGGCGACCCCAACCGCGAGGGCAAGAAGGACCCACTGGACTGCATCCTGTGGCGGGCCGAGCGACCCGGCGAGCCCGCCTGGGACAGCCCCTTCGGTCGCGGCCGACCCGGCTGGCACGTGGAGTGCACGGCGATGGCGATGGAGTACCTCGGCACCAGCTTCGACGTCCAGGGCGGTGGCAGCGACCTGTCGTTCCCGCACCATGAGATGTGCGCCGGCGAGGCCCAGGTCGTGGTGCCGGGCCAGCGGTTCGCCCAGGTCTATGCACACGCCGGCATGGTCGGCTACGACGGCGAGAAGATGTCGAAGTCCAAGGGCAACCTGGTCTTCGTCTCCCAGCTGCGGCTCAGCGACGTCGACCCCGTGGCGCTCCGGCTCACGCTGCTCCGCCACCACTACCGCTCCGACTGGGAGTGGACCGAGCAGCTGCTCTGGGACTCCGTGGACGCGCTCGCCGACTGGCGCAAGGCGATCTCCCTGGGCGCCGGCGCCCCGGCGGCCCCGGTCGTGGAGGCGGTGCTGGCCGCCCTCGCCGAGGACCTCGACGCCCCGCGCGCCACCGGCGCCGTCGACGCGTGGGTAGCTGCGACGCTCGGCTCCGACGGCCTGGCCGACACCAGCGACCGCGACGCCGGGGCCACGATGCTGACGCTTTTGGACGCGGCGCTGGGCCTGGCGCTGTGAAATGCTGGTGCCATGAGACCCAACCGGGTGCGACCGAAGCTGGTCGTGATCGACGCGACCGCTGCGCTGGACTTCTATGCACGGGTGCTCGGGGCCGACGAGATCGTGCGCTACGACGTCGAGGGCCGGATCGTCTTCGCGGAGACCGAGGTCTTCGGCACCCGGATCACCCTCAAGGACGCGGACGAGCACGACCCCGTACCTGAGGGACCCGGGCCGATCCTGGACGTCATGGCCGAGGACCCCGACCGCGTGGCCGACGCCATCGTCGAGGGCGGCGGGTCGGTCATCTTCGAGATGTCGGACCAGCCCTTCGGTGGCCGGTGGGGTCGGGTGCGGGATCCGTTCGGTGTGCAGTGGCTGCTGCACTCCGAGCCGACGATGACTGAGGACGAGGTCCGCGACGTCCTACGGGACGACCCGACGTGACACGCACTAGCCGGTCGGTTCGTCGCCCCTGCGCTTGAGGTAGCGCTCGAACTCCCGGGCGATGGCGTCACCGGAGGCCTCGGGGAGGTCGGTGGTGTCCCGGGTCTCCTCGAGCGCGCGCACGTAGTCGGCGACGTCCTCGTCCTCCTCGGCGAGCTCGTCGACCCCGCGCTCCCATGCCCGGGCGTCCTCGGGCAGGTCGCCGAGGGGGATGCTCACCTCGAGCAGGTCTTCCAGCTGGCCGAGCAGGGCCAGGGTCGCCTTCGGGCACGGCGGCTGGGCGACGTAGTGGGGCACGGCTGCCCAGTAGGACATGGCGGGGATGTCCAGCCGGACGCACGCGTCCTGGAACACGCCGACGATGCCGGTGGGTCCCTCGTAGGTCGACTGCTCGAGCTTGAGCCGGTCCATCAGCTCGGGCTCGGTGGCCGTCCCGGTCACGGGGATCGGCCGAGGGGGGGGAGTGTCGGCGAGCAGGGCGCCCAGGGTCACCACGAGCTGGCCGCCCAGCTCGTCGCAGGCCGCGAGCAGCTCGGCGCAGAACTGTCGCCACCGCATGTTCGGCTCGATCCCGCGGAGCAGGATGATGTCGCGGTCGAGGTCCGGCGGCGAAGCCACGGCGATCTGGGTGCTGGGCCAGGTGAGGCGGCGGTGCCCCCGCTCGTCAGTCCCGACCACCGGACGGTTCACCTGGAAGTCGTAGAAGTCCTCGGGGTCGATGGCCGCGATGGTCCGGGCGTTCCAGACGGTCATCAGGTGGTCGACCACCGAGGAGGCGGCGTCGGCGGCGTCGTTCCAGCCCTCGAACGCGGCGATCACCACGGGGTCGACCAGGTCCGGGGCATCCTGGATCTCGATCACGCCTCAACAGTAGTCATGAGGGCGTGAGGCCACGGCCCCGACACGGGCCCGGTACGTCGCCCATCCCGGCCCCGAGGATGCGGAGGATTCCCGGTCGGGGTGTCAGGATGCGGGAATGCCGTCCACGCTTCGGACGCTGTTCCTAGGCTGAAGTCAGCCCCGGCCCGCGAGAGGAGTGCCGTGCCAGAGTCGGCCCAAACGGACGCCACCGACACGCTCACCCGTGCCCTGACCGAGCGGATCCTGGTCATCGACGGTGCCATGGGCACCCTGATCCAGGGCTTCGCCCCCGGCGAGGCGGAGTTCCGCGGCGAGCGGTTCGCCGACTGGGAGAGCGACGTCAAGGGCAACAGCGACCTGCTCAGCCTCACCCAGCCGGACATGATCCGCTCGATCCACCGCCAGTACCTCGAGGCCGGCGCGGACATCGTGCTGACCAACACGTTCACCGCGACCTCGATCGCCCAGGCCGACTACGGCATGCAGGACCTCGCCCGGGAGATCAACGAGGCGGCCGGACGTCTGGCCCGCGAGGTGTGCGACGAGTTCTCGACGCCCGAGCGCCCGCGGTTCGCGGCCGGCTCGCTCGGCCCGACCAACCGCACGGCGTCGATCAGCCCCGACGTCAACGACCCCGGTGCCCGCAACGTGTCCTACGACGAGCTCGTGGCGGCGTACCTCGACCAGGCGCGGGGGCTCGTCGACGGGGGTGTGGACCTGCTGCTCGTCGAGACGGTCTTCGACACGCTCAACGCGAAGGCCGCGATCTTTGCCCTCGAGACCCTCTTCGAGGAGCACGGCCGCCGCTGGCCGGTGATCATCTCCGGAACCATCACCGACGCCTCCGGACGCACCCTCTCGGGCCAGGTGACCGAGGCGTTCTGGAACTCGGTGCGCCACGTGCGTCCACTCGCCATCGGTCTCAACTGCGCGCTGGGCGCCGCCGACCTGCGTCCCTACGTCGCGGAGCTCAGCCGCCTCGCGGACACCTTCGTCTCCACCCACCCCAACGCCGGGCTGCCCAACGCGTTCGGCGAGTACGACGAGACGCCCGACCAGATGGCCAAGATCGTGGGGGAGTTCGCCTCCAGCGGGATCGTCAACATCGTCGGCGGGTGCTGCGGCACCACGCCCGCCCACATCGAGGCGCTGGCCGCCGCGGTCGCCGATGCGACGCCGCGGGAGATCCCCGAGCCTGGCCCGGCGATGCGGCTCTCGGGCCTTGAGCCGCTGAACATCACCGAGGAAAGCCTCTTCGTCAACGTCGGTGAGCGCACCAACATCACCGGCTCGGCGCGGTTCCGCAAGCTGATCAAGGACGGCGACTACGACACCGCGCTGTCCGTCGCGGCGCAGCAGGTCGAGAGCGGCGCTCAGGTCATCGACGTCAACATGGACGAGGGGATGATCGACGGCGTCGCCGCGATGGACCGCTTCCTGAAGCTGGTCGCGACCGAGCCCGACATCAGCCGGGTCCCGGTGATGGTCGACTCCTCCAAGTGGGAGGTCATCGAGGCCGGGCTCAAGTGCGTTCAGGGCAAGGCGATCGTCAACTCGATCTCGATGAAAGAGGGAGAGGAGAAGTTCGTCGAGCAGGCCACCCTCTGCCGCAAGTACGGCGCCGCGGCCGTGGTCATGGCCTTCGACGAGGACGGTCAGGCCGACTCCCTCGAGCGGCGCAAGGCGATCTGCGAGCGTGCCTACCGGATCCTGACCGAGCAGGTCGGCTTTCCGGCCGAGGACATCATCTTCGACCCCAACGTGTTCGCCGTCGCGACCGGGATCGAGGAGCACGCCACCTACGGCCAGGACTTCATCGAGGCCACCCGCTGGATCAAGGAGAACCTCCCGGGTGCTCTGGTGTCCGGCGGCATCTCCAACGTCAGCTTCTCCTTCCGGGGCAACAACCCGGTCCGCGAGGCGATCCACGCCGTCTTCCTCTTCCACGCGATCGAGGCCGGACTCGACATGGGCATCGTCAACGCCGGCACCCTGGCCGTCTACGACGAGGTCGACCCCGAGCTGCGGGACCGGATCGAGGACGTCGTGCTCAACCGGCGACCCGACGCTGCGGAGCGACTGCTCGAGATCGCCGAGGAGCACAACCGCGCCGAGTCCGGTGAGGCCGAGGTCGAGGACGAGTGGCGCTCGCTGCCGGTGTCCGAGCGGATCACCCACGCCCTGGTCAAGGGCATCGACACCTATGCCGAGGACGACACAGAAGAGCTCCGCGCCGAGATCGCCGAGCGGGGCGGCCGTCCGATCGAGGTGATCGAGGGCCCGCTGATGGACGGCATGAACGTCGTCGGCGACCTCTTCGGGGCCGGCAAGATGTTCCTCCCGCAGGTGGTGAAGTCGGCGCGGGTGATGAAGAAGGCCGTCGCCTACCTGATCCCGTTCATCGAGCAGGAGAAGCTCGACAACCCGGAGCTCGCCACCGCCAAGGAGACCAACGGCACCATCGTGATGGCCACGGTCAAGGGCGACGTCCACGACATCGGCAAGAACATCGTCGGCGTCGTGCTGCAGTGCAACAACTACGAGGTCGTCGACCTCGGCGTCATGGTGCCGGCCCAGAAGATCCTCGACACCGCGGTCGAGATCGGCGCCGACGCCGTCGGGCTGTCCGGCCTAATCACCCCGTCCCTCGACGAGATGGTCA
>JBJMIQ010000084.1:0-4545 GCA_045806805.1 Nocardioides sp. | reverse complement strand
GCCGTCGGGCGAGGAGGTGATCAGCACGGCGGCGGGAGCGGCCTTCTCCACCAGCTGGTGCAGAGCCTCGGCCTTGGGAGCCACCAGGTAGCCCGCGATCTCGCCGTCGTCGACGGCGTAGACCTTCTCCGCGCCGTACTTCGCGAGCACGCCCGACGCGGAGGACGCGGCGTCGCGTGACCCGAGGAACACCGCCGACGGCGCCCCGAGCCGCCTCGCGATGGTCAGCAGCTCGAACGTCGGCTTCTTCACGGCGCCATCGGCGTGGTCGACCAGGACGAGAACCTCGGACATGTCAGCAACAGCCCCTCGGATGAACTTCGCTAGATGAACTTCTTGGAGGCGAGGAACTCGGTGAGCGCCTTGGCGCCCGAGCCGTCCTCGTCGGTGACGATCTCGCCCTGGGTGCGCGGCGGCCGTTCGGTTGTCTCCTGGACCTCGCTCCAGGCGACGGAGAGCCCGACCTGGTCGGCCTCGACGCCGAGGTCGCTCAACGACAGCGTGTCCAGGGGCTTCTTCTTGGCCGCCATGATCCCCTTGAACGACGGGTAGCGGGCCTCGCCGGACTGGTCGGTCACCGAGAGCACGAGCGGCATCGTCGCGCCGATCACGTCGGTCGCCGAGTCGCTGTCGCGCTTGATCCGGACCTGGTCGCCCTGGGTCTCGATCACCGAGGCCAGCGTGACCTGCGGGAGCTCGAGCCGCTCGGCGAGCATGGCCGGCACCACGCTCATGCTGCCGTCGGTCGACGACATGCCGCAGACCACCAGATCGGTCGAGCCGACCTTCTGGACGGCCTTGGCCAGCACCAGGGAGGTCGCGATCGCGTCCGACCCGGCGATCGCGTCGTCGAGCACGTGGACACCCTTGTCGGCGCCCATCTGGAGGGCCTTGCGGACCGCGTCCACCGCCTGCTCGGGACCGACGGTGAGGGCGGTGACCTCAACGCTCTCGGGGTCGTCGGCCTTCTCCTTGATCTGGAGGGCCTGCTCGACGGCGTACTCGTCGAGCTCGGACAGCAGCCCGTCGACACCGACGCGGTCGACGGTCTTGTCGTCCTCGAAGTGCCGGTCGCCGGTGGCGTCGGGAACGTATTTCACACAGACAACAATGTTCATGGTGTGGCCGTTGCGGCCCCTCCTGTGCACTCGGTGTGGCCGATGAGGTTGTGCGGCGAGGTTACTAGCGGGAAACTTCCGGCGAAACACGCCCGCCGGTGGGGTCGCTCACAGGGAGTCCTGGGTCACAGCCCCGCCCCCGGACCTCTTGTCAGGGCTGGATGATCTTCACGACGATCCGACCGACGATCAGGTAGACGACCGCCCCGATCCCCCAGTTGAAGAGGGCGTTCTTCACGTCGGCGTTGCTGCCGGTGAACGACTTGATGCCCTCGCCCCTCACGCGGGAGAAGATGTCGAGGTCGAAGAAATTGGCGCCGGCGAGGAAGAACTCCACGAGCGGGTTGTTCTTCTGGAAGCCCAGCGCGATGCAGAGGGCACCCACCGCCAGGAAGACCGCGGCGACCACGAACAGCAGCCAGACCACCTGCGCCACCCGGGAGCGCAGCTGCGTCACGGTCGTACTGCCGCCCTTGATCGAGCGCCGGTTGCCCTCGCCGTCCTTGTCGGTGTCCTTCTTGCTTGCCTTGTCTGCCAAGTGACTTCCCTTTGCTCGTGCTGCCGGGTCGGACGCTAGAGGAGAAGGATCGCAGATCCTGGTGACGCGGCGGATCCGCGTCCGCCGATCAGCGCCCCACGAACCGGGCCTTCCCGGGACCGCTCTCCACGAACGACCGCATCCCGATGGTCCGGTCCTCGGTCGCGAACAGGGCGGCGAACTGCTGCCGCTCGATCCCGAGCCCCGTCTCCAGGTCGACCTCGAGCCCCCGGTCGATGGTCTCCTTGGCCGCGCGGAGGGCGTACGTCGCCGCGCCGGCGAACTGCGCCGCCCACGTCGCGGCCTCGTCGTAGACCGCGTCGGCGGCCACCACCCGGTCGACCAGACCGATCGCGAGCGCCTCCTCGGCCTTCACGAACCGACCGGTGAAGATCAGGTCCTTGGCCCGGCTGGGTCCGACCAGCCGGGTAAGGCGCTGGGTGCCCCCCGCGCCGGGGATGATGCCGAGGAGGATCTCGGGCTGCCCGAGGACGGCGTCCTCGGCGGCGAACCGGACGTCGGCGCACAGCGCCAGCTCGCAGCCTCCGCCGAGGGCGTAGCCGGTGATCGCAGCGACGACCGGCTTGGGGATCTTGGCCACGGCCGTGAACGCGGACTGGAGGCCACCGGAGCGCTGGATCATGTCGGTGTAGGACATGTCGTTCATCTCCTTGACGTCGGCCCCGGCGGCGAAGACTTTCTCGCCGCCGTAGACCACGACCGCCTTGACGTCGTCGCGCTCGGTCGCTTCGTGCGCCGCGGCCCGGATCTCCTCCTGGACCTGCTCGTTGAGCGCGTTCATCTTCGGTCGGTCGAGCCGGATGGTGCCCACACCGGTGTGCTCCCCGGAACCGACCTCGAGCCGTGCGAACTCACCCATCAGGTCCTGTGCTCCTGTCCTGTTCAGAAGGTGATGCCGCGGGCCGCGAACTTCTCGCGCACGATGTTGGCCGCAGCCCTACCGTCGCGGGCCAGCGCCTTGGTGTAGGTCGCCTTCGCGGCCGCCTGGAACGTGGTGTCTGGCGCGTAGGCGAACTGCGAGCTGATCAGGGTGGTGTCCCACGCCTCCGTGGTCAGGCCCTTGGCGACGTAGCCGAGCCGGATCTCCCAGAGCGCCTGGCTCCAGATCTGGCCGACGCTGTGGATGCCCCAGTTGTCGGGGTGGTTCTGGATGGTGAAGCCGGTGTGGAAGTTGCGGATGCAGTGGGGAGCGGTCGGGTCGTAGGACGTGGCGTCCCAGTCCATCGGGCAGGACTCCGCGGCCCGGACGGGCCACCCGTTGTCGCGGGCCGCGTCGAGACCCACCGACACCCCGAAGTAGTCGCCGAACGACTCGCCGATGGCGCCCGCATCGAAGCTCGTGCCGAACCCGGGGACCTGGTCGTTGTGCACGGCGTGGCCGTACTCGTGGACGATCACCTCGGCGTCCTCGGCGTCATCGACGCCGCCCTTGCCGAACCGCACCAGGTCCTTCTTGTCCCACATGTAGGAGTTGTCGATCCCGTTCTGGTTGATCCGCGCGTCGAACGGGCGCTTCAGAATCGGCGGCAGGCTGGACCCGAAGCCGAGCGACTGTAGGTACTCCTGGGCCTGGTTGATCCAGAAGTAGGCCATCACCTGCTCGAACTCGTCCTGGCTGCGGTTGTAGAGGAACTGGTTGGTGTCGCTGAAGGCCAGGGCGCCGGTGCTGCTCTTGACGTTGGCCCAGGCACCGGAGAGGTATCCCGAGCCGTCGAGGTTGCGCAGCTCGACGGTGGCGTACTCCGACGCGGGTACGGCCGTGGCGGAGTCCTTCTGGTCAGTCAGGGTCTGGTCGCCCGAGGACTGGACCGGGTTGACCATGAACACCCTGGCGGTGCCGGTCGTCGCCGTGGTCACGGCCTGAGTAGGTATGGCAGTCAGCGCGGCCACGGTGGTGGCGGCGGCGAGCCCGACGATGGTGAGCCGGATCCTGTGCACGGGTGTCCCCTCCCTGAGCTGCCCGCGCCTGGGTGTGGCGCGGGTCACCGGGGCATCCTGCCTTGCCGACCCCCCGAAGGCCAACACGACAGGGCCGACCGGGACCGGCAAGAATGGCTCACGTGAGCCCCGACCGCTGGCGATGGAAGCACCGCGACGAGACCGCGCCGGTCTGGCCCGGCTCCCATCAACGGCTGGGTGCGACCTGGACGGAGGAGGCCACCAACTTCGCCGTCTGGTCGCCCGAGGCGACAGCGGTGTGGGTGTGTCTGTTCGCGGAGGACGGCACCGAGACACGCCACCAGCTCACCGAGCACACGCTCGGCGTCTGGCACGGCCAGATCCCCGACGTGCCGAACGGACAGCTCTACGGGTTCCGCGCCAACGGCCCGTGGGACCCACGGCACGGTCGCCGCTTCAACCCCGCGCGCCTCCTGCTCGACCCGTGCGCGCGGGCCATCACCGGAGAGGTCCGGCACGGACCCGGGCTGCTCCCCCACGACGACCCGGCCGACCCGCACGGCCAGCGGAGCGAGCGCGACTCCGCCGGGTCGATGCCACGCAGCGTGGTCGTGCACGACGACTTCGACTGGGAGGGCGACACACAGCTGCGCACCCGTTGGCGGGACACCGTCGTCTACGAGCTGCACGTCAAGGGCTACACCCGGCTCCACAACGAGATCCCGGAGCACCAGCGCGGGACCTACGCGGGCCTCGGCACTCCCACGGTGACTCGTTACCTGCAGGACCTGGGGGTGACCGCGGTCGAGCTGCTGCCGGTGCACCACTTCGAGACCGAGCCACACGTCGCGGCGCGGAACATGCGCAACTACTGGGGCTACAACTCCCTCGGCTACTTCGCGCCGCACGCCGCCTACAGCTCGAGCGGGGACCGGGGACAGCAGGTCACCGAGTTCAAGCAGATGGTCA
>JBJMIQ010000083.1:0-16763 GCA_045806805.1 Nocardioides sp. | reverse complement strand
TGGAACGCGACGTCACGCTCGACGACGTCGTGGTGCCCTCCGGTGTCCCGGGCATGGACCTGCTGCCCTCCAACATCGACCTGTCGGCGGCCGAGGTGCAGCTGGTCCACGAGGTCGCCCGCGAGCAGACCCTGCAGCGGGTGCTCTCTCCTGCCATCGCCGACTACGACGTCATCCTGATCGACTGCCAGCCCTCCCTCGGTCTCCTCACCGTCAATGCACTCACCGCCGCCGACGGCGTCATCGTGCCGCTCGAGTGCGAGTACTTCGCCCTCCGCGGGGTGGCCCTGCTCAAGACCACGATCGACAAGGTCCGTGAGCGGCTCAACCCCAAGCTCGAGATCGACGGCGTCCTCGGCACGATGTTCGACGGCCGCACCCTCCACGGCCGGGAAGTCATGGAGCGTCTCGTCCAGGCCTGGGGCGACCAGGTGTTCCACACGGTGATCCGGCGGACCGTGAAGTTCTCCGACTCCACCGTGGCCGGTGAGCCGATCACGTCGTACGCCTCGAGCTCGACCGGTGCCGACGCCTACCGTCAGCTCGCCAAGGAAGTGGCGGTCCGTTGTCTGAACGCCACGGAGACCCCCGCATGAGTAGACGGGTGAGCCTGCCCGCCGCCGACGACCTCTTCCGCCGCACCGCCCAGGGTGGGGACAAGTCGCACGTCCGCGCGGTCGCCCCGGACGAGAGCGGCGACGACCAGGCGGCGGAGCGCAAGCCGAGTGGCCGGGTGCGGCACGACGAGAAAATGACGGTCTACGTGACCTCCGACGAGCTGCTCGACCTCGAGCACGCCCGGCTCTCGCTGCGGCGCGACCAGGGGCTCGCGATCGACCGGGGCCGGCTGGTGCGCGAGGCGGTGGCGCTGGTCCTTGCCGACTACGAGGCGAACGGCGACGACAGCGTCCTGGTGCGACGTCTGACCGACGAATGACCGTGGCGACGCCGAGCCTCGCCGACGGCTCGACCCTGGACCAGGCCCCGGAGTTCGAGGTCCGTCTGGACAACTTCGAGGGACCGTTCGACCTGCTGCTGAGCCTGATCTCCAAGCACAAGCTCGACATCACCGAGGTCGCGCTGTCGAAGGTCACTGACGAGTTCATCGCGCACGTCAAGACGCTCGGCTCCACCTGGGAGCTGGAGCAGACGTCGTCCTTCCTGCTGGTGGCCGCGACGCTGCTCGACCTCAAGGCGGCCCGGCTGCTCCCGCAGGGCGACGTGGAGGACGAGGAGGATCTGGCCCTCCTGGAGGCTCGGGACCTGCTCTTCGCCCGCCTGCTGCAGTACCGCGCGTTCAAGCAGGTCGCCGCCTTCCTGGAGGACCGGCTCTCCGCGGAGTCGCGGCGCCACCCCCGGTCGGTCGGGCTGGAGGAGCGCTTCGCCACGCTGCTGCCCGAGGTGCTGATCGGGATCGGCCTTGACCAGTTCGCCGAGCTGGCCGCGACCGCGATGAGGCCCAAACCGGTGCTCGAGGTGTCGCTGGGACACATCCACGCCGCGAAGGTCAGCGTCCGGGAGCAGGCCGCCCTGGTGGTGGAGCGTCTGCGGCGCTCGGGCACCATGACCTTCCGGGCCCTGTGCGGCGACTCCCCGGACACCCTGACCACCGTGGCCCGGTTCCTGTCGCTCCTCGAGCTCTTCCGGGAGGGCGCGGTGGCGTTCGACCAGATGTCGCCACTGGGCGAGCTGACGGTGCGGTGGAGCGGTGCGGACGACGAGGACTTCGAGATCGACGAGTTCGAGGGGGCGCCGCCCGCCGACGATCCGGAGGCGGTCACACCCGACCAGCCTCATGCGCCTCATGGGCAAGGAGACCAGACGTGAGCGAGCAGACCCTGGACATCGCGGTCGCCGACCTGCGCCCCGCCCTCGAGGCGCTGCTGATGGTGGCCGACCAGCCGCTCGACGTGGCCACGCTGGCCTCTGCCTCCGGTCACCCGGTCAACGAGGTGGCCGCCACCCTCGCCGCGCTCGCGGACGAGTACACCGAGCAGGGCCGCGGGTTCGAGCTCCGCAACGTCGCCGGAGGCTGGCGCTTCTACACCCGCGAGGAGTACGCCGCGGTGGTCGAGGCGTTCGTCCTCGAGGGCCAGCAGGCGCGGATCACCCAGGCGGCGCTGGAGACCCTCGCCGTGGTCGCCTACAAGCAGCCGGTGTCCCGGGCCCGTGTCTCGGCCATCCGCGGCGTCAACGTCGACGGCGTGATGCGGACCCTGCTGACCCGTGGGCTGGTCGAGGAGGCGGGACAGGACCAGTCGTCGGGGGCGAACCTCTACCGGACCACCGGCTACTTCCTGGAGCGGATCGGCGTCACCACGCTCGACGAGCTGCCCGAGCTGGCGCCGTACCTCCCGGAGCTGAGCGACATGGAAGGGGAGCTCGAGTCGGTCGCAGCGGGATCCGACGAGGATGGGGCGTGACCGAACCCGACGAGGGTCTGGTCCGGCTCCACAAGCTGCTCGCCCAGTCGGGCATCGCGTCACGACGCAAGTGCGAGGAGCTGATGCTCGCGGGGTTGGTCGTGGTGGACGGCGAGGTCGTCACCCGGCTGGGCACCAAGGTCGATCCGCGAACCGCAGTGATCCGGGTCGACGGGAAGCGGCTCCCGCCGGTCTCGGACCACGTCTACCTGGCGCTGAACAAGCCGCGCGGAGTCGTCTCCACCATGTCCGACCCGGAGGGTCGGCGGACCCTGCAGGACCTGGTCTCCCAACGGCCCGAGCGGCTCTTCCACGTCGGCCGCCTCGACACCGACACCGCGGGCCTGATCCTGCTGACCAACGACGGCGACTTCGCGCACCGGATGGCGCACCCGTCGTACGAGGTGGACAAGACCTACGTGGCGGAGGTCGAGGGCGAGGTCACCAAGGCCACCATCCGGACCCTGCTCGAGGGCGTCACCCTCGAGGACGGGCCGGTCACGGTGTCGAGGGCGCGACTGGTGACAGGTGCTCGTGAGAAGTCCATCGTCGAGCTCGTCATCCACGAGGGCCGAAACCGGATCGTGCGACGTCTCCTCGACCACGTCGGGCATCCGGTTCGACGCCTCACGCGCACCGCGATCGGTCCGGTGGCACTCGGGCAGCTCAAGGCCGGCCAGCTGCGGGATCTGACGCTCGATGAGCTCGGCGAGCTGCTCGACCAGACGAAGCTCTGAGTCGGAGCCGACTCACAACTCTCGTCTTATCCGGATGCCGATGGAGGCGGGTGCGACGACAATGGCTGGCATGCCCAGTTCGAGCCAGTGGCTCGCCTTCGTGATCGCCTCGATCCTGTTCATCCAGGTCCCGGGCCCGAGCCTGCTCTTCACCATCGGCCGCGCCTTGACCGTGGGGCGCCGCGACGCGCTGCTCTCGGTAGTCGGCAACGGTCTCGGGCTGGTCGTCCAGGTCGGCTTCGTGGCCCTCGGGCTCGGCGCGGTCGTGTCCGCGAGCGCCGCGGCGTACACGGTGCTCAAGCTGGCCGGGGCGGCGTACGTCGTGTGGCTGGGCGTCTCGGCGATCCGGCACAGGTCGGACGCCCGCGTCGCGCTCGAGCGCCCCGCGCGGGCACCCTCGCCTCGTGGGAACGCCGTCCGAACCGGTGCCATCGTGGGCGTCACCAACCCGAAGACGATCGTGTTCTTCGCGGCCTTCTTGCCGCAGTTCACCAGTGGCTCCGGCCCGGCCACGCTCCAGCTGACCATGCTCGGCGTCGTGTTCGCCCTCCTCGCGGTGTGCTCGGACAGCCTGTGGGCCTTGGGTGCGGGGAAGGCGCGCGACTGGTTCGCCGGGAAGCCTCGGCGGCTCGACAAGCTCGGCGCCGCGGGCGGCGGGATGATGATCGCGCTCGGCGTCACCCTCGCCGCCAGCGAATGACCTGGCCATCCGAAACACGATCAGCACCACTTCCCGCCAGCCCCTCAGTAGAAGCCTGAACCTCACGACGGGCAGTTGGTCAGATGAGCGAGCATCATCAGCGGGAGCTGCGGTCGGTGGGACCCGAACTGCCCGTCGCTCGGGCACGGTCCATCGGGACGAACACCGATCGCTAGCCTGAGGCCCATGTCGGTGCGGGCGGTGCGGGGAGCGACCCAGCTGGAGAAGGACGACCGCGACCACATGCTCGACCGGGTCACCGAGATGGTCCGCGACGTCATGCACAGCAACGGGCTGGAGGTCGACGACTTCATCTCGGTCATCTTCACGGCGACCGCGGATCTGGTGGCGGAGTTCCCGGCGTACGCGGCCCGCCAGCTCGGGTTCGGCGAAGTACCGCTGATCTGCGCCCGTGAGCTGGAGATCGAGGGCTCCATGCCCCGGGTCGTCCGGATGCTCGCCCACGTCGAGTCCGAGCTGCCCAAGGGGGACATCACCCACTGCTACCTGCACGGCGCCGCCACGCTGCGCAAGGACCTGACCCGGACCCGCGAGGTCCCCGATGAGTGAGCTGCTGACCGGGCCGGTGGCGGTGATCGGCACCGGGATGCTCGGTACCTCCGTCGGGCTGGCGTGCCGTCGGGTCGGCCTCGAGGTCGTGCTCAGTGACCTTGCGGAGGAGCACGTGCGCACTGCATCGGGTCTCGGCGCCGGCAGAGCCCGACGACCCGAGGACCGCCCTCAGCTGGTCGTGGTCGCGGTGCCGCCCGACCACCTCGGCGCCGCCATCCGCGCGGCGCTGGACGCCTCCGACGCGACGGTGACCGACGTGGGCAGCATCAAGACCGAGCCCCTGCGGGTCGCCGCGGCGTCCCCGGCCGTCGAGCGGTACGTCGGCGGGCACCCCATGGCCGGGAGCGAGCGCTCCGGCCCGCTGGCGGCCAGCGCGGCACTCTTCGACGGCCGGCCGTGGGCGGTCACCCCGCACGACACCTCCGTTCCCGAGGGAGTGCACCTCGTGGAGGAGCTGGCCAGCATGTGCGGGGGAGTCCCGGTGCGGATGACCCCCGAGGAGCACGACCATGCGGTGGCCCGGACCTCCCACCTCCCGCACCTGCTCGCCGTACTCACCGCTGCCAGGCTCACCGGCGCCCCGCCGGAGCACCTGGCCCTGTCCGGCCAGGGTGTGCGCGACGTGACTCGGGTGGCCGGCAGCGACCCCGCGATGTGGCAGCAGATCGTGACCCTCAACTCGGACGCGTTGCGGGGGGTGCTGGCCGAGGTCCGGGAGGAGCTCGACGCGCTCCAGGACGCGGTCATCGGCGGTGACCGGGAGGCCCTGGGGGCCCTGCTGGCGAGGGGAGTGGCCGGCACCCGCGCCATCCCGGGCAAGCACGGCGGACCGGTGGCGCCGACCACCTCGGTCTACGTCTCGGTTCCCGACCATCCCGGCGAGCTGGCGCGGCTGTTCGCCGACGCGGGGGCGAGTGACGTCAACATCGAGGACGTCCACATCGACCACGATCCCGGCCGGCCCGTCGGACTGGTGGAGCTGGTGGTCGACGAGGCCCGTGCGGAGCATCTGCTCGGCTCTCTCGAATCCCGTGGATGGGTGACCCACAGGTAGGCTGCCCGCCGTGCAGACCATCCTCGATGACATCGTCGTCGCCATCGACGGACCCTCCGGGTCGGGCAAGTCCAGCACCTCGCGTGGGGTCGCTGCCCGCCTCGGACTGCGCTACCTCGACACCGGCGCGATGTACCGCGGGATGACCTGGTGGATGCTCCGCGAAGGGATCGACGTCCACGACCGGGAGGCGGTGGCGGCCCGCTGCGGCGAGCCCGAGATCCTCTCCGGCACCGACCCCGAAGGACCGTCCATCCTCGTCGACGGCGTCGACGTCGGCCTGGCCATCCGCTCCGCCGACGTCAACGCCGCGGTCTCACCGGTCAGCACCGTTCCCGAGGTGCGCGAGCGGATGGTCGAGCTGCAGCGCGACACCATCGGTGAGGGGGGCATCGTGGTGGAGGGGCGTGACATCGGGGCCGTGGTGGCGCCGTTCGCGCAGGTGAAGGTCTACCTGACCGCCGACCCTGCGGCCCGGGCGTCCCGACGCGCGGCCGAGGAGGGCGGCAGTGACATCGACCGGACCCAGGCGTCGCTGCTGGCGCGAGACGAGATCGACTCCAACCGCGCCGCCTCGCCGCTCACGATGGCCGAGGGAGCCGTCCCCATCGACACCACGGGGCACACGCTCGAGGAGGTCATCGAGCGGGTGGTGGCTCTCGTCGAGGCGGTGGAGGCGCGCGCGTGAAGGCGTCCCACACCGACCGACCCCGCAGCGACCGGATCCGCCATCCGCGTCGGCTGATGATGGTGTCGCTGCGTCCGCTGGCCCGGATCTTCCTGCGGCGCCGGCTGACGGTCCGAATCCACGGTCGCGACCAGGTCCCCCGCAAGGGTCCGGTGATCTACATCGGCAACCACATCGGGATCATGGACGGTCCGCTGATGGTGATCTTCGCGCCCCAGGCGGTGCACGCCCTCACCAAGGTGGAGATGTTCACCGGACGGCTGGGCCGGATGCTGCGCGGTGCCGGGCAGGTTCCGCTGGACCGCTTCAACCCGGACCCCGCCGCGGTCAAGACCTGCCTGCGGGTGCTCCGCGACGGCCATGCGGTCGGCGTCTTCCCCGAGGGGCGACGCGGAGCGGGGGACCTCGAGCGGTTCCACCGGGGGGCGGCGTACTTTGCGCTGGTCACCGGGGCGCCCGTGGTGCCTGTCGTCTTCCTCGGCACCCGTGAGCCCGGCGGTCATCTCGACTCGGTCCCCCCGCGCGGCACTCCGGTCGACGTCTTCTTCGGGGCGCCGGCCACCTTCGACCCGGTGCCGTGGCCCCGGTCCCGCGAGCAGGTCGAGAAGGTCTCGGTGCAGCTCCGCGAGCAGCTTCTCGGTCTGCTCGAACGGTCGCTCGAGGCGACCGGACGCGAGCTGCCGGGCCCGGTGCCCGCCGGAGAGGTCGAGCCCGACCCGTCCACTGGGATCATCGAGCGGGACGTTTCGTGAGCGCCGACGTCGTCGAGGGCCCGGCCCCGGTCCTCGCGGTCGTGGGACGCCCCAACGTCGGCAAGTCGACGCTGGTCAACCGGTTCCTGGGCCGTCGCGAAGCCGTGGTGGAGGACGTCCCCGGCGTCACCCGCGACCGGGTGTCCTACGACGCGAACTGGAACGGGCGCGCGTTCACGGTCGTGGACACCGGAGGGTGGGACCCGGATGCCCGCGGGCTGGCCGAGCGGATCGCGGGCCAGGCCGAGCTCGCCGCCAGCCTGGCCGACGCGGTGCTCTTCGTCGTCGATGCCACGGTCGGGATCACCGACGCCGACGAGGCTGTGGTCAAGATCCTGCGGCGCTCCGGAAAGCCGGTCGTCCTGGCCGCCAACAAGGTCGACGACCTCCGCACCGAGACCGAGGCGCACGCGCTGTGGAACCTCGGTCTGGGGGAGCCCTACCCGGTCTCCGCGCTGCACGGTCGGGGCTCGGGGGACCTGTTGGACGCCGTACTCGAGGCGCTCCCGGACCCGCCTCCCGAGCGACTGGGGGAGGTCGGCGGTCCGCGGCGGGTCGCGATCGTCGGGAAGCCGAACGTCGGCAAGTCCTCGCTGCTCAACCAGCTGGCCCGCGCAGACCGCGTCGTCGTCGACGAGGTCGCCGGGACCACCGTCGACCCGGTCGACGAGCTGATCGAGCTGGGCGGGAGGACCTGGCGGTTCATCGACACCGCGGGCATTCGCAAGCGGGTCAAGGAGGCGTCAGGGCACGAGTACTACGCGTCGCTGCGCACCTCCACCGCCATCGACCGGGCCGAGGTGGCGGTGCTGGTCGTCGACGGCGGCCAGTCCATCTCCGAGCAGGACGTGCGGATCCTCCAGACCGTCCGTGAGGCCGGTCGGGCCCTGGTGGTCGCGTTCAACAAGTGGGACCTCGTCGACGACGAGCGGCGCCACTACCTCGAGCGTGAGGTGGAGCGGGAGCTGGTTCAGGTCCAGTGGGCGCCTCGGATCAACATCACCGCGCGTACCGGGTGGCACGTCGACCGGCTGGTGCCCGCGCTCGACAAGGCGCTGGCGGGCTGGGAGACCCGGGTCTCGACCGGCGCCCTCAACGCCTTCCTCGGGCGCCTGGTCGCCGAGCACCCCCACCCCGTCCGCGGCGGCAAGCAGCCCAAGATCCTGTTCGGCACGCAGACCTCGATCGCCCCGCCGACGTTCATCCTGTTCACCAGCGGCAAGCTGGACGCGGCGTACCTGCGGTTCCTGGAGCGCCGGCTGCGCGAGGACTTCGGCTTCGTCGGCACGCCGATCGTGCTGCAGCAGCGCCCGCGGGAGCGCCGCAGGCGTTAACTTGTCGGTCATGCGTCTCTCGGTTGCGCTGGTCCTGGCTCTCTCGGTCGCGGTCCCCTCGGGGGCGGCGGCCAGTCCCGTCGGTGGCACGACCTGCCAGACCTTCCCGGCCGACAACTACTGGCGCGCCGACATCAGCGACCTGCCGGTTCACCCGCGCAGCGACCAGTGGCTCTCGCACATGTCGACCGCGCGCGACCTGCACCCCGACTTCGGGCCCGCGGGCGGTGCCGGGCCCGACTACGGCATCCCGATCACCGTCGTACCCCACGACCACCCCCGGGTGGCGGTCCGCTTCACCTACTCCGACGAGAGCGACCACGTGCGCTACCCGCTGGGCAGGGACACGAAGATCGAGGGTGGACGCAGCTCTGACGGCGACCGGCACGCGATCGTGGTGGACCGCGGGTCGTGCCGGCTCTTCGAGACCTACGCGACCAGCCTCCGCAACGGCCGTTGGTACGCCGGCTCCGGCGCCACCTGGTCGCTCCGCAGCAACGACCTCCGACCCGACGGCTGGACCTCCGCCGACGCGGCCGGGCTGCCGATCCTCCCCGGGCTGCTGCGCTGGAACGAGGTCCGGGACCGAGGCGTCAACCACGCCATCCGGTTCACCACCGACATCACCCGGCGGGCCCACCTGTGGCCGGCCCGTCACGACGGCGGGTCGCAGGACGGCGCGGCGTACCCACCGATGGGCGCCAGGTTCCGGCTCCGGGCCGGCTTCCCGACCGACGGCTACGGCCCGGCCGCCCGCGCCGTGATCCGGGCGATGAAGCACTACGGGCTCGTGCTGGCCGACAACGGGTCGCCCTGGTTCTTCCAGGGGGAGCGGAACTCCCACTGGCCCGCCCGGCTCATCTCGGAGCTCAAGACGATCCCCGCCTCATCGTTCGAGGCCGTCGACACCTCGGGCCTGAAGGTCTCCGGAGGTAGCGCCACAGTGCGGTGATCCCGATACGGCTCCCGACGTCGGGCTGCGATAGTGTGCTCGCGGCCTTCCTGGGGAGGGCATCGGGCTGTGGCGCAGTTTGGTAGCGCACTTGACTGGGGGTCAAGGGGTCGCAGGTTCAAATCCTGTCAGCCCGACCAATGTACCGGCGTCGGCGAACGGCAGCCCCGCCGCAGCCACCCGCAAGAGGTCGACACGGCTCCACGAGCACGTTGAGCAGGTCGAGCGCATCGAAGTCGTCGACCAGGCTTCGATCCGCCGACCGGAGGGGTTGGTCGACGGATCGAGAGCCTTGATCTGGCGAGTCTTGGGTGCGGCTCGTCAGGGTGTGGGTGTGACTCCCTCTTCCTCGAGCTCGACAACCCCGGCGAAGGTGAGGAAGTCGCCCATGGTGAAGGCGCCCTCATGCTCCACCGAGGGGGTGAAGGCCCGCCTGGCGTTGAGGTAGGAGGCGGGGTCGACGGCGATCTGGTCGATGAACACCTCGGCGATGATGCGCCCACCAACGGCGCCCAGGCGGGTGCCGTTCTCCTTGAGGTCGGACTCGGCCAGCATGTAGAACCACAGGGGTGCCTCGCCGTTGAAATCGGGGTAGGCGCTCTGGTTGATGCCGATCTTGTTGTTGGCGAGCACCGGGATGCCCATCGCCTTGGCGACGTCCTGACCGCTGGGGATGCCGTAGCGCGAGCTGCGGACCAGGTTCAGCTGGCCCAGGATGTTGGTGCCCACGCTCGGGAGGCCGGGTGCGCCCAGCGGCAGGTTGAACAGCGACTCGGAGACCTGGGTGTCCAGCTTGCGGGACAGGTTGCCCTCGAACTCCGGGGCGCCGTCGATCTCGAAGAACTCGATCCAGTCGATTTGCGTCCGCTCGTTGAGGTTCTGGCCCCCGCGCAGGTCCTCGGCGCCGGTCAGGTCGAAGACCTTGATCGGTGCGTCCTCGGACAGGTCGTTGACCTCGTAGGAGTCACGGACCTGGGAGTGCCCGTAGCGGAAGACCGCGGTCGAGAACTCCGTGGGGGTCATCGGCGCGTCGGGGTTGCCGGGCTTGTAGAACCCGTTGGTCACCGGCTTGCCCAGGAAAATGTTCACCCGGTCCTGGCCCACCACGTGCGGCAGGTAGTCGTTGACCACGACCCACTGGTAGTGCCATTGCGTGAGGCGCCGCGCGGTGTTGAAGTTTGCGCCCTCGTCGATCAGGCGGTTGTGGAACTTCTGCACCGCCAGATGGATCTGGGCGATGATCAGGTTCTCGTCGTTGCGGGGCTCGATCAGGATCGCGCTGCCGTTGGCGTTGCGGGCCAGGTCGGGTACGCCGTTGGCGTTCTCCTCCTGCACCTTGAAGTGCTTCCCGTCGGCCTCGTAGAGCTGGACGTCCACGGCGGGGCCCTGCCCGTAGACCGAGTCCAGGTCGAACGCGGCGGTGCGGGCGTTCTTCAGTGTGGTCGGGTCGAACGGCGCGGACGGCAACGGCTGGGTGTTGCGGGTCAGGTCGTGGTCGATGAACTGCCCCAGGTAGGTGAATCCGGCCGGTACACCCTTGTTGTCGAGCTGGGTCAGGCCCTTGTCCCGCTGGGCCTGCACCAGCTTGGTAAGCGACTGATCGGACGGTCGGAACGGGTCCAGCGTCGGGAACATCCGCCCGAAGCTGCTCTGCTGACTCGGGTCGACCGCCCCGGCCACCGACGCGCCCAAGAGCGACAGTGCGATCGATGTGACCGCTGCGGCGGCGAGTGGACGGCGGAAATTGCGGGTGATTCTAGACATGATTGGACTCCTGGCTGGATGAACCAGCTCCCCATCCCGGAGAGCATCGTGTCTTACCCCACGGCGACGGTCTCGGCCAACCATCAAATATCCGTCAAGCCGCAACTCCCAAGACAAGGGGACCAACGTGTTTGGTTATCGGGTCGCGAAATGGGCGCGTAAGGATTTCGTCAATAGCGCCGCATCGAAGAGCGGAGGCGACGGGCTGTACCTACGTTGGTCACGGAGACAGGTCTTCGCACGCCCTGCTCCCGAGCTGCCCGCCTTGGCGCTGTCTTACCCTTCAAACGCCGGGGCGGGCCGCTTCCCCCCGCGGTCTCCGCTACGGCCTACTGATGCTCCCGGTCCTCATGGTGCTCGCGGCCACGACCACCCGGCCATCCCGATGATCGCCGTCGTGCCGCCGCGATCCCGACGCAGATGGCGTGTACTAGGCCATCCGGAACTGCCGCTGTCAGTCCGACCGTGTCAGTGGAACGCCGACCTGCCGGTGCGCTGAGGCTGCTCCTGCATGCTCCTTCCGACATTCGTAGTCCGACGTGCGGTGAATGATGCAGCGTTATGTTCCGATATGGGTCCGCCGACCCTGACAGACTTGAGGGCATGACCTTCGTTGGGAACCGGGCTGGGGTGCCCGAGGTCGTGGCTGCCGGCGGCGATGACCCGCACCCTTCCCGCGTCGGCCATCACCTCTGGCGCGAGGGTCGCCGTCTCGCGCTGACCGCGGTTGGGTTGACGAGCCTCACGGCGTTCCTGCTGGTGATGGACGAAAGGGCCGATCTGGACAATGTGTTGCTGCTCTACCTGCTGGCGGTCGTCATCGTGGCAATCACCGCCGGCCGGACCGCTGCACTGGGCGCGGCGGTGGTGTCCTTCGTGCTGGAGATCTACCTGTTCGCGTCGCCGCGGCCCGGGTTCGATCTCCTTGGCCAGGACCAGCTCTTCGAGCTCACGGTGTTCCTCGTGGCCGCGGTGTTGGTCAGTGTCGTGGCCGATGCCGGGGCGAGGCACCGGGTCGCGGCGCGTCGTCACGAGCACGAGGCGAAGCTTCTGTCCGAGCTGGCGGCAATTCGCAGCGGTGGCACCGCTCTGCTGGCGGTCCTGGCTCACGCCCGTAATCGGCTTGGGTTCAGCTGGATTCGACTGGTCAAGGCCGACGCTCCGGAGGGGTCGCAAACGCTCGCAGAAGTCGGCAACCCGAACATGTTTCCCCTCAACGTCTCGGTCGAGGCAGGTCACGGCCTGCGCTTGGAGGGAGGTGCGGGTGCGCCGTCTACCAGCGTGGACGCGCTCGTCTTGCAGGCTGTCGCCGACACGCTTGCGCAGTCGTGGAAGGAGGAGCAGCTGGCCGATGAGGTGGCCAGGGCTCGGCAGCTCGCCGAGATCGACCGGGTTCGGACCAGCCTGTTGGATGCAGTCAGCCACGACCTGCGTACCCCGCTGGCCGGGATCAAGGCGAACGCATCGGCCTTGAGGCAAACAGACGCCGACTGGTCCGAGGCGGTGCGCGCGGAACTGCTCGCCGCGATCGAGGAATCGGCCGACCAGCTCACGGCACTGGTGACGAATCTCTTGGCGATGAGTCGCATCCGCGCCGGTGGGGTTTCGGCCAGCATGACCGCGGTGCCGCTGTACGAGGTCGTGAGCCGCGCGCTGGTCACGATCGGAGACCACCAGACCAAGGTCGACGTGTCCGAGCACCTGCCCATGGTCCTCGCCGACGAGGTGCTGCTCGAGCGGGTCGTGGCAAACCTGGTCACGAATGCGCACCAGCACGCGGGCGATGGGTTGCCCATCATCGTGCGGGCCGAATCCGTCGGTGAAGAGGTGCGGCTCTCGGTCGTCGACCATGGACCGGGCATTCCGGAGGACCGCTGGGCGGAGGTGTTCCGGCCCTTCCAGGGGCTTGAAGACACCGGCGCCGGACTCGGCCTGGGCTTGGCGATAGCTCGCGGTTTCACTGACGCCATGGGGGCACCGCTGAAGCCGTCGCGGACACCCGGAGGGGGGCTCACCATGAGCTTGACCTTGGAGCGATCGAGATGAGCCGCGTGCTGGTCGTCGAGGACGACCTCCGGCTCCGCCGGCCGTTGACCCTGACTCTGAGAGCGCACGGCTACGACGTGGTCCCCGTCGCGGATGGACGGTCGGCCCTGGAGGAGGCGGCCGCACGTATCCCGGACCTGGTCGTGCTCGACCTTGGGCTACCGGACATGGATGGCGCAAACGTGATCGAGCGGCTCCGGGCATGGTCTGCCATGCCCATTCTGGTCCTATCCGCGCGCGACTCCCAGACCGAGAAGGTCCGCGCCCTCGACGCCGGGGCGGACGACTACGTCTCCAAGCCGTTCGGCATGGAGGAGTTGCTTGCCCGCCTCCGGGTGGCGTTGCGCCGTTCCCGGCCGGCGGAGGAGTCCCCGGTGGTCGCCACCGAGGCGTTCACTGTCGACCTGGCCGCCAAACGGGTGCGCACGAAAGAAGGCTCCGACGTGCGTCTCACCCCGACCGAATGGGGTGTGCTGGAGCTGTTGGCCCGAAACCCGGGCACCTTGGTGGCGCAGCGTGAGCTGCTCGATCACGTCTGGGGACCGGGGTACCACAACGAGGCGCATTACCTTCGCGTCTACATGGGGCAGTTGCGACGCAAGCTTGAAGTAGACCCCGCGAGGCCGCGGCACCTGATCACCGTGCCCGGCCAGGGCTACCGCCTCGAACCTGCAGTAGAAAGCCGCCGCCCGCCCGGGCGTTGAAAAGGGGATTAACAACGCCGAGGCGGGCGGCTCGAGAGCATGGCCAGGGATTGGTGACCGTTCTCCATGATCAGCCTAGGTACGGCCCGTCGCCCCCACTCTGCAGTGCCGGGTTATTGACGAAATCCTTACGGCCGCTCGCTCCGGGCTCCTATCAGCCCGGGCGTCGGTCTTGCGGGCCCTGGCCGTGGCACCCGGGCCGGGCGGCCAATTGGGCGGTACGTCGACGACTGCTGGCGGTGCGCGATATGAGACCCGTTGCCGTTTTCCGTCTCCTACCTCCGCGTCGCGTCGCCGACACGGGAGTAGTCCGCCCCCGCCAGGGTCGCCCTCGGCGACGGATGAGGTGACTAGTTCATTGGTCCTAGTCGAACCGACACAGTTGAACGTTGGATTTGATCCATGGGGGCGATTCCCCGCGCGCTTCCCATTCGGCAGGCTTTGGGACTCAACCAGCTGACTTCGGGCGGCTTTCTTTCTTTGGGAACGCACCGGGGGGATCACAGCGTGGAGCTGACACGTCGCGACGTCATGAAGTTCGGGGCAGTGGGGGTGGTCGGGGCCGCGGCCACGGCTCAGTTGCCATGGGGCGCAATGATCGGCGCGCAAACCGCCAGCCAGCTGGGTGCCAAGGACATGCCGCGACCTTTCCGGACCAAGTTCGTCCGCCCCCCTGTCCTGCGGGCGGATCGAAGTCAACGCGATGCCGACGGGGTGTGGACCGACCACTACACCCTGACCGAGACAGCTCAGCGAGCGCGGATCCTACCCACACTGCCCACCCTCATGTACGGGTACAACGGGATCACACCGGGACCAACGATCAAGGTGCAGCAGGGCCGCCGGGCCGTGGTGCGGGTGCGGAACCAGCTGCCGAAGACACACCCGACACTCGGACACGAATCGAGCACCTCGGTGCACCTGCACGGCTCGGCGTCGCTGCCGCAGTACGACGGCTACGCCAGCGACACGACCGCCCCGGGCTGGTACAAGGACTACCGCTACCCGAACTTCCAGCCCGCCCGGACGCTCTGGTACCACGACCACGGCGTGCACCACACCGCCCAGAACGCCTACGCCGGCCTGTACGCGCAGTACCACATGCACGACCCGGCCGAGCAGGAGCTCCTGCCCCAAGGCGAGTTCGACGTGCCCCTGATCATCGGCGACGCCGCGTTCGACGCCAGGGGACAGTTGACAATGGGCACCGACGAATCGGGCCTGTGGGGCGATGTCATCCTCGTCAACGGCCGACCGTGGCCGGTGATGAAGGTCAAGCGCCGGATCTACCGGTTCCGCTTCCTCGTGGCGTCCATCTCGCGGTCCTACCGGTTCCAGCTCGGCGACGGTGACCCGGTCACGATGGTCGCCACCGACGGCGGCCTGATGCCCCGGGCCCGCCAGGTCAACCAGTGGCGGCAAGCCAGCGCCGAGCGGTACGAGGTGCTCATCGACTTCCGCAAGTACCGTCCCGGCCAACGGGTGGTGCTGCGCAACCTGTCCAACCCGAACAACCGCGGCTACGACAACACCGATCAGGTGATGGCGTTCGACGTCACCGACGAGCCCTTCTCCAAGCGCGACCACACCTGGAACCAGTTGCCCGACACCTTGGCTGGTAGCCACGTGATGGGGCTGACCGAAGCCGACGCCACCAGGACCCGGTCGCTTCGGGTGGAACGCAAGAACGGGATCTGGACCATCAACGGCCAAACCTGGGAACAAGTGATCGACAGCAACTACGAGCTGCTGGTCGCGGATCCCAAGCTGAACTCCACCGAAGTCTGGGAGATCAGCAACCCCTCCGGCGGTTGGTACCACCCGGTTCACATCCACCTCATCGACTTCAAGATCCTGTCGCGAAACGGGCGGGCACCCATGGAACACGAACGCGGCCCCAAGGACGTGGTCTACGTCGGGGAGGGCGAGACGGTCCGGGTCATCATGCGGTTCGGTCCGCATCGTGGTCGGTACATGGTCCACTGTCACAACCTCGTCCACGAGGACAGCGACATGATGCAGCAGTTCGCCGTGGGCTGGCAGCCTGGCCAACGGGACCCGAACCACCCGATAGAGGCGTCCCCCGCCCGGCGCTCGTTCCCCGCGTGAGCGGCTCACGACCCTTCCCCAGCCGCTGATTCCTGTGGAGTTGTTTTCGGTCGAACCTGGGGGCTTCCGGAGCGGTCCGTTCTGACGGTTACGCCGGCGCGTACTCGCAGCGGAAATGGGAGCCGTTTGCCAGGGACGACGTCGAGGTGGTGCTGGCCAACCCGGCGACACCGGCGTACGCCAAGCCTTTCGGGCAGTGTGCACGGCGGCGATTGCCGCTTGGGCCTGGGTGTCGTGTTGGCAAGCCACGATTCCCTCCTTAGGGGTGAGGTAGGGGTGTCCGGGGCCGGGTACGAATGGGCCGAACCGGGCCGGTCGCGTGGCGCCTCCGGGACCGTCACGCCTCGGTTCACCGATGTGCGGTCTCGTCGTTCGGGGGAGCGGCGAGTCCGCACTAGGGGCGGCGGCGTCCAGCCCCCCAAACCCGGACGCCGCCGCGCCTTCCTCGGCCGCGCTACGGGGGCCGCCCTGGGCGTGGACCTCGATGCGTTGGACGGGCACGCCCTCTGCAGGTGGGGGGCGAAGCGCGGGGAGTTCGTTGAATCGTCGCGCCTTCGGGCCCTGGTGGCTCGCAGCCTCGCAGAGACCCGGCCGGTCCAGGCTTCGTCGTCGGCCACCGTGCCCTGCCTAGTCTGGAGGCGTGCCCGACCCCGCCGAGATCGATGACCGGATCGACCGCGCGAGCGCGCGACCGTTCGGGCGGCGGTTCCACCTGCGCGGGCGTGAGCGGGCCACGGCTGAGCTGCGCGGTCCGCAGACGATGCGGGCTCACGCCGCGGAGATCATCGCGGAGCGGCTGGCGCCGGCCGAGCCGCGCAACGACGGCCGGCAGACCCCGTACCGCAACCACCCGGTCTTCGTGGCCCAGCACGCCACCGCGACCTGCTGCCGCAGCTGCCTGGAGACGTGGCACGGCATCGCGAAGGG
>JBJMIQ010000082.1:0-9757 GCA_045806805.1 Nocardioides sp. | reverse complement strand
CGTCGTCGGAGTAGTGCATGGTCACCTTCACGTCGGTGCCGTTCGGGGTGACCGCGTCGACCTTGCCGACCGGGACGCCGAGCACCCGCACGTCGCTGCCCTCGTAGACCGAGACGGTCCGGGGGAAGTGCGCGACCAGGGTCCGCTCGCCGCCGCCGGTGAACATGGTGACGGCCGCCGTCACCGCGACGACGACGATGAGGCCGGGGACGAGGAACCGCAGCAGCCGGGTCATCCGCCCACCGCCGGGACCGGGGGGAGGTTCTGGATGTAGGTGTCGAACCACGGGCCGTTGCCGAGCGTGCTGGCGAAGACGCGGTAGAACGGCGCCATCAGCCGCAGGCTGTTGTCGAGGTTGTCCTCGTTCTTGTTGAGGACCGCGACGACGTTCTCGAGGTGGGTCAGGGCGGGCTTGAGGTCGGCCCGGCTCTGCTGGACGAGGAGGGTGAGCTCCCTGGACAGGCGGCTCGTCGACACCAGCAGGTTGTGGATGGCCTGACGACGCTTCACAAGCGCGTCGAACAGCACCTTCGAGTCACGCATCAGGTGGATGATGTCGGTGTCGCGCTCGTCGAGCACCTTCGAGGTCCGCTCGAGGTTGCCCAGGAGCTGGTTGATCTGCTCGTCCCGGGCGGCGACGTTGGCGGACAGGGCGGACACACCGTCGAGGGCCCGGCGGAACTCCTCCGGGGTGTTGCGCATCAGGTCCGCCAGGGTGGTGAGACCCTTCGCCAGCTGGTCGGTGTCGATCTTCTCGGAGGTCTCGGCGAGGCCGGAGAAGGCCTCCACGACGTCGTAGGGCGACTGGGTCCGCTCCTCGGGGATCTCGCTCTCCTCCTGCATCTGGCCCGAACCGGCCGGCTGCAGCGCGAGGTACATGGAGCCGAGCAGGGTCTTGATCTTGATCGCCGCTGCGGTCTCGGTGCCGAACTCGTTGCCGCTGTCGACCCGGAACGCGACGCGGACGTGGTCCCCTTCGAGCGTGACCTCCTCGACCTTGCCGACGCGGACGCCGGCGATCCGGACCTCGTCGTTGGCCTTGAGTCCGCCGGACTCGCTGAAGGCGGCGTAGTAGACGTCGCCACCACCGATGAGGGGGAGGTCCTGGGCACGGAAGGCCGCCAGGATGAACGCGGCGATGACAGCCAGGCTGACCGCCCCGATGATCACCGGGTTGCGCTCGCGGAACGGGGTGCTCATGGCAGATCACACCTTTCCGAACCGGTGTGCTGCGCCGGGATGTTGAGGGTCTGTCCGCCGACGCGGATCTGGCCGCTGTAGTCGCAGAGGTAGAAGTTGAACCAGGAGCCGTAGATCGCGGTCCGCCCCACCTTCTGCAGCTTGATCGGGAGCACCTGGAGTGCACGGTCGAGCTCGGCCTTGTTCTCGTCGAGGTTGCCGGCCGTCTCGCGGAGCTCCCGGATGTCGTCGACGAAAGGCTCGCGGATGCCGTCCACGAGGTCGGCCGTCTGGACCGACAGGGCCGAGATCTGGTCGAGCGATCCGAGGATGGCCTTGCGGTCGTCCTTCAGCCCGCCGATGAAGACCTGGAAGGACTTGATCAGCTCGGTGAGCTGCTGGTCCCGGTCGCCGATGTGGTCGAGCACATCGTTGAGGTTGTCGATCAGGTCGCCGATGACCTGGTCGCGTGAGGCAAGGGTCTGGGTGACGGAGGCGGTGTGGTCGAGCAGGCCCTCGAGGGTGCCGCCCTCGCCCTGGAAGACCTGGATGACCTCGAAGGACAGCTTGTTGAGGTCGGACGGGCTCAGGGCCTGGAACAGCGGCTTGAAGCCGTTGAAGCGCACCGTGAGGTCGAGCGCCGGTGAGGTCTTCTCGACGGGGATCGTGGAGCCCTCAGGGAGCGGCTGGGTGTCGCCGATGCCGCGGGTCAGGGTGATGTAGCGCTGGCCGACGAGGTTGCGGAAGCGGATCTCGGCATTGGTTGCGCCGGTCACGGCTGCGTCGTCCTCGACGTCGAAGCTCACCAGGGCGCGGGTGCGGTCGATGACCTCGACGTCGCTGACCGAGCCGACCTTGACGCCGGCGATCCGGATGTCGTCGCCCTTGACGACTCCGGTGGCGTCGACGAACTCCGCCTTGTACTCCTTGGAGCCGGAGAAGGTGATGTTGCCGATGGTGATCACCAGGAGCCCGGTCGCGAGGGTGGTGATCACGATGAAGATCAGGAGCTTGGTGAGGTCGACCAGGGTCTTCTTGTCCAGTCCGGCGCGGCTCATCGCAGGCTCACCTCCGCTCCGCGGGCCATCGGTGCCAACAGCAGGGCGCCGAGGTCGGGCACGTCGCCGGCGGAGACGCCCAGGGTCGGCCCGATCAGGGAGTTGAGCATGCCGGACTCGGCTTCGCTGCCGGCGAAGCCGTTGCCGTGGGTGGGGTAGGCGTAGCTGGGGGCGACTCGATCGGTGCCCTTGCCGGTGGGCTCGTCGATGCCGTCGTCCATGTTCGGCTGGTGCCGCACAGGGTTGGCCTGGGACCAGGGCGGATTGGGCAGGTGGAGGCAGTTCGGACCCCGGGTCTCGCCGAAGCGCGGGCGGTCCGCGGGAGTGTAGCCGCGCGGCTGGGTGGGCAGCTGTTCGAGCACGATGTGCAGTGTGAAGCCGCGGAACGCCTCGGCCTGCAGCTTGCCGGCGTTGACGATGCCGCCGGTCAGGCAGGGGTACTCGGGGGCGTACTTCGCGAAGACGCGCAGCTGGGCGGCGCTTACCTGGCCCAGGCGGATCAGGTTGTCGCCGTTCTCTTCGAGGAAGTCCTGCGAGGTGTCGGCGAATGCTGCGACGTCGGTGTAGAGGGCGTGGACCTTGGCGTCGCGGCTCTCGAGGGTGGTCGTGGTCGTGATCGTGTTGCGCAGGATCGAGGCGATCTCGGGCATCACGTCGGCGTAGAGGTCAGACGTCTCGGCCGTCAGCCGCAGGTCTTCCACGATGTCGGGGATCTGGGGGTTGACCCGCTTGAGGTAGCTGTCGACGATCTCGAGGTTCTCGCCGAGTCGCTCACCGCGCCCCTCGAGAGCGGTGGCCATGGCGTTGAGGGTGGTGTTGAGCTCGGCGGGCTGCACGGTGCGCAGCAACGGGTAGAGGTCGGAGAGGACCTTCTCCACCTCGATCGACACGTCGGTGCGGCCGATGACGTCGTCGACCTGGAGCTGGCCCTCGGGGCCGGACTCGGGGATCTCGAGGGAGACGTACTTCTCTCCGAAGAGGGTCTTCGGCACGATCGAGCCGGTCACGTTGCCCGGAATGGTGTCCATCTGGTCGGGGTAGATGCCCAGGGTCAGGACGGCGCCCTCCGCGTTGGACTCGAAGGAGAGCACCTCGCCGACGATCACGCCCCGGATCTTCACGTCGGCACGCGTAGGCAGCTGGAGGCCGATCTTGGAGGTCTGCAGCGTGACCTCGTCGTAGTCGACGAACTTCTTGGTGAAGATCGCGTTGGTCCCCCAGATCGCCCCGACCAGCAGGACGAGGAAGAGGACGCCGAGGATCTTGTGGCTCTGGGCAAGGCGCATCGCTACATCACCCCGCCAGCCGCACAGTCGTGGTCGTGCCCCAGATGGCCATGGACAGGAGCAGGTCGATCACGTTGATGGCCACGATGCTCGTGCGGACCGCACGGCCCACGGCCACTCCCACACCGGCCGGGCCGCCGGTGGCGGTGTAGCCGTGGTAGCAGTGGATCAGGATCACCACGACCGCGAAGACGAGCACTTTTCCGAACGACCAGAGCACGTCGCCCGGTGGCAGGAACACGTTGAAGTAGTGGTCGAACGTGCCGGTCGACTGACCGAAGAACCCGGTGACGGTCAGCCTGGTGGCGAAGTAGGACGACAGCAGCCCGACGACGTAGAGGGGGACGATCGCGATCAGGCCGCCGATGATGCGGGTCGTGACCAGGAACGGCATCGACGGGATCGCCATCACCTCGAGCGCGTCGACCTCCTCGGAGATCCGCATGGCACCGAGCTGCGCGGTGAAGCCACAGCCGACGGTGGCGGCGAGGGCGATCGCGGCCACCAGGGGCGCGATCTCGCGAGTATTGAAGTAGGCGGAGACGAAGCCGGAGAAGGCCGCGGTGCCGAGCTGGTTGAGCGCGGCGTAGCCCTGCAGCCCGACCTCGGTCCCGGTGAAGAAGCACATGGCCGTGATGACGCCGACGTTGCCGCCGATGACGGCCAGGGCACCCGAGCCGAGGGTCACCTCGGCCAGGATCCGGAGGATCTCCTTCTTGTAGCGCCGGATCGTGCGCGGCGTCCAGGCGAGGGCCTTGATGTAGAAGGCGAGCTCCTCGCCGAGGTGGTCGAGCTGCCTGGCGGGGCGTTGGTAGACCTGCTTCACGTCTGCCATGGCGTCAACCCGTCTTCGGTGGGACGAGCTGGAAGTAGATCGCGCTCATCACGAAGTTGACGACGAACAGGAGCATGAAGGTGATGACGACGGACTCGTTGACCGCGTCGCCAACGCCCTTCGGGCCGCCGCCCGCGCTCATCCCCTTGTAGCAGGCGACGATGGCCGCGATCATGCCGAACACCAGCGCCTTCGCCATGCCCTGCCACAGGTCGGGTAGCTGGGCCAGGGCGGTGAAGCTCGCCAAATAGGCCCCCGGCGTCCCGTCCTGGAGTACGACGTTGAAGACGTAGCCGCCCGCGACCCCCACCACGCTGACGAGGCCGTTGAGGAAGATCGCGACCAACATGCAGGCCAGGACCCGCGGCACGACGAGACGCTGGATCGGGTCGATCCCGAGCACCATCATCGCGTCGAGCTCCTCGCGGATTTTTCGGGCGCCCAGGTCGGCGGCGATGGCCGAGCCGCCGGCACCGGCAATCAGCAACGACGTGGCGATCGGTCCGGCCTCGCGGACGACCGCGAGCACGGCCGCCGATCCGGTGAACGACTGTGCACCGAACTGCTTGATCAGACCACCGACCTGCAACGCGATGACCGCGCCGAACGGGATGGCGACCAGCGCGGTCGGGATGATCGTGACCGAGGCGATGAACCACGCCTGCTGGAGGAACTCCCGGGTCTGGAAGGGACGCTTGAACATCGCGCGCCCGACATCGAGACCGAAGGCAAACAGCTTGCCCGCGGTACCGATCGGGGCGAGTGCCCGGGATTGGGTCAGCGAGGACACAGATCAGGTCCCCGCCGCCATCGTCATGTTTTCCTCGAACGAGCCGGGGGGCGGCTCGACGCCGTTGTCCCGGCACCAGGCGCCGGGCTCGCGCTGGCTGCGGCGAGGGATGCCGTTGGAGGGCTCGATCTGCAGCGGGATCGGCGGCAACGGGGGAAGCTCCTCGTCCTTCTCGGCCTCGAGCTCGTCGGCGTCCTTCTCCTCCGACATGCCGATCGGTCCGACCCGCTGGGCGTTCAGGAACTGCCGGACCACGGGCTCCTCCGAGGAGAGGAGCATCTCGCGGGGCCCGAACATCGCGAGGTGCTTGTGGTAGAGCAGCCCGATGTTGTCGGGGACGGTGCGCGCGGTGTTGATGTCGTGGGTCACGATCAGGAAGGTCGCGTCGATCTGGGCGTTGAGGTCCACGATGAGCTGGTTGAGGAAGGCGGTACGGACCGGGTCGAGGCCGGAGTCGGGCTCGTCGAACAGCACGATCTCGGGATCGAGGACCAGGGCGCGCGCCAGGCCGGCACGCTTGCGCATACCACCGGAGATCTCGCCCGGCAGCTTGTCCTCGGCGCCGATGAGGCCGACGAGGTCCATCTTCTCCATCACGATGTCGCGGATCTCGGACTCGGACTTCTTGGTGTGCTCACGCAGCGGGAAGGCGACGTTGTCGTAGAGGTTCATCGACCCGAACATGGCACCGTCCTGGAACAGGACGCCGAAGAGCTTCCGGATCTCGTAGAGCTCCTTCTCGGAGCAGGTGGCGATGTCGGTGCCCTCGATGACGATCTCGCCGTGGTCAGGCTTGAGCAGGCCGATCAGGCACTTGAGGAACACAGACTTGCCGGTGCCGGACGGGCCGAGCATCACGCAGATCTCCCCGGCCGGCACGGTCAGGGAGACGTCGGCAAAGATGAGCTGCTTGCCGAACGACTTTGTGAGGTCGTCCACCTTGATCTCGACGCCCATTGTGGGTTGCCTCCCTCTCGCCGGCTCAGTAGGACCGGCCCGACTCTGGGCACGGACCAGCCCATCCTTCCCCCACTCATGAGTAACAACGGGCCCTTGGCCGCGAGGTTACGCACTTTTCGGGCGGGATTCAGCCTCTACCTCATCCAGTGGACAGGTGCATACCCGAAATCGGCCCGGGAGAAACGTGGGCCTAAATGCACGAACCGGGGCGGACCACACGAGTCGTGGTCCGCCCCGGGTGCGTCGGGTCAGCGTGAGGTCACGTGAGGGTGACCGAGGCGCCGGCGCCCTCGAGGGACTCCTTGGCCTTCTCCGCGGCCTCCTTGGTGACCTTCTCCAGGACCGGCTTGGGCGCGGCCTCGACCAGGTCCTTGGCCTCCTTCAGGCCGAGGGAGGTCAGGGCGCGCACCTCCTTGATGACGTTGATCTTCTTGTCGCCGGCTGCCTCGAGGATGACGTCGAACTCATCCTGCTCGGCGGCGGCCTCGCCACCGGCCTCGCCGGCTCCACCCGCGGCGGGGGCGGCCGCGGCGGCGACGGGGGCAGCGGCGGTGACGCCGAAGGTGTCCTCGAACTGCTTCACGAACTCGCTGAGCTCGATGAGCGTCATCTCCTTGAACGCGTCGAGCAGCTCGTCGGTGCTGAGCTTCGCCATGATGGCTTCCTTCCTTCTACGTGTTTCTTCAGGTGGTGTACGTCGGCCTGGGGTCAGGCTTCGGTGGGCTCGGCCTCGGCGGGCGCCTCGTCGGTCGCCTCGCCGGACTCCTCGTCAGAGGAAGGGGCGGGGGCGGCCTCCTCGACAGCCGGGGCCTCCTCGGCAGCGTCAGCAACCGGAGCTCCGGCACCACCTGCGAGGATCGAGGGGTCCTGCTCGGCCTTGGCCTGCAGGGCGCCGGCGAGCCGGGCAGCCTGCGAGAGTGGGGCGTTGAGCAGGTAGACGGCCTGGCTGAGCGACGCGAGCATCGCGCCGGCCAGCTTGCCCAGGAGCACCTCACGCGACTCGAGGTCGGCGAGCTTGCTGACCTCGTTCGCGTCGAGTGGCTTTCCGTCCAGGACGCCACCCTTGATGACAAGGGTGGGGTGTGCCTTGGCAAAGTCACGCAGGCCCTTGGCCGCCTCGACCACGTCGCCCTGGATGAAGGCGATGGCGGTCGGGCCGGTCAGCAGGTCCTCGAAGGCGTCGATGCCCGCTTCGGAAGCGGCGATCTTGGCCAGCGTGTTCTTGACCACGGCGTAGTTAGCGTTCGCACCGAGCGAGCGCCGCAGTTCCTGCAGCTGCTTCACGGTGAGCCCGCGGTACTCGGTCAGTACAGCGCCCGCGGAGGAGTTGAGGGACTCAACGATCTCCGCAACGGCGGCTGCCTTCTCTGGCCGCGCCATGGGTCTCCTTCCGGGCTGGGAGACCACCGAGCAAGAACCCCCACAAACACGAACGCCCCGAGCGCAGGGCTCAGGGCGGGAAACGATCACGAGGATCTCGCTCTGTCACCTGCGCTGGCCGTCCGCCTGCAGCGGAACCTTCGGTCGTGTCGCTGGGCGACCCGACAACCGGCGGTCTCTGGTTTCGCAGGCGATACTAGGCGGACTGGTCCCGCGGCACCAAATTCCGCCACGACCGGACCAATTGCCTGGATTCCACTCGCGGAAAGCAATCTCTCTGGTGCCATGTTCATCGTGGACACCAAACTTCAGTCGCTGAGCGACGTGCTCCAACGGGCCGAGGACCGCCTGACCGGCCGGGAGGACCAGGAGAGCCGGGTCTGGCCGACCGGTTTCGACCCCCTCGACCATCACCTCACCGGCGGTCTTCGCGCCGGCGAGCTGATCCTGCTCGCGGGCCCGCAGGGCCTCGGCAAGACCACGTGGGCCCTGCAGGTCGGGCGCAACCTCGCCCGGGCCGGGCGGCCGGTGGCCTACTTCTGCTTCGAGCACGATCCCCAGTCCCTGCTCGAAAGGCTGATCGCTCTCGAGGCCGGCGAGGTCGGGGGCTTCGATGCGCCCGGCCTTCGTCACGTCCGGACCGCGTTCGAGGCCAACGACCGCCGACAGCTCGGCCTGGCCCAGCGGCTGGACGAACACAAGGGCGGGGCGGAGGCCGTCGAACGGGTGCGGGAGTACGCCGACCACTACCACCTGCACCGGTCCAGTGGCCGCTCCACGAGCGTCGAGGTGATCGCCCGGTTCGTCGATGAGGTCCGCGAGGCCACCGGAACAACCCCGATGGTGATCGTCGACTACCTCCAGAAGGTGCACGTACCCGACGGCTCCCCGATCGAGGACGAGCGGATCACCGTGGTCGTGGAGGGACTGAAGGACCTCGGACTCGACCAGCACATCCCGGTTCTGGCGGTGTCGGCAGCCGACAAGGAAGGGATCGCGGCCGGTCGCCGGATGCGTTCCTCCCATCTGCGGGGGTCGTCAGCCCTGGCCTACGAGGCGGACGCAGTCCTGATCCTCAACAACAAGTTCGACGTGGTCGCGCGGCACCACCTGGTCTACGACCTGTCCAGCGCGGAGAAGTTCCGCTCCTGGGCCGTGCTCACGATCGAGAAGAACCGCAGCGGTGTCGACAAGGTCGACCTGGAGTTCCGGACGCGCTTCGACCACGCCCGCTTCGAGCAGGAGGGCCGTCTGGTCACCGAGCAGCTGATCGACGAACGAGTCTTCACGGAATAGGCGCCTCAGCGTGGTCGAGGCCCTGCAAGTCTCACCGGGTTTCGAGACGCGTCACGCACTCCCTCGCTCCGCGCGGGAGTGTGTCGACGCTCCTCAACCTTCGAGCGTGACTGGTCGGAGCAAGCTCCGATCAGGCGCTCTCCTCGTCGACCGCGAGGTTGCGGGTGCGGTTGGGGTCGACCTGGATGCCGGGGCCCATGGTCGTGGACAGCGTGACCTTCTTGATGTAGCGCCCCTTGGAGCTGGCCGGCTTGAGCCGGAGTACCTCCTCGAGCGCGGCGCCGTAGTTCTCCGCCAGCTGCACCTCGGGGAACGAGGTCTTGCCGATGATGAAGTGCAGGTTGGCGTGTCGGTCGACGCGGAACTCGATCTTGCCGCCCTTGATGTCCGTGACTGCCTTCGCCACGTCGGGGGTCACGGTGCCGGTCTTGGGGTTCGGCATCAGGCCGCGCGGACCGAGCACCCGGCCGAGGCGGCCGACCTTGCCCATCATGTCCGGGGTCGCGACCACGGCGTCGAACTCGAGCCAGCCGCCGCTGACCTTCTCGATCAGCTCGTCGCCGCCGACGACGTCGGCGCCGGCCTCGCGGGCCGCCTCGGCCTTGTCACCGTTCGCGAAGACCAGCACGCGGGCGGTCTTGCCGGTGCCGTGCGGCAGGTTCACGGTGCCGCGCACCATCTGGTCGGCCTTGCGGGGGTCGACGCCGAGACGCATCACGACGTCGAGGGTCTCGTCGAACTTCTTCTTCGAGGTGGTCTTGGCGATCTTGATCGCCGCGAGCGGGGCATAGAGCTCGTCCTTGTCGAACTGCTGCTCGGCTGCCCGGTAGGTCTTGCTGCGCTGCATGGTGATCTCTTTCTCTAGCCGGCGTCGCGACGAGCGCGACCGTCCGGAGCGATGTGGTTAGCGAGCCAGCGCGGCTCTCCCACGGTTCAGTCGGTGGTGACGCCCATGGAGCGGGCGGTGCCCTCG
>JBJMIQ010000081.1:0-5082 GCA_045806805.1 Nocardioides sp. | reverse complement strand
CGCAGACCTCGACATGCATCCGAAGACCTGGCACGTCGGCCGCGTCGAAGATCAGGTCCGGCCCGAGCGGCGCCTCGACGCCGGCGACGCGAATCGTCGTACCCCTGCGGTCGTCGCCGGGTGCGAACCACCGACGCTCGTAGAACTCTCGGTAAGTCGGCAGATAGGACTTGGGGGCCACCCCGAGCACCCGGCCACGGTGGATGACCACCGCGCAGTTGAGGACCCGGGTGCCGTGCACGAGCGGCGCCCCAACGGCGAGGACGGGGAGCAGGTCGGTCGACGCCTCGACGATCTCGATCAGTGCCTTGTCCACTCCGTCCAGCAGGGTGTCCTGCAGGAACAGGTCGTCGGCGGAGTAGCCGGAGAGGCAGAGCTCCGGGAAGACCGCGACGGCCACGCCCTCGTCGTGGCACTCGCGAGCCTGGGCGAGGACGGTGCGGGCGTTGGCAGCTGGATCGGCGAGGGCCACGGGGATGGTGCAGGCGGCGATCCTCGCGAACCCTTGGTGGTACGCCGAGTAGAACTCCACGCGCTGAGTCTCGCACGCAGTGACCGATGAGTTCACGTCCCTTCGCCGGTCAGCATCCTCATGACCGCCGCCCCGCAGAGGAGGAGTCCATGACCTCGATCAGCCCATGCCTGTGGTTCGACGACAACCTGGAGGAGGCCGCCACCTTCTACACCGCGATCTTTCCGAACTCCTCGGTCGGGCACATCGCCCGCTACACCGAGGCCGGTCCCGGCGAACCGGGCACCGCGATGGCAGGTGACTTCGATCTGGACGGATTGACCTTCCGCGGCATCAACGGCGGCCCGCAGTACGCCGGGTTCACCGAGTCGATCTCGTTCTCCGTGTCCTGCAAGGACCAGGCCGAGGTCGACCACTACTGGGACGCGCTGACCGCTGACGGCGGTGAGGAGTCGATGTGCGGCTGGCTCAAGGACCGGTACGGCCTGTCCTGGCAGATCGTCCCGGAGCGTCTCTACGAGCTGGTCTCCGACCCCGACCCTGCCCGGGCGCAAGCCGCGAGCATGGCGATGCTCGGCATGCGCAAGATCGTGATCGCCGACCTGGAGTCCGCCGCCAACAGCGCTTGAGCGGTCCGGTGGCGTGATAGACCCGGCCCATGCCGATCGCCGACACCCCGAAGCCGCGGTACACCGCGGTGACTTCACCTCGACCCGCACCGCGGGGGACAACGGCTACACGCAGATGCTGCAGCTGATGGAGACCATGGCCGCGGCGCAACCGGGTTATCTCGGGATCGAGTCGGTCAAGGACGGCCTGGCGGGGATCACTGTCTCCTACTGCTACGGACGGGGCTGACGTGCTCGAGCCGCCCTCGCACGTGAGCGACGCCGAGATCCTGGCGACCCTGCGGGACCACTGGGACCGCGACGCCACCGGCCTCGTCCACCTGCCGGTCGGCTTCGGGGCCCACCACTGGCGAGCGTCGGGATCCCGGCACGACTGGTTCGTCACCCTCGATGCCCTGCTCCCCCGGCACACGGCGGAGAGCCTGGAGGCGGCGTACGCCGGAGCGGCGGCGCTCGCGGCGGGGGGTCTGGAGTTCGTGCTGGCGGCCTGTCCCGGCTTCGGTGGCGGCTACACGGTGCCGCTGGCCGGCGGGTCACTCTCGGTCACCCCGTGGTGCGAGGGCACGCCCGGCGGCGACTCGATGTCGGCAGCCAGGGCGGCGGCCACGCGTGGCTGGCTCGACCGACTGCACGCCGCGGCGACACCGCCCCGCCTCCCGCGCTGGCGGCCGTTGGTGGGCGCGGACCTGGCCGACGACCTTGCAACCCGGACCGGGGGCTCCTGGGAGGCCGGACCGCACGGCGAACGGGCCCGCACCGCGATGAGGTCGAAGCTTCGCGAGATCGAGAACTGGACTGCCGCCTACCACCGTCTGGCGGCTGTTGCGGGCGAGCGCTCCTGGGTGACCACGCACGGCGAGCCGAACAGCCGCAACCAGCTCGACACGGCCGACGGGACGCTGTTGGTGGACTGGGAGTCGTTGAAGCTCGCGCCGCGGGAGCGGGACCTGCGCACCCTGGTCGTGGCTGGCCATGCGCAGCCGGACGTCGACCCGGACATGCTCGAGATGTTCGACCTCGAGTGGCGGCTGGACGAGATCTCTGCGTACGCGACCTGGTTCGAGGCGCCGCACGCCGGCACGGAGGACGACCGGATCGCGCTCGGCGGACTCCTCTCCGAGCTCGAGCGCGCGTGAGCGCCGCCACAACGCCGGACCCCGGCGCGGGACTAGCCTGAGCAGCATGACCACCCAGCCCCCAGGCCCCGAGGAGACCGCCCCGTATGGTTCCGGGCCGACGCAGGCCGGTGCCGCGAAGCCTCTCAAGCGGATCCGCACCCAGCACCTGCGGGAGATGAAGCAGCGCGGCGAGAAGTTCGCGATGCTCACCGCCTACGAGCAGTACGCCGCCCAGACCTTCGACGAAGCCGGCATCGAGGTCCTCCTCGTGGGCGACAGCGCCTCCAACAACGTCTACGGCAACGAGACCTCGTTGCCGGTCACGGTCGAGGAGCTCCTCCCCCTGACGCGTGCGGTCTCCCGCTCGGTCAGCCGCGCTCTGGTGGTCGGGGACCTGCCGTTCGGGTCGTACCAAGCCTCGCCCCAGCAGGCTTACGCCACCGCCGTCCGGTTCATGAAGGAGGGTGGCGCGCACTGCGTGAAGCTCGAGGGCGGCCGGGAGATGGTGCCGCACATCGAGCTCCTCACCCGCGGTGGTGTGCCGGTCATGGCCCACATCGGGTTCACCCCGCAGTCCGAGCACGCCCTCGGCGGCTACCGGGTCCAGGGCCGCGGGGAAGCCGCCCACCGGATCCTCGACGACGCCAAGTACGTCGAGGCGGCCGGCGCGTTCGCCGTCGTCATGGAGATGGTGCCCGGCGACGTGGCCGCCCAGGTGACCCACGAGCTCTCGATCCCCACCATCGGCATCGGCGCTGGTCCTGAGTGCGACGGCCAGGTCCTGGTCTGGCAGGACGCCTTCGGGCTCCGGACCGGCCGGATGGCGAGGTTCGTCAAGCAGTACGCCGACGTGCACGGCGTACTCCTCGACGCGGCCCGGGCCTATGCCGACGAGGTCCGCTCCGGCGCCTTCCCCGGGCCGGAGCACACCTTCTGACGTTCGCAGGCAAGGAGGAAAGGGCCCGAACACGAGGCAATCGGAGGCGAGGCGGGCAAAATCCGGAGCCCAGGGCGGTGTTCGCCTCGTGCCGCGCCCCCTCTCGCGGTCAAGCGGTCCATCCGAGCAGCGCCCCGCCGACGTTCATCGCGACGAACCAGAACACCGCGAGCGCGACCGGGATCCAGGGCACCCATGTCGGGTGGAGGGACCACCAGGCGGTGGCGACGAAGAGGGCGAGCGCCCAGATGACCAGCAGGAGGACGACCGCCCACCACGGGGCGAGCAGGCCGCTGGCGGCGTACAGGAAGAAGACGCAGGCCATGCCGGCCATGCCGACGAACGGCCAGGGAGAGACCTTCTCAGTCCTCGCCATCGTTCCAGTTCGGGTCGTTGTCCCACTCCTCGTTGCGCTCCTGCGCCTTCTGGAGCGCGTGCTCGGCTTCCTCACGGGTGTCGAAGGGGCCCAACCGGTCGATGGGCGGACAGATGTCGGCGCCGTGCTCGACGGTCTTGTGCTTGACGCAGTACCAGTAACCGCTCATGCCGCCATTCAACCGCACCCGGCCTCCGCCCTCATCCGGTCCTCGCAAGCTCGGCCCGGGGGCGTGAAACTACACTCGTCGACGTGACCTCCGTAGCCGCCGCCACCGTGTCCGGACGCCGTGAGGTGCCTGCCCACATCCCGCGTCCGGAGTACGTCGACAAGCCGGCTCCGGCGCGCTTCACCGGCAGCGAGGTCAAGGACGCCGACACGATCGCCAGGATGCGGATCGCCGGCCGCCTGGCTGCCCAGGCCCGAGAGCTGGTCGGCTCCCACGTGCAACCCGGCGTGACCACGGACGAGCTGGACCGGATCGGCCACGAGTTCCTCTGCGACCACGGCGCGTACCCGTCGACCCTCGGCTACCGCGGCTTCCCCAAGTCACTGTGCTCCAGCGTCAACGAGGTCGTCTGCCACGGGATCCCCGACAGCCGCCGGATCGAGGACGGCGACATCGTCAACATCGACATCACCGCCTTCCTCGACGGGGTCCACGGCGACACCAACGCCACCTTCCTCGCCGGCGACGTCGATGAGGAGTCGCGGCTCCTGGTCGAGCGCACCAAGGAGGCCATGGAGCGCGGCATCCGGGCGGTCAAACCCGGGCGGCGGATCAACGTCATCGGACGGGTGATCGAGTCCTACGCCAAGCGGTTCGGGTACGGCGTCGTCCGCGAGTTCACCGGCCACGGGATCGGCAGCGCCTTCCACAGCGGCCTGGTCATCCCCCACTACGACGAGGCGTTCTACGACGACGTGATCGAGGTCGGCATGACCTTCACGATCGAGCCGATGCTCAACCTCGGCACCCACGAGTGGGAGATGTGGGACGACAACTGGACCGTCGTCACCAAGGACGGCCGGCGCAGCGCCCAGTTCGAGCACACGCTGCTGGTCACTCCCGACGGCGCGGAGGTGCTGACAAACCCCTAGTCTGGCTACTGGCCCCAGGAGGTGCGCATGCCGACGCTCCACATCGAGCATCCGATCAGCGACTACGACACCTGGAAGGGTGCCTTCGACCGGTTCGCGGAAGCCCGCGGCAAGGCGGGGGTGACCTCGCACCGGATCCGCCAGCCCGAGAACGATCCCGAGTTCATCGTGGTCGATCTGGAGTTCGAGGAGGCCGCACAGGCCCACGACTACCTCGGCTTCCTGCGCGAGAACGTCTGGTCCAGCACCGACACCGCCCCTGCTCTGGCGGGCGATCCGGTCGCGCGAGTGCTCGTCGACCGGGACTGACGCCCCGGGGCATTCTCGGGACAGAACCGAAGCCATCGGTCAGACTTCGGCCGCGATCAAGCTTGAGCACCTCTTTGCCGTCGCCGCCTTCGCGCTCTGGGTGTACTGCCTCGTCTCCGTCATCAGCACCGATGACGGAC
>JBJMIQ010000080.1:0-7993 GCA_045806805.1 Nocardioides sp. | reverse complement strand
CGCCGTCCGGCTCGAGGTGGGAGGTGGGTTCGCCGTCGGTGACGATCAGCAGCACCGGCTGGGAGTGGGGGTGCTTCCGGAAGTGCCGGTTGGCGAGCAGCAGTGCGTGGTGGAGGTTCGTGCCCTTGTCCCACATCGCGTCCAGTGCGGTGAGCTGCTCGATCTCCATCACCTCGGCGTGGCGTCCGAAGCCGATCAGCTGCAGGGCGTCACCACGGAAGCGGGAGCGGATCAGGGTGTGCAGCGCCAGGGCGGTCCGCTTCATCGGCACCCAGCGTCCGTCCATGGCCATCGAGAACGACGTGTCGACGAGCAGCGCCACCGCGGCCTGGGTGCGCGCCTCGGTCTCCGCGACCTCGATGTCCCCGACGGCGAGCAGCGGGCCGCCACCGTCAATCGCCCGCCGCCGTACGCCGTTGAGCGTCGTCCGCGTCACGTCCCACGGCTCGGTGTCGCCGAAGGCCCACTCGCGGGTGGCGCCGCTCAGCTCGCCGGCGGCGCCGGCCTGACGGAGGTCGCGCTGTCCCTGCCGGCCCGACATCCGGTTGGCAACGTCGCGCAGCAGCGCCTTGCCGAGCTGCCGCATCGCCTTGGGGCTGAGCCGGAGCTCGCCATCGGAGCCGCGCTTGAGGAGACCGGCGTCCCGCAGCGCCCGCTCGAGCTCCTGCAGGGTGCGGGCGTCGACGGCCGCGTCGTTGCCGAGCTGGCGGGCAAGCTTGTCGAGGTCGACGTCGTCGAGACGCGCACCGGAGTACGACTGCGACAGCTGGTCGGCCAGGTCGTCGAGGTCGGCGAGGTCCTGCAACGCACCGGTGCCGTCCCCCAGGCCCAGGCCCTCCTCACCGTCGAACCTTTCGGACCCGCCCCAGTCCTCGCCGGGCCGCAGGGCCTGGAGATTGGCGTCCATCCGCGCCAGCTGCTCCATCAGGGCCGGGGAGCCGAATGCCTGGCTGGACAGCTGCATCAGCTCCTCCCGCTGCTCCGGTGTCATCGAGTTCAACATCCGCTGCGCCGCCGCCGACCGCTGGGCGAGCGCGTCGAGCAGCTCGTCGATGTTCTGCGGGTTCTCCGGGAAGAAGTCCCCGTGCTTGTCCATGAAGGCGTCGAAGTCGGCCTGGGTGTCGGCACCGTTGCGGTGCTTCTCCAGCAGGTCGTTGAGGTCGGAGAGCATCTGGTTGACCGCAGCCCGGTCCTCGTCGGTGGCGTTCTCCAGCGCCTGCTTCATCCCGGCGAACCTCTGGTCGAGCAGTTCCCGGCCGAGCAGGTCCTTGATCTGCTCGTAGGCCGCGCGGGCTTCCGCGCTCTTCCAGTCGTACGACGACAGCTCGCTGACCGCGGCCGCGGTGCTCGACGGCAGGTTCTCCAGCTGCATCTCGCGGAACGCGCGGTCGCCGTCGTCCATGTCGACGTCACGGGCCAGCTGCTTGCGCTCCTCGAGGACCGCCTTGTCGAGGAGCTCGCGCACCTCCTGCATGGTCCCGTCGAGGTTGTGCCGCGACAGCAGCTCGCGCCGTCGCTCGGCAATCCGTCGCGCGAGGTCGTCGAGACCGGTCTGGTCGCGTCCGCCGCGGCGCAGGAACTCCCGCATCGCCCGCTCGGGGCTGTAGCCCGCCATCACGTCCTGCCCGATCGCGTCGAGCGCCTCGGCGATGTCGACCGGCGGGGCGAGCGGGTCGGGCCCGCCGTCGTACCGCCCGTAGCGGGAGCCTCTAGCCATAGATGGTCTCCCGTCCGCCGGTCTCCTTGCTGACCTTGCGGGCCAGGTAGAGCCCTTCGAGGGCGAGCTCGATCGCGCTCGCCCGGGTGCCGTCGGTGGTGGCGCCGAGCCGGTCGCACACCTGGTCGTAGAGCTCTGACTCGCCGAGCACCGGCAGCCCGGCCAGGAAGTCGCGCGCCGACACCTGGTCGCCCGTGGTGACGATGGCGCCGTCCTCGATCGCCTCGACCAGCAGCGCGAAGTCGAGGCCGCGGAGATGGCTGCGGACGGTCTCGGCGGTGGCGGTGCGGAGCAGGTGATCGAGGATCTCCCGCTCGCGCCCCTCCTCGCCGGTCTCGAACTCGATCTTGCCGCCCAGCACGTCGACCGCGGTCTCGAGGTCGACCACCCGGGCGACCGCCTCGTCCTCACCCTGCGTGGTGGCGCGGTGCAGGGCGGCGGCGGCAATCGTCTCGGCGCCCGCGATCGCGAACCTCGCGCTCACACCAGAGCGCTGGTCCACGCTGCTGGACTCACGGAGGTTGGCAGTGAAGCGGGCCAGGATCTCCAGCAGGTACGCCGGCACCTCGGCCGTGAGGTGGGCCTCCTGCCGGATCACCGCCACCTCGTCGTCGAGCTCGGTCGGGTAGTGGGTGCGGATCTCGGCACCGAACCGGTCCTGCAGCGTGGTGATGTTCGGGGCGCGGTTGGTGTAGTCCTCCGGGTTGGCGCTGGCGACGACCAGCACGTCGAGCGGCAGCCGCAGCACGTAGCCGCGGATCTGGATGTCGCGCTCCTCCATGACGTTGAGCATCGCGACCTGGATCCGTTCGGCAAGGTCCGGGAGCTCGTTGATCGCGACGATCCCCCGGTGGCTTCGGGGGATCAGGCCGAAGTGGATGGTCTCGGGGTCGCCGAGGCTGCGGCCCTCGGCCACCTTCATCGGATCGACGTCGCCGATCAGGTCGGCGACCGACGGGTCCGGGGTGGCGAGCTTCTCGGCGTACCGCTCCTCGCGGTGCCGCCAGGTGATCGGCAGGTCGTCGCCGAGCTCGGCCGCACGGCGGCGGCTGCCGACGGTGATCGGCTCGAACGGGTGCTCCCCGAGGTCGGAGCCTGCGATCACCGGGGTCCACTCGTCGAGCAGCCCGACCAGCGTGCGCAGGACCCGCGTCTTGCCCTGGCCGCGCTCGCCGAGGAGCACCACGTCGTGGCCGGCGATCAGGGCGCGTTCGAGCTGGGGGATGACGGTGTCGTCGAAGCCGTGGAGCCCCGGCCACGGGTCCTCGCCGGCGGCGAGCATCGCCAGCAGGTTGTCCCGGATCTCCTGGCGGAGGGGCTTGTGGACGTGTCCGCTCGCGCGGAGCTCACCGAGGGTTCTGATCGTGGGTGCAGTCACCCCTCGAACGCTAGCCCCGCGAGTCAAGGGCGGTCGTCGCGGAATCTCGGCTCCCGGCCCTCCTTGCGGGCGAGGGTGGCTTCCTCGAAGTTGTCGGTGAGCAGCCGAAGGTAGAGCTGACCCATGCCCTCGGTGGGCAGGTAGGTCTCGAGCGAAGAGGCGGCGATTCCGGCGTGCAGGGACTTCTTGGTGAGCTCGATGCCGGGCTGCGACATGGTCGCGATCCGCTGTCCCGTCTCGACGGCCGCCGCCACGACGTCGTCGTGGAGAGAGGACACGAGGCCGATACGTTCTGCCTCGTCAGCGGGCACATCGCGCCCGGTCATCATGATCTCGGCGGCGCGCGTCGACCCGACCGCGCGCGGCAGCAGGAAGCTCAGGCCGAGCTCGCTGGCGGTGAGGCCGTTGTTGATCCCGGCGGCACGGAAGTACGCCGTGGGTGCGGCGAGCCGCAGGTCGCAGGCCAGGACCAGGCAGAGCCCACCGCCGATGGCGGCGCCGTTGACCGCGGCGATCACCGGCTGGTGCAGCCGGCGGAGCGTGAGCACGATGTCCTCGAGCAGCTCCATCGAGCGCAGGGCGTAGGTCGGTCGGGTGAGACCGTCGACATGGGGCGGCACCCCGGCCGACTCCTGGTCGGCACCGGAACAGAACCCGTCGCCCGCGCCGGTGAGGACGACCGCGCGCACGGCGTTGTCGTGGCCGAGCTCCACCAGCGCGTCCCGGAAGGGGACCATCACGTCGAACGCCATGGCGTTCATCCGTTCCGGGCGGTTGAGGGTGACGACCGCGACCTCGGGAACCGGCCGGTCGACCAGCACGAAGCTCATCTGGTCAGCAGAACCGAGGAGCCGTGACCGAACAGCCCTTGGTTGGCGGTGATCCCGACCCGGGCGCCCTCCACCTGGCGGCCCGTCGCCTGACCGCGCAGCTGCCAGGTGATCTCGCAGACCTGGGCGAGCGCCTGGGCTGGCACGGCCTCGCCGAAGCAGCCCAGCCCGCCGGAGGGGTTGACCGGGATCCGGCCGCCGACCGTCGTGTCACCGGCGCGGAGCAGCGACTCGGCCTCGCCCGGCTTGCAGAGGGCCAGGTCCTCCATCCAGGCGAGCTCGAGGGCAGTGGACAGGTCGTAGACCTCGGCCAGGTCGACGTCGACCGGGTCGACCCCGGCTTCCTCGTAGGCCGCGTGGGCGATCGACTCCTTGAAGGTCCGTTCCGGCTGCGCGCCGGTGCCTGCGGAGTCGGTGGAGAGGTTGGGCATGTCGAGCACGGTGTTGGGGAAGGTCGGGGTGACCGTGGAGACCGCGCCGACCCGGACCGGGTCCGTGACGCCGAGCCGGCGTGCGTGCTCGACGCTGGTCAGCACCACGGCGGCCGCGCCGTCGGAGGTCGCGCAGATGTCGAGCAGGTGCAGCGGGTCGGAGACGACCGCGGAGTGCAGGACGTCGTCGACCGTGACCTCCTTGCGGTAGCGCGCGTTGGGGTTCTCCAGGCCGTGCCGCGCGTTCTTGACCTTGACAGCGGCGAAGTCCTCCGGCGTGGCGCCGAACAGGTCCATCCGGCGCCGGGCGTACATCGCGAAGTAGGCCGGGTTCGTCATCCCGAGCAGACGGAACCGCAGCCAGTCCGGGTCGTCCCACCTCTCGCCCGCGTTGGGCGCCAGGAATCCCTTCGGGGTGGTGTCGGCGCCGATCACCAGGGCGACGTCGCTGCTGCCGGCGCGGATCCGGCTGCGCGCGGTCTCGAGTGCCTGGGCACCGGTCGCGCACGCGGCGTAGGACGTCGCGACGCTGGCGCCGTTCCAGCCCAGGGCCTGGGCGAAGGTGGCACCGGCGACGTAGCCGGCGTAGCCGTTGCGAACCGTCTCCCCGCCCACGACCAGGTCGACGTCCTGCCAGTCGACGCCGGCGTCGGCCAGGGCGGCTCGGGCGGCGTGGACGCCGTAGGACACGAATGACCGCCCCCACTTGCCCCAGGGGTGCATGCCGACGCCGAGGACAGCCACGACGTCATTCATTGGTCGCCCTCCTCACCGAGCTCGGCGACCGGCTTCCAGCGCCAGATCAGGCGATCGCCGGTGTCGTCGGCGTAGAGGGCCTCCACGACCAGCTCGACCTCGCCCCCGACCCTGAGGTCCTGCACGCCGTACCCCGCCGCGACCTGGCCGAGCACGACCATCCCCTCGGCCAGCTCGACTGCGGCGAGCGCGAAGGGCTCGAACGGGTCGGTGGGAGGGATGTACGGCGGCGGGGGCTGGTACTGCGCGTCGGTGTAGGACCACACGCGACCGCGGCGGGACAACGGGGCCTCGGTGAACGTCTCGCCGCCGCAGGCCGGGTTGCGGCAGAAGCCCTCCGCTCCGGTCGGCGGGAAGAACACTGTCGAGCACGCGTCGCACCGGGAACCGAGCAGCCTCGGCTCCGCGCCGGTCGTGAACCAACCGTCGATCGCCGGGGTGGCCGTCATCGCGCCCTTCGTTCGGTCGAGAACTAGAACAGGTTCTCATTATGGCATGGCGGGTGTCGACCCAACTACTGCGCCAAGTGACCGACGTGGTGTGTCCTCACGCAGCGTCGCGCGAACCCGTGCCGACTTGCCGCAGCAGTTCGGCGAGAGCCACGGCGGCGACGAGCACCCGTCGCACATCGTCGGAGTGGAACATCACGTCCTCGTAGCAGAAGCGGAGCACGATCCAGCCGGCAACCACGAGCATGTTGTAACGCCGGGTGTCGGACGCCAGAGCGGCACGGCTGCCATGCCAGCCGAAGGAGTCCGCCTCACCCACGATCCGGAGTCGCTCGTCGACCAGGTCCGGCCGAACAGTGAAGTCGCCGTCGGCGATCGTCACCTGGGGTCGCATCGCCAGGCCGGGCACATCGAGCGAGATTGCGCGCAGCACGGACTCGAACGGGTTTGCTGCGAGCGGGGTGGCTTCGGCAACGACCCTCCGGATCTGCGGTGAACCCGGACCACGAGCAGCCTCGGCTACTCGCTGCAGAAGCATGGCACCGGCGCCCTCGCGGAGCGCCGAGTCCGCGACCGCAAGCGCTTCGTCGAACGGGAGCCGGCGTAGGCAGTTCTCGAGGGTCACCTCCGTCGACGTCGCCCATCCGTCCACCTGCCCGGGACCGAGCTCGGCCCAGTGGACGTGGGCGACGCGGTCCGCGACCTTCCGTCCGCGGCTTACCGTGACGTGCGGCCGGTCCGGGACGGTCTTCACGGCCCAGCCGTGATGGAGGGCGGCGCTGGTCAGGGAGAGCACTCCGCCCAGACGTGCGGCCGTCCGGATGGCGGCATCCCCGCCGGGTAGGGCATAGAGCCCCCGGGCGTCGCGCAGGATGAGTCCGGCCTCGAGGCTGCGCTCCAGGTCGCTCCGCGGCACCACGCGCAGCAGCGCGCTCCGCCGGGCCACGCCGCCGAGCTCGGCCAGCAGGTCCACCACATCCACTCCGAGGATCCTGCCGTGGAAAAGCCGAGCCTGCGCCGGTTCTCCACAGGCCCGGCACCGGCAGCCGGGAGGCGGATCAGCCCCGGGCGAGGAAGGCCAGCAGGTCCTGGCGGGTCAGTACGCCCACCGGCTTGCCGTCCTCCTGGACCAGCACGGCGTCGACGGTTTCGAGGAGCGCCACCGCGTCGCTGGCGGGCTCGGAGGAGCCGATCGTGGGCAGTGCGGGCGACATGTGCTGCTCGACCGAGTCGGTGAGCCGCGCCCGGCCCGTGAACAGAGCGTCGAGGATGGTGCGCTCGGAGACTGAGCCGGCCACCTCGGCGGCCACGATCGGCGGTTCCGCGCGCACCACCGGCATCTGCGAGACGCCGTACTCCTGGAGGATCGAGACGGCCTCTGCGATGGTCTCGGCCGGGTGGGTATGGACCAGGTCGGGCATATGGCCGGACTTTCCATGCAGCACCTCGCCGACGGTCTTCTCGCCCTCGACCTCGCCGATCGCGAAGCCGTACTGGCCCAGCCAGTCGTCGTTGAAGACCTTGGTCAGGTAGCCGCGCCCGGAGTCGGGGGCCAGCACCACGATCACCGCGTTCTCGCCCTCGGGCGTGCCGGCCAGCTCCGCTGCCAGCTGCTTCGCGGCGAACGCCGCCATCCCCGACGATCCGCCCACCAGCAGCGCCTCCTCGCGGGCCAGCCGGCGGGTGAAGGCGAAGGAGTCCGCGTCGGAGACCTCGATGATGCGGTCGGCGATGTCACGGTCGTAGGTCTCGGGCCAGAAGTCCTCGCCCACTCCCTCGACCAGGTAGGGGCGCCCGCTGCCGCCGGAGTAGACCGAGCCGGCCGGGTCGGCGCCGATCACCTGGATCTCCGCGTTCTGCTCCTTCAGGTACCGGCCGACACCGGTGATCGTGCCGCCGGTACCGACGCCCGCCACGAAGTGGGTGATCCTGCCCTCGGTCTGCCTCCAGATCTCCGGGCCGGTCGTCTCGTAGTGGGAGCGCGGGTTGTGGGGGTTGGAGTACTGGTCGGGCTTCCAGGCGCCCGGCTCGGCGGCCAGCTTGTCGGAGACGTTGTAGTAGGAGTCGGGGTGCTCGGGGGCGACCGCGGTGGGACAGACCACGACCTCGGCGCCGTAGGCCCTGAGCACGTTGCGCTTGTCCTCGCTGACCTTGTCGGGGCAGACGAAGACACATCTGTAGCCGCGCGCCTGGGCCACCATCGCCAACCCGACGCCGGTGTTGCCCGAGGTGGGCTCCACGATCGTGCTGCCCGGCTTGAGCAGGCCCTCGGCCTCCGCGGCCTCGATCATCCGGGTCGCGATCCGGTCCTTCACCGAGCCGCCCGGGTTGAGGTGCTCGAGCTTCGCCAGCACGATCGGGCCGGCGTCCGCCTCGAGCTCGGGAGTGAGGGAGGTGGACAACCGCAGCAGGGGGGTGTCACCGATCAGGTC
>JBJMIQ010000079.1:0-5807 GCA_045806805.1 Nocardioides sp. | reverse complement strand
GACCGGCCCCGAGGGGCGGGTCGGCTCTTCCTCATGCCGTAGCCGGCTCAGAGGTCGTAGTACAGCTCGAACTCGTGCGGGTGCGGCCGCTGCTGCACCGGCAGGATCTCCATCGTGCGCTTGTACTCGATCCAGGTCTCGATCAGGTCGGGGGTGAACACGCCACCCTCGAGCAGGAACTCGTGGTCGGCCTCCAGCGAGTCGAGGACCGCGTTGAGCGACGTGGGGACCCTGTCGACCTCGGCGAGCTCGTCCGGCGGCAGCTCGTAGATGTCCTTGTCGATCGGAGCCGGCGGCTCGATCTTGTTGCGGATCCCGTCGAGGCCGGCGAGCAGGAGCGCGGCGAAGGCGAGGTAGGGGTTCGCCGACGGGTCGGGGCAGCGGAACTCGATCCGCTTCGCCTTCGGGTTCGGCCCGGTGATCGGGATCCGGACGCAGGCCGAGCGGTTGCGCTGGCTGTAGACCAGGCTGACCGGGGCCTCGAAGCCCGGCACCAGCCGGTGGTAGGAGTTCACGGTCGGGTTGGTGAACGCCAGCAGCGACGGGGCGTGCTTGAGCAGCCCGCCGATGTACCAGCGGGCAGTGTCGGAGAGCCCCGCGTAGCCGGACTCGTCGAAGAACAGCGGCTCGCCGGCGTTCCAGATGGACTGGTGGCAGTGCATCCCGGAGCCGTTGTCGCCGAAGATCGGCTTCGGCATGAACGTCGCCGTCTTGCCGTTGCGCAGGGCCACGTTGCGGACGATGTACTTGAACTTCATGACGTTGTCGGCGCTGGCCAGCAGCTCGTCGAAGCGCCAGTTGATCTCCGCCTGCCCGGCGGTGCCCACCTCGTGGTGCCCGCGCTCCACGATCAGGCCGGACTTCTCGAGCTCGATCGCGATCTCGTCGCGGATGTCGCTGAAGTGGTCCGTCGGCGAGACGGGGAAGTAGCCGCCCTTGTACTTGACCTTGTAGCCCTTGTTGCCCCGCGTGCCCTCCTCGTCGCGACCGGTGTTCCAGGCGCCGGCGACCGAGTCGATCTCGTACATCCCGACGTTCTGCTTGGTCTCGAACTTCACCGAGTCGAAGATGTAGAACTCGGCCTCGGGTGCGAAGTACGCCGTGTCGCCGACGCCGGTGCTCTGCAGGTAGGCGATCGCCTTGCGGGCGATGTTGCGCGGGTCGCGGGAGTAGGCCTCGCCGGTGAGGGGGTCGTGGATGAAGAAGTTGACCACCAGGGTCTTGGCCGACCGGAACGGGTCCAGGTAGGCCGTCGTCGGGTCCGGGAACAGCGACATGTCGGACTCGTGGATGGCCTGGAACCCGCGCACCGAGGAGCCGTCGAAGTTCAGTCCGTCGTCGAAGACGGCCTGGTCGAAGGAGGAGACCGGCACCGTGAAGTGCTGCATGATCCCCGGCAGGTCGCAGAACCTGACGTCGACCATCTCGACGCCTTCGTCCGAGATGAACTTCAGCAGCTCGTCGCTGTTTGCGAACATTCGTCCTCCTCGGCCGCGTCGTCGGCGACCAGCAAAATTGGTGCGTGCGAATTTGTCGGTGCGTCTCGTCACCGCACCTGCCCGCAACCTAGGTAGGGGCAGTTTCTTGACCGTATCCGGTTTGTTTCGCCCATGTAACAGGGTCCGTGAGCCGGTACAGCCCGGACCGTGGATAGCCTGTCGCGGTGCCACCGCCGCTCGTCGAGACCGCGTCCTGGGGCCGCCGCATCATCGCCCTTCTCGTCGACTGGTTCGCCTCCACCCTGGTCGTGGTGGTCGTGCTCGGACCCGCGGGCTGGAGCGAGAACCCGGGCTCCAGCTTCTACACGTTGCTGGTCTTCGCCCTCGAGTCGACCGTGCTGACCGCGGTGGCCGGCGGGTCCTTCGGCAAGCTGGCCACGCGGCTGCGTGTCGTACGCAGCGACGGCAGTGGCCGGCCGGTCGACCTCCTCCGCTCGCTGATGCGCCAGGTCTTGGTGTGCCTGGTCATCCCGCCGCTGGTCTTCCGGCCCGACGGACGTGGCCTGCATGACCTGGTGGCAGGGTCGGTGACGGTCACGATCCGGCCGTCAACCTGACAATCGGGGCTCGGGGTTTCGCCGCGCGGCTACCGTGGGGGCAACCACCGCGACCCGACCCCGGAGACCCCATGCGTACTTCCCTGACCCTGCGCCGGAGCCTGGCCGCCCTGGCGCTGCCGTTGTTGATCGGCGGGCTGGCTGCCTGCGGGTCCGACGACGACTCGGCCGAACCGGCCGCCTCGACGAGCTCCGCCTCCGAGTCCGGGCAGTCGCCGGACGCCGGGTCCGACACCCCGGCAGGCGAAGACGTCGAACCGGCCGCATTCGTGGAGGACCTGCAGGCCGGCCTCAAGGCGTCGACCACTGCCAAGATGACGATGCAGCTGAACATGGGGGGCCAGGCGATCAACGCCGATGGCGCCGTGGACTACACCACCACGCCTCCCAACATGGCCATGACCATGCAGTCGCCGGCCATGGCCGACCAGTCGATCGAGATGCGCCTGGTCGACAAGGTCCTCTACATGAACATGGGCCAGATGACGAACAACAAGTTCGTCTCCTACGACCTCTCCGACGCCGACAACCTGCCGCCCGGCATGGGTCAGCTCACGAACACGCTGAACCCGCTGGCGGCGATCAACTCCTTCGAGGACGGCATCAAGTCGGTCGTCTTCGTCGGTGACGAGGACGTCGACGGGGAACAGCTCGGCCACTACGAGGTGACCGTCGACACCTCGAAGATCGACCAGTTCAAGGACCTCCCGACGCAGGCCCAGCTTCCCGACGACGCCACCTACGACCTGTGGCTGGACGACCAGAACCGGATGCGGAAGATGACCATGAAGGTGGAGTCCGGTACTCCGATCAACACCGAGGTCAAGTTCTCCAAGTGGGGCGAGTCGGTCGACATCGCCGCACCTCCGGCCAGCGACGTGGTGGACGGGTCGAAGCTGGCCGGCTGACCCTCGCCGAGATCGACGAGGTCAGCGCTTGCCTCGCATCTGCCCGCGCAGCCCCTTCATGCTGGTGGGAACCGGACCCTTGGGCATCGGGATGTTGGACCGGCTGGCGTCGAGTGCCTTGAGCCGGTTCAGCACGTCGGTGAGCTCGGCGGGCTTGACGTTGCGGCCGAGCTTGGTGACGTGCTTGACCAGACGTGGCAGCGGCACCTGACCCTCGTCGTTGCCGCACATCACCTCATGGATCGGGATGTCGGCCGCGACCCGCTCGTGCTTGCGACGTTCGTTGGTCAGCAGCCCGCGGAGGCGGTTCGGGTTGCCCTCGCCGACCAGGACGATCCCGGGCGGCCCGACGACGCGGTGGACGACGTCCTGCTGCTTGTTGAAGGCGATCATGGGCTCGGTCTTCCAGCCACGCCGGAGCGTACCCAGCGCCTGACCGGCCGCGCCCGGACGGCCCTCCAGCTGCCGGTACGCCGAACGCTGGACCCGGCGCCCGAACACGACTGCGGCCGCCAACAGGCCCAGCAGCAGGGACCCGACGATCGCGATGACCAACCGCAGCGGCCCGGTGCTGGGGAGGAACCAGAACAGGCCGAAGCCGACAGCGGCACCGACCACGAACGCCCCCAGGAGCCACAGCCCGAGCCGCGGGTCACTCTGCTTGCCCATCCGGTAGGTCGCGACGATCTGCTGGCGCCGGCTCATCTTCTCCGGGTCTACGTCCTTGGGCATGGCGGTGCGGCCTGGCTTTCTGCGAGAGGGTGGATCAGGCGAGGGAAGCGGTGCGGGCCTCCATGGCCTGACGGTACAGGCGCCCGGCACGGTACGACGAGCGCACGAGCGGGCCGGACATCACGCCGGAGAAGCCGATCTGGTCGGCCTCGTCCTTGAGCTCGACGAACTCCTCGGGCTTGACCCACCGCTCCACGGGGTGGTGTCGCGCGGACGGGCGGAGGTACTGGGTGATCGTGACCAGCTCGCAGCCGGCGTCGTGGAGGTCCCGGAGTGCCTGGCTGACCTCCTGTCGGGTCTCGCCCATGCCGAGGATGAGGTTGGACTTGGTCACCAGGCCGAAGTCACGCGCCGCGGTGAGGACGCCCAGCGAGCGGTCGTAGCGGAACGCCGGCCGGATCCGCTTGAAGATCCGCGGCACCGTCTCGACGTTGTGGGCGAGCACCTCTGGTCGGGACTCGAACACCTCCCGGAGCAGGTCGGGCTTGGCGTTGAAGTCGGGGATCAGGTTCTCGACCCCGGTATCCGGGTTGAGCTCGTGGATCGCCCGCACCGTCTCGGCGTAGAGCCACGCGCCGCCGTCGGGGAGGTCGTCGCGGGCGACGCCGGTGATCGTGGCGTACCGGAGACCCATCGTCTGCACCGACTCCGCCACCCGGCGGGGCTCGTCGCGGTCGAGCGGCTCCGGCTTGCCGGTGTCGATCTGGCAGAAGTCGCACCGTCGTGTGCACTGGTCGCCGCCGATGAGAAACGTCGCCTCGCGGTCCTCCCAGCACTCGAAGATGTTGGGGCACCCGGCTTCCTGGCACACCGTGTGGAGGCCCTCGGCCTTGACCAGTGACTGCAGCTGCTGGTACTCCGGCCCCATCCTGGCCCGGGTCTTGATCCACTCCGGCTTGCGCTCGATCGGGGTCTCGGAGTTGCGGACCTCGAGGCGAAGGAGCTTGCGGCCTTCGGGTGCGGGGGCGTGCGTCACGTCGGCCAACTGTACGCCGGGAGCCCAGCCGGTCCGGCATTGGCGGACCCACGTACGGTCTGGGTCATGACCGCCCCGATGCTCCGCCGGAACCCCCTCGGACGAGCCGTCGCAGGACTGCTGCTGGTCCTCGCCTGCGCGCCGCTGGCCGCGTGCGGCTCCCCCACGGAGGACCCCTCGACGTCCGAGTCCAGCGAGGCCTCCGTGAACCCCGACGCACCGCCGTTCGCCGTCAAGCTCGACGGTCCGGACACCGCGGGTGTGGGTGACCAGGTCACCGTGACGATCACCAACGTCGGCCGGCTCCCCGACGCCTACCAGATCGTGCCCGAACCTCTCGGCGCGGCGAAGATCGCCGAGCCCGACTTCCACGCCTCGCCGGAGGAGTCGGTCGACGTGAAGGTCACGATCAAGCAGACCCCGCTCACCCTCGTGGTGAAGAGCATCGGCGGCGGGCAGGGCGAGCCGGTCGGTCAGCTGACCATCAACTGACCCTCGGCTAGGGGGTGACGAGCTCGATACGAGGAGTCCGACCGGGCTCCGGGCGGGGCTCGTAGTCCGGTGTGGGGGTGTAGGGCCCCCAGGCGAGGTACTCCGTCAGGTGCCGCTCGACGCTCGGCAGCACGTCGGCGACGGTGACCCGGCATCCGACCTCCTGGCCCAGCTCGGTGCTCAGCGACGTCACGCCCGCATCGGCGATCCCGCACGGGACGAACCGGTCGTACCATCCAAGGTCGACGTCGCAGTTGAGGGCAAAACCGTGCATGGTCACCCCGCGGCTGACCCGGATGCCGATCGCGGCCACCTTGCGTTCGGGACCGCGGTGGTCGGCGCGGAGCCAGACCCCGCTGCGGCCGGGGATCCGGGCCGTGGTCACGCCGAAGTCGCGGCAGACCGCGATCAGCGCCTCCTCGATCCGGCGCACGTAGTCGACGACCTTGACGTGGTCGGGCAGCGTGACGATGGGGTAGCCCACGAGCTGGCCCGGGCCGTGGAAGGTGATCTTGCCGCCGCGGTCGACGTCGAGCACCGGGGCGCCGCCGGGGTCGAGCGGACGCTCCTCGGGCGTGGTGCGCTTGCCTGCGGTGAACACCGGCGGGTGCTCCAGCATCAGCACGGTGCCGGGTCCGCCGTC
>JBJMIQ010000078.1:0-3087 GCA_045806805.1 Nocardioides sp. | reverse complement strand
CGACGCCCTGGCCAGCCGGCTCGACGACGCCGGCGCCGTCCTGGTGATCACGTCCGACGGCGGATACCGCCGCGGGGCGCCCAGCGCGCTCAAGCCGGCCGTCGACGACGCGGTGGGCCGCAGCCCCGGCGTCCGCAACGTCGTCGTCGTCAAGCGCACCGGTCAGGACGTGGACTGGGACGAGGGCCGCGACCTGTGGTGGTCCGACGTGGTCGACCGGCAGTCCACCGAGCACGAGCCCGAGTCGTTCGACGCCGAGCACCCGCTCTACATCATGTACACCTCGGGGACGACGGCGAAGCCGAAGGGCATCCTGCACACCACGGGCGGCTACCTGACCCAGGTCGCCTACACGCACTGGGCGACCTTCGACCTCAAGCCCGACGACGACGTCTACTGGACGGCGGCCGACGTCGGCTGGGTCACCGGCCACAGCTACATCGTCTACGGGCCCCTGGCCAACCGGGCGACGTCGGTCATGTACGAGGGCACCCCGGAGACGCCGCACCGCGGCCGCTGGTGGGACATCGTCGACCGCTACGGCGTGACCATCCTCTACACCGCCCCGACCGTGATCCGCACGTTCATGAAGTGGGGCGAGGACGTGCCGGCGAAGGCCGACCTGTCGTCGCTGCGGCTGCTGGGCTCGGTCGGTGAGCCGATCAACCCCGAGGCGTACGTGTGGTACCGCGAGGTGATCGGCGGGGGCAACTGCCCCGTGATGGACACCTGGTGGCAGACCGAGACCGGCCAGCTCATGATCTCTCCGCTGCCCGGGGTCACCCACGGCAAGCCCGGCTCGGCGATGACCGCGCTTCCCGGAATCAGCGCCGACGTCGTCAACGACGACGGTGAGTCGGTCCCCAACGGCTCGGGCGGATACCTGGTGCTCAAGGAACCGTGGCCGGCGATGCTGCGCACGATCTGGGGCGACGACGAGCGCTACCGGGACACGTACTGGTCGCGCTACGAGAAGCAGGGCTACTACTTCGCCGGCGACGGCGCCAAGAAGGACGAGGACGGCGACCTCTGGCTGCTCGGTCGGGTCGACGACGTGATGAACGTGTCGGGCCACCGGCTCTCGACCACGGAGATCGAGTCCGCGCTGGTCTCGCACCCGAAGGTCGCCGAAGCCGCGGTCGTGGGCGCCAACGACCCGGACACCGGGCAGGCGGTCTGTGCGTTCGTGATCCTGCGCGAGTCGGCGCTCGAGGAGGGCGAGTCCGCCTCGGACGATCTGATCTCCGAGCTGCGCGACCACGTGGCGAAGGAGATCGGCAAGATCGCCCGTCCACGCCAGATCATGGTCGTGCCCGAGCTGCCCAAGACCCGCTCCGGCAAGATCATGCGCCGGCTGCTCAAGGACGTGGCCGAGCACCGCGAGGTCGGCGACGTCACCACCCTCGCCGACTCCACGGTGATGGACCTGATCGAGGAGAACCTCTCCGACAAGGGCTCCGACGAGGACTGACCCGTCGGGTTTCGAGACGCTCGCTGCGCACGCTCCTCAACCACCGGCCTCCAAGGCAGCGTCAGGGGGTGGCGTGGAAGCGGTCGCGGTGGCCGAGGACCAAGGCCCCCAGGACCGCCGACACCAGCGACCCGGAGAGTACGGCGACCTTGGCGGCGTCTCGGGTCCCACCGGTGAACGAGAGGTCGGAGACCAGCAGCGAGACCGTGAACCCGATCCCGGCGAGGATCGCCACCCCGATCACGTCGCGCCAGACAAGGTCCGGGCTCAGCTGGGCGTGGGTCAGCCGGGTCACGACGTAGGCCCCGACCAGGACGCCGACGGGCTTGCCGACCACGAGGCCCAGGACGACACCCATCACGACCGGCTCGGTCAGCAGGCTGGTGCCGCCGCTGAGCGCAACCCCCGCCGACAGCAGCGCGAAGAACGGCACGGCGATGCCCGAGGACACCGGGTCCAGCAGATGCTCGAGCCGTTCGGCGGGACTGCGTGACTCTGTCGGGTCTGGGCGCACCCGCGTGAGGAGCGCGAGCACCATGCCGGCGATCGTCGCGTGGACCCCGCTCTCGTGCACCAGCCACCAGGTCGCCACCGCGAGCGGCACGTAGACGAGCGGCGTACGGACGCGGAGGTGCTGGAGGACCGCCCAGGCGACACACCCCACGGCCGCGAGCGCCAGCGCCGTCAGGTGCAGCGTGGAGGTGTAGAACACCGCGATGATCGTCACCACGACCACGTCGTCGACCACTGCCATGGTCAAGAGGAACACCCGCAACGACGTCGGCAGGTTGGAGCCGACGACCGCCAGGACGGCCAGCGCGAAGGCGATGTCCGTCGCGGCCGGGATCGCCCATCCGGTTGGGCTGCCCGACGGGCCGCTGTTGGCGAGCAGGTAGACAACCGCCGGGACAGCCACCCCGCAGAGGGCCGCCACCACCGGCACCGCGGCGTCCGCCGGCCGTCTCAGGGACCCGACCACGAACTCACGCTTGAGCTCGAGGCCGGCCACGAAGAAGAAGATCGCCAGTGCCCCGTCGGCCGCCCAGTGTTCGACGTCGAGCGGGCCGACCTGCAGGTGGCGCAGGGCGTCGTACGACGAGCTCAACGGCGAGTTGGCCCACACCACCGCGACCACCGCCGCGACAAGGGCGATGGAGCCACCCACCACCTCGCGCCGGAGGAGATCGCCGATGAAGGTGCTCTCGGCATCGGAGGGTGCACCGAAGAGCGGGGGGCGGCTGGGCACGGGGGATGCTACCAACGCAGCGCACCCCTCGCGCCGTTGTAGGGTCAGTCGCGACCCCGACCCACGGAGGACCTCACGCATGGCAACCGAACCGGTCAAGGCGGCCCAGCCCGTCGATGGACCCTTCGAGGGCGAGCCCACCATCGGGCGCCTGGTCACCGATGCCAGCCGTGACATCTCGTCGCTGATCACCCAGGAGATCCAGCTCGCCAAGTCCGAGCTCAAGGTGAGTGTCAAGGCGGGCGGGGTGGGCCTCGGGCTGTTCGCCGCCGCGGGATTCGTAGCCGTCCTGGCCATCATCATGCTGTCGGTGGCCTTCGCCTACCTGATCCACTGGAACGGCGACGGGCTGGCCCTGCAATGGGCCTTC
>JBJMIQ010000077.1:0-8906 GCA_045806805.1 Nocardioides sp. | reverse complement strand
CGAGGTCCAGGTCGACGAGGAGGAGGCCGAGCCCGAGGAGGAGGTCGTGGAGCCGATGCGTCAGCCGCTCCCCGCGGCCGACGGTCAGGCGGCGGACGGTCACCCCGACGGTCAGCACGCACCGCAGATCCGCGCCAAGGGGCTCCAACGGCCGCAGGCTCCCCAGAAGCTGACCTACGCCGGTCCGACCGAGACCGGTGAGGTCGAGCAGCGGGGTCAGACGGTGAGCAACGCCGATGACCCCTACGCCGGCATCGGCCGCAACGCGTTGTGCCCCTGCGGGTCGGGCAAGAAGTTCAAGAAGTGCCACGGCGCCCCCGGTGGCCCGACCGGTCTCACCGCGCGGCCGGCCGGCTGAGGCCATCGCCGGAGAGGTTGAGGTGTGAGGGCCGTCAAGGCCCGAGCCTGGAAATCCGCTGCCGGAGGTTGAGGTGTGAGGGCCGTCAAGGCCCGAGCCTCGAAACCCCGTGACTGTGGGCTCTCCGCTGGGCTGAGGTCTGCTTTCGTCTCACCGGGTTTCGACACGCTCCGTCGCGACTTCGTACCTCAGTCGCGGTCGCTGCTCAACCACCAACGATCACGTCCGCTAACGCGGCCGTGATCAGGCAAACTCGAGGGCCACGCACTGCCAGCGTTCGTCCCGGACCTCGAACCGGAGTGCCACCGCACGGGACCGGTGGCCATAGCGCACGTGGGCGCTGACCTCGGCCGCCTCCGGGTCGACGAAGCAGGTGCGCACACCGATCACCTGCGGGCGTACCGCCTGGACCCGGCCCTGGCCCGGGCGCTGCCCGGCGGCCCGAGCCACGAGCTGGGCACGGCGCGCGAGGTCGGCGTAGACCCGGGGCACTGTCCAGCGCAGCAGCTGGGTGACCGGTCGGTCACCGCCCACGATCTCGACCGCTGCCTGCGCGTAGCGGTGGGCCCACTGCTCGAGCCGGGTGCGGGCCCGGTGGTCGATGGGGACGACGTCGCCGCTGCTCCGACCCTGCGCGGGCAGCAGCTCGGGCGGGTCGTGCTGCGGGTGGAGATCGAGCGCCAGTGTCCCCTGGACGCTCGCGACCGGGACCACCGTGTGCAGCGGGACGACCTTCTCGTGGAACGGACTCATCGGGTCTCCTCTCGGGTCGTCGTTGGCATCCGCAGCCGTTGGCGGGGGCGGATCAGATCGGGGTTCGCGCCGATCACGCCGCGGTTGGCGCGATGGATCTGAAGGACGCGGGCGGCGACGGTGGCGTCGTCGGCCTCCGGAGGAAGCTCGGCCCGGGCGAGGTCCCACAGGGTGTCGCCGGGCTGGACCACCACGATGGCCTGCGCATGCCGCGACGAGCGGGCTTCGGCCTGTCGCGAGGCCGCCCGGGCGAACACCTGGCTCACGTGCGTCGTCGTGGTCGCGCGGTCGGGGAAGGGCAGGCCCTCCACGCGCGACGCACCGGACCCGTCGCCAGCGTGAGCCGGCGCCCCCAGCCCAGCGGCGAGTCCGACACCGCAGGCGGTCAGGACCAACCGACGCCAGGCGGGCGGCACCCCGCGCCTGGTCCATTCCTGGCCGCGTGCCGCGTCGGCCGTGACGACCAGGGTCGCCAGCCAGAGCCAGGCCGCGCACCCCGCGACCGCGAGCTCGCAGGCGCCGACCAGCACGACATCGAACGGAACCCGGGCCAGTGCCCCGCTGCGAATCACGTCAACCAGTGCGAGCGCCTCGGGGAGCAGCAGGGCCATCACGACAGCGGCGCCCGCGGTGACGGTGAGGAGCACCCACAGGCATCGACCGAGCCTGGCTTTCCCCTGTGGTCGATCCACCCGTATCACTCCATTTGCTTCCGTTTGCTGAAGTCAAAGTCTTTTTACATCCCGTTGCAAGCGCCTCTCCACAGCGGTCGATCCCTGTGGGAAGGTCGAGATGTGCGGGGGTCATCGTCGTGAGCTGGGAGGAACAGCTCTTCTCGATCCTCGAGGACCTCGAGCAGCAGGCCGAGGCTCTCTATGACGCCGAGCGCGACCTCGACCTGGCCGATCGCAGCCGGAGTGAGTACGCCCAGGTGACGCTGTCCAGCCGGCTGATGGCCTCGCTCGACGTGCAGCTCATCCTCGAGCTGCGTGGCGTGGGCCGAGTCTCGGGCAGCCTCCAGCGGGTCGGCACCGGCTGGTGCCTGCTGCACGGCGGTGGGCTGGACTGGATCGTCCGGACCGGCGCGATCACCGTCGTCCGCGATGCGTCGCCGCGGTCGGTCCCCGAGGTGGCATGGTCGCCAGTGACCCGGCTCGGTTTCGGGTCGGCGCTGCGGCGGCTGGCGGACGCGGGGGAGCAGTGCGTGCTGCACCTGGTCGACGGCGGTCGGCACGAGGCCGTGCTGACCCGGGTCGGGAAGGACTTCGTGGAGGGCTCTGCCGCTGGTGAACGCCCCGTGCTGGTGGCCTTCTCCGGCCTCGCCGCGGTGCAGAGCCGGGGGTAGCGCGCACTCCCTTTGCTCAGGCGTATGGTGGGCAGCAGGCGATCGATCCACGGTCGCAGGCGCGTTTGTTGCAGGCCTGTCGAGGAGGTCGTTCTCGTGCTCCCGCACGGCTGGACGGAACTGGTGGCCTTGCTGGACCAGCAGGGTTCCGGCGTCGACCCGATGACCCGTGTCCAGCGACTGTGCGCCCTCTGCGTGGAGGCCACCGGGGTGGCCGGGGCGGCGTTGAGTGTCGCCACCGAGGGCACGCGGAGCACGGTCTGCGCGACCAACGACCTGAGTGACCGGGTAGAGGAGCTGCAGGACACGCTCGGCGAGGGGCCTTCGGTTGAAGCCTTGCGAACCGGTGAGAGCGTGCTCATGGGCGACCTGGCTTCCTCCGACGGACGCTGGCCGGGCTTCACTCCTGCCGCGTACGAGGCGGGTATCCGCGGGTTGTTCGTCTTCCCCCTGCGGATGGGAGCGGCGCGCCTGGGTGTGCTCACCCTCTACCGCACCGATGTGGGCCAGCTCGACGATGTCCAGTTCAAGGATGCGTGGGTCCTGGCCGAGGCAGCCACGGTGCTGCTGATGCTCAGCTCACCGGACGGAGAGCCTGCGGAGGCCTCCGACTGGGTGCTGGGCGACCGGTCCCGCTTCCGTCCGGAGGTGCACCAGGCAGTCGGCGTCACCATGGTGCACCTGGACGTCGGGCCCCGGGACGCGTTCGCCCGCATCTGCGCCCACGCCTTCGCGACCAACACTCCGATCGGTGAGGTGGCAACCCAGATTGTGACCCGAAAGTTGCGCCTGGAACCGGGCTAGGGGTTTGTACCGACCACCAGACTGAGAGACGATGTAAGTTCGAGGGGATGGAATCTGCCGTGAACACGGAGAAACTAGCGGAGACGTTCGTAGAGTTGGCCGACAGCCTGGTCGACGACTTCGACGCCTTCGACCTGCTCAACGTCCTCGTCGAGCGCTGTGTCGACCTGCTGGGGGTGTCCGCGGCGGGTCTCATGTTCGCCGACGGTGGGGAGCAGCTCAGGCTGGCGGTGTCCTCCAGCGAGAGTGCGCGGCTCATGGACCTCTACCAGCTGCAGAACGACGAGGGCCCGTGCCTCGAGTGCTACAACAGCGGGCAACCGGTCTCCGGAGTGCCGCTCAGCGAGGAACAGGACCGCTGGCCGAAGTTCGCCCCGGCTGCGACCCGGGAAGGGTTTGTCGGGGTGCTTGCGCTGCCGCTGCGGCTGCGTGGCCGGGTCATCGGGGCGCTGAACCTGTTCGACGCGAAGGACGGGACGCTCTCCGATCCCGAGCTCCGTCCAGTCGCGCAGGCCATGGCCGACGTCGCGACCATCGCGATCCTGCAGGAACGGATCGGCCAGCAGCGAGACGTGCTCAACCAGCAGCTGCAGGTCGCCCTGACCAGCCGGGTGATCATCGAGCAGGCCAAGGGCGTGCTGGCCACGCTTCTGGGGATCGAGATGGACCAGGCGTTCGAGCTCATGCGCAAGCGGTCACGCGACGAACGTCGCCGCCTGGTCGAGGTCGCGGAGGAAGTCGTGAACACGCGTTCCCCCGACCTCGCGGCGGCGTACAGCGACGTGAGATAAAAATGCGCGCTGTCCCGCGGCATTCCGCCCCAAGCGAGTTATGCTCGTGACGTAGATATCCCGCCAGCTGTTCTGCTGGTGACGGGACCCGGCCCTCGCCCCGCCAATTCAACGGTTCGCGAGGCCCGTCCATGTTTCTGATTCGATGCCCGAGTCCGGTTCCTCCTGCGTCCCGGCGTGCGCCACCCGGTCGCTCGACGCCACTCGAGGCACCGACGCATCCCAGGGGAGGGGTCCACCGATGAGCATCCAGGTCGTGATGATGCTCCCACCTCAGGCCGCGAGCGTGTCCCTGGCGAGGCACACGCTGGCCGAAGCACTCAGAATCGCCGCGGTCGAACCGGACTGCGTCCACGAGGCCCAGGTCGCCCTGTCGGAGGCCTGTACCAACGTCTTCCACCACGTGACAGTCGGCCAGAACTTCGAGGTACTGATCAACATCGGCGACCTCGAGCTGACGATGCACATCCTGGACTCCGGTCCGGGATTCCCTCGCGGCCAGCGCTTGTCGGACTGGCCCGACGTGACCGCCGAGCGCGGCCGCGGCCTCGCGCTGATGAAGGCGTTCACCGACGACGCGAGCTTCGAGACCGACCACGGCGGCGGCTCGGTCCGGCTCAAGAAGCGGCTGCGCTGGCATGCCGAGGCGGCGCTGCCGATCACCGGCTGAGTCAGGTGGCCTCGATGTCGTACGGGGGGATCTCGCCGGCTGCGAGGGGGCGCAGCCCGCGTCGCTCGGGGGAGGCCTCGGCCTCCGCATCTTCCATCGCCTCGATGACGTGCTTGCGGACGATGGTGCGGGGGTCGAGGTCGCGGAGCTCGAGGTCGGAGTAGGCGGGCCCCAGCTCGGTGCGCAGCTCGTCGCGAGCGGCGTTGGCAAAGGTCTTGGCCCGGTGCAGGAACCGGCCGGCCTGTCTGGCCAGCTCGGGGAGCTTGTCGGGCCCGAACACGAGCACGGCGATGAAGGCGATCACCGCCAGCTCGCCGAACCCGATGTCGAACACGCGTCAGGTCCTGCCCGTGGGGGTGAGCCCGAGCTGCATGCCGGCGAGGCCTCGGCCGCGCCCGGCCAGCCGCCTCGCGACACCGGACAGCTCGGTCGCCGCGGGCGCCGTGGGGTCGGCCTCGACGATCGGCTTGCCGGCGTCGCCGCCCTCACGCAGCGAGGCGTCGAGCGGGATCCGTCCCAGCACGGGTACGTCGTACCCGAAGCGTGCGGACAGCGTGGACGCGACCCGGTCGCCGCCTCCGGTGCCGAACAGCTCGATCTGGTGCTCGGGCCCGCAATGGGGGCAGGCGAGGTAGCTCATGTTCTCGACCACACCGACCACGCGCTGGTGCATCATCGAGGCCATCGTCCCCGCGCGCTCGGCCACCTCGGCCGCCGCCTCCTGCGGCGTGGTCACCACCACGACCTCCGCGCCGGGGAGGTGCTGGCCCAGGGAGATGGCGATGTCGCCGGTGCCCGGCGGCAGGTCGAGGAGCAGCACGTCGAGGTCGCCCCAGTAGACGTCGGCCAGCATCTGCACCAGCGCCCGGTCCAGCATCGGGCCGCGCCACGCCACGACCTGGTCGCGGCGCGGCTTGAGCATCCCGATCGCGATCACCGACACCCCGCTCGCGGTGGGGACGGGCCTGATCAGGTCCTCGACCTGGGTCGGACGGGCGTCGGCTACGCCGAGCATCGCCGGGACGGAGTGGCCGTAGATGTCCGCGTCGACGATCCCGACCTTCAGCCCCTCCTGGGCCATCGCGAGCGCGAGGTTGACGGTGACCGAGGACTTCCCGACCCCGCCCTTGCCGCTCGCTACGGCGTAGACCTTGGTCAGGGAGCCCGGCTGGGAGAAGGGAATCTCGCGCTGGGCCTGTCCGCCGCGCAGCTCCTGCTGGAGGCCGGACCGCTGTTCGGCGGTCATCACGCCGAGCTCGAGGTCGACCGAGGTCACGCCCTCGACGCGCGAGACCGCCGCGGTCACGTCGCGATTGATGGTGTCCTTGAGCGGGCACCCCGCGACGGTCAGCAGCACGCGGACCCGGACGGTCCCGTCGCCGTCCACCCGGACCGAGTCGACCATCCCGAGGTCGGTGATCGGGCGCTTGATCTCGGGGTCGTTGACGGTCGCCAGCGCGGCCCGGACGTCGGGCTCGATCTGCTCGGGAGTGCGGGTGCTCATGATGCCCAAGCCTAGTTGCTCAGCCCCCGCTTCCCGACCGGCCCGGCGGTGGGCTGCGTCTCAACGCGACGCCCCGTGCGGTCAGGAGTCGCCCTGGGACACGCCCTTGTCGAAGACGGGGACACACACTTTCCCCTCGCCCGACAGCGTCAACGTGGTCCCCACGGCACGATGGTCCGACACCGCGGACTCGATGGTCCTCGCGATGCTGGGAACGAACTGCGACGAGTACAAGACGTGGTCGATCCGGGCCTTGTGCGAGTTGGGAGAGGTGCCGTCGGGACCTGTGCCCGCTGCCTCCCACGCGTCGTCCAGGAAGGGCCGGGCCACCGACATCACGCGCGAGGTGGACACGGCATTGAAGTCACCACCGAGGAGCATCGGCCGCGAGTCGGCTGCCAGCATCCGCCCGACGACCTGCATCTGGGACAGCTTGAGACTGTCGTAGGCCGGCTGGAGGTGCGTGTTGTAGACGCTCACCACGGTCTCCCCGACCTTGATTCCTGTGCGGAGCACGCCTCGCTGCAGGGCGTCCGGCAGGCCGGGTTGGTTCGGGAGATGGGTGTTGGTCTCGTCAACGATCGGGAAGCGCGAGAGCGTCGCGTTGCCGATCTCGCCGTGTCCGGGGCTTTCGTTGGGTCCGTACGCGAACTCCATGCCGAGCCGGGCCGCGAACCAGGCGGGTTCGTCGATCCCCTTGCTGTGACCGCGGAACCTGTCGACTTCCTGCATCAGGACCACGTCGGGATCCCACGACTCGATCTCCCGGACCAGCTGCTCGAGGTTGAGGCCGTGGGGTCCTAGACCCGAGTGGATGTTGAACGTGAGCACGTTGAGCGTGACGTCCTCCTGGGAGACACACTTGATCCTGGCCGGGCCTGTGGCTGGTACTTCGGGCGCGTTGGGGGCTCGCCGGAACGTGGGCGGCGCCGGTACGACCTGCTGCGCCCGTTCGAACTTCGTGGACGTCACGATCTCGGCCGGGTCGTCCGTCTTCTGGCCGGCCACGTGGGCGACCGGGACGTCGGCACCGACGAACGGAAGCTCTGGCTGGGCCACCAGTGCGAGCGCGACGACGAACAAGACGACGATCCCCGCGGCTCTCCAGGGCCAGCGGTGCGCTCGGTCTTCTCTGTGGTTGGTCACGACTCCTCGGCCTCTGCGTAGGAGGTGTTGCGCTCCCCGAGCTCGACGAGCAGAGATCGTAGCTCGGACCGCAGGTAGTCGCGGGTGGCGACCTCTCCCACCGCCATCCGGAGCGCCGCGACCTCACGGGCCAGGAACTCCATGTCGGCGTGGGCACGGGCGTTCGCCTGCCGGTCCTGCTCGGCGATCACCTTGTCCCGCTGCTCCTGGCGGTTCTGCGCCAACAGGATCAGGGGAGCGGCGTACGACGCCTGCAGGCTCAGCATCAGGGTGAGGAAGATGAACGGGTACGGATCCCACTTCAGGTCGACCGGTGCGAGCCAGTTCCAGCCGACCCAGGTGATCACGACCAGCGTCATGTACAGCAGGAACTGGGCGGTCCCCATGAAGCGCGCGAACTGCTCGGCAAAGCTGCCGAACGTGTCGGAGTCGTAGGCCGGCCGGCGCACCAGTGGGCGGCGTACCTCGGCCGGGGTGTCGAGCCGGGGGCGGCGGGACTCAGCCATAGCCCACCGCCTGGGTGCCGCCGGGGCCGGTCCGGTCGCGCCAGTTCTCGGGGAGCATGTGGTCGAGCAGGTCGTCGACCGTGACCGCACCGAGCAGGCGGCCCTCGTCGTCGACGACCGGTGCCGCGACCAGGTTGTAGGTCGCGAGGTAGCCCGCCACCTCGTCGATCGTGGCCTCCGGCCGGAGCGGGTCGACCTCCTTGTCGATCATGGCCGCGACCAGCGTCGAGGGGGGCTCCCTCAGCAGGCGCTGGATGTGGGCACACCCGACGAGCCGCCCGGTGGGTGGCTCCAGAGGCTGCCGGCACACGTAGACCATCGCCGCAAGGGACACCGGTAGGTCGGGGTCGCGGACCTGCGCCAGCGCCTCGGCGACGGTCGCGTCCGGCCCGAGGATCACCGGTTCCGGGGTCATCATCCCGCCCGCGGTCTCCTCCTCGTAGGACATCAGGCGCCTGACGTCCTCGGCGTCCTCCGACTCCATCAACCCAAGCAGGGTCGCCGCGGTCTCCGGTGGGAGGTCGGCGATCAGGTCGGCTGCGTCGTCGGCCGACATCTCCTCGAGGATGTCGGCCGCGCGTTCGGAGTCGAGGTGCTCGAGGATCTGGACCTGGTCCTCCTCCGGGAGCTCCTCGAGCACATCGGCGAGCCGCTCGTCATCCAGCGCCGCCACCACCGCTGTCCGTCGCTCGACCGGCAGGTCGTGGATCATGTTGGCCGCGTCGGCCGGCTTCATGTCGTTGAGCGCAGCGATCAGGTGCGTGGCACCCTGGGTCTCCTCGCGGCCGACGAGGCCCTCGACGTCGCGCCACTCCGCCACGTGGGTCTGCCCGCGCCTGCGGAACCGGCTGCTGGGCTCCTGGACCGCCACCCGGGAGATCACCCAGTCGCGGTTGCGGGCCTGCTCCATCGCGACGTCGTAGACCGTCCCGGTCACGCCGCTGCTGGCGACGGTGACCTGCCGGTCGAGCATCTGCCCGATGACCAGGGTCTCGGTCGACCGCTGCTCGAACCGTCGCATGTTGAGCA
>JBJMIQ010000076.1:0-8844 GCA_045806805.1 Nocardioides sp. | reverse complement strand
TGCGCCCGTCGGTGGCGCCGTTGATCGCGCGCACGACCTCGATCGCCTCGTCACCCTCGAGCACCGCCGCCAGCATCGGGCCGGAGGTCACGAACTCCCGCAGCGGCGGGTAGAAGTCCCGCTCCACGTGCTCGGCGTAGTGCTGGTCCGCCACCTCACCGTCGATGGTCCGCAACTCCATCCGCACGATGTTCAGCCCCTTGGCCTCGAAGCGCGACAAGACCTCGCCGACGAGGCCGCGGCGGACCGTGTCGGGCTTCAGCAGGACCAGGGTGCGTTCGCTCATCTCGGGGTCCCCGCGGAATCCGAGCGGAGCGAGTGATTTCGTGGGGTGAAGGTCATGCGCGAGACCCTATCGAGGGGCTCTCCGGTCAGGCGGAGTCGGCATCGTGCGCGGCGTACGCCGCGGCCCGCTCGCGCTCGATCTTGCGTCCCAGGAAGACCGCGGTCCCCCACAGCAAGGCGAAGATCGCGCCGAGCAGAAACATCATCGGGACCAGGAACCCCATGCCGATCGCCGCGAGCTGGATCACCCAGCCGGCGCCGTAGGCCCACTCCGAGCGGAGCAGACCGGCCAGGACGAGACAGGCCAGCGTGAGACCCAGCCCCAGTGCGAGCGCAGTCGGGGTGGAGACGTCGGTGAGCGTGATCATCACCGGTGTGGTGAGCCCGAGGGTGATCGCCTCCAGGGAGAGCACGGCCGCACACATCCCGCGACGGGGTGATCGGGCCTCGCTCTCGCTCATGCCGACTTCCGTAGGGCGATCACGAGCGGCCCTTCAGCATGGTCCGCGCCTCGCCGGCGGTGATCACCGAGCCGGTCACGAGGACGGCACCGGAGCCCACCCCGTCCCCGAACACCGCTCCCGCCTCCGCGAGGGTGGCGGCCTGGTCGATGGCCTCGTCCAGGCGTGGCGCGACGGTCACCCGATGGTCGCCGTAGATCTCGCGGGCAGTCTCAGCGAGAACCTCGGCGGGCATCGCCCGGTGGGTGGAGTTCTGGGTGCAGACCAGGTGCGCGAAGTGCGGCTCGAAGGCGGCCAGCACGCCCTCGGCGTCCTTGTCGGCCATCACGCCCATCACGCCGATGAGCGGGGAGAACGTGAAGGAGTCCTCCAGCGCGGCGGCGGTGGCCTCGGCTCCGTGGGGGTTGTGCGCGGCGTCGAGCAGGATGGTCGGGCTGCGCCGGATCACTTCCAGCCGGGCCGGAGAGGTCACCTCGGCGAAGGCCGCCCTGACGATCTCCGCATCGAGGGGCTGCGACCCGGCGAACGACTCGACCGCTGCCAGGGCTACGGCCGCGTTCTGCGCCTGGTGCGCGCCGTGGAGCGGCAGGAAGACGTCGTCGTACGTCGCCCGCAACCCCTGCAGCGACATCAGCTGGCCGCCGATGCCCGGGACCCGGGACACGACGCCGAACTCGGCGCCCTCCCGGACCACCCGGGCGTCCACCGCGGCAGCTCGCTGCAGCAGTACCTCCGCGACCTCGGGCGACTGTCCCGCCAGGACGGCGACCGAGCCGGGCTTGATGATCCCGGCCTTCTCGGCGGCGATCGCGACCGGTGTCTCCCCGAGGTACCGCGCGTGGTCGATCGCGACGGGTAGCACGACCGCGACCGCGGCGTCGGCGACGTTGGTGGCGTCCCACGAGCCGCCCATGCCGACCTCGACCACGGCCACCTCGACCGGGGCCTCGGCGAACGCGGCGTAGGCCATGGCGACGATGGTTTCGAAGAACGACAGCGGATGCTCCTGGGCCGCGTCCACGAGGTGCGTGTAGGGAGCCACGTCGTTGAACGCCCGCACGAACTGCTCGTCATCGAGGGGCTCGCCGTCCAGGGAGATCCGTTCGCTCATCCGCTCCACGTGGGGCGAGGTGAAGCGACCGGTCCGCAGGTCGAGCCCTCGGAGCAGCGCGTCGATCATCCGCGAGGTGCTGGTCTTGCCGTTGGTGCCGGTCAGGTGGATCACCGGGAACGACCCTTGAGGGTCGCCGAGCAGCTCGGTGAAGGCCCGGATCCGGTCCAGTGACGGCTCGAGCCTGGTCTCGGGCCAGCGGGACAACAGCGCGTCCTCGACCTCCGCGTAGGTCTCGGCTAGGCGCGGGGAGGGAATCTCGGTCATTGCCTCCTCAGTCTAGGGACCACTCAGGTGATCAGGAGATTCGCCATGTCCACGACCGCCCGGTAGCCCAGGGCCTCGTAGATCCCAGGTCGACACACTGGAGCGGTGCACCAGGACCGGAACCGGCCAGCGAAACCAGTACTAGCTCACCGCAGTCGTCCGTCGAGCGTCGGGCAGCGCCAGGTTCAGCCCGCTAGCGGCATGCCTGCGGCGACCGGCACCGCGCCGGTCGGCTCGCTGAGCTCCGCCACGTAGTGCACGAACCTCAGGTCGCGCGCGATCGGCTCCAGGTACAGCGAGAACACGGTCGACCCGCCGCGAAGCCGGTAGAAGTCGGCCAGCAACTCCTCACTGGCCGGGCCGGTGAAGCGCACTTCGAAGTGCGAGACCCCCTCGCACTCCCACGGCGTGGACAGGCTCTCCAGCACCAGGACGGTGCCGGTCACCAGCCGACACGGCTCCGGCACCACGGCCAGCTCGTGGCCGAGGTGATCGTGCAGGTTGCGGTACGACGGTGCGGTGTAAGACATGGTCATGGTTCCCCCGATCTCCATTCCGGACCACGATCCCCCGCCTGGGCCACCGCGTCCTGTGATCGGTCGGATATGACCCCCCTGCACTACCTCGAACCAGACGTTCGGACGTCGCCCGGAACTGGTTCGCGGCCGGAGCGGTCACACCCGTAACATTTCGGGCATGACCGACACCCAGCAACAGCCTGTCCAGAGCTCGACGACGCCAGCCCGGCGTGCCGTCGTCGTACCGGACAAGCCGGCGCTGGAGGGCCTCGAGGAGACGTGGGCCGCACGCTGGAAGACCGACGACACCTACCGCTTCGACCGCACCCAGCCCCGGGAGAACGTCTACTCCATCGACACTCCCCCACCGACGGTCTCGGGCAGCCTGCACGTCGGCCACGTGTTCTCCTACACCCACACCGACCTGGTCGCGCGCTTCCAGCGGATGAGGGGCAAGTCCGTCTTCTACCCGATGGGTTGGGACGACAACGGTCTGCCGACCGAGCGCCGGGTCCAGAACTACTACGGCGTGCGCTGTGACCCCTCCCTGCCCTATGTCGAGGACTTCACGCCCCCTGACAAGCCCGATCCCAAGCGCCAGGTCCCGATCAGTCGACCCAACTTCGTCGAGCTCTGTGAACAGCTGATCGAGAAGGACGAGGAGATCTTCGAGGAGCTGTGGCGCACGGTAGGGCTCTCGGTGGACTGGAGGGAGCACTACACCACGATCGGCCCGAAGGCGCAGCTGGTCAGCCAGGTCGCCTTCCTGCGCAACTTCGCCCGCGGCGAGGCCTACCTGTCGGACGCACCGACCCTGTGGGACGTCACCTTCCAGACCGCGGTCGCCCAGGCCGAGCTCGAGGCGCGCGAGTACGCCGGCCACTACCACCGGGTCGCCTTCCATCGCGGGGACGGGTCGACTGTCCATGTCGAGACCACCCGCCCGGAGCTGATCCCGAGCGTGGTCGCCCTGATCGCCCACCCCGACGACGAGCGGTACGCCGACCTGTTCGGGCAGACGGTGACCTCGCCTGTGTTCGGTGTCGAGATCCCGGTCCTTGCCCACCACCTGGCCGAGCCCGACAAGGGCGCCGGCATCGCGATGTGCTGCACGTTCGGCGACCTCACCGATGTGATCTGGTGGCGCGAGCTCGACCTGCCGGTCCGGACCCTCATCGGGCGAGATGGCCGGATGTCACGCGAGACGCCCGGGTGGCTGCACGGGGAGAAAGCCGCAGCGGCGTACGAGGAGCTCAAGGGCAAGACCACGTTTTCCGCGCGCGAGGCGATGGTCGCGAAGCTCCGGGAAACCGGCGATCTCGAGGGCGAGCCGACTCCGACGCAGCGGATGGCGAACTTCTACGAGAAGGGCGACAAGCCGCTCGAGATCGTCGCGACCCGCCAGTGGTACATCCGCAACGGCGGCCGCGACGCCGCGCTTCGGGCCGAGATGCTGGAGCGAGGCACCGAGATCGAGTGGGCACCCGCCCACATGAAGCACCGCTACGACAACTGGGTCGGTGGCCTCCACGGCGACTGGCTGATCTCCCGGCAGCGCTTCTTCGGCATCCCGTTCCCGGTGTGGTACCCGCTCGACGACGACGGTGAGCCCGACTACGACCACCCGCTGCTGCCCCGCGAAGAAGAGCTCCCGCTCGACCCGTCCACCCGGGCACCGCAGGGCTTCACCGAGGAGCAGCGGGGCAAGCCGGGCGGCTTCGTGGGGGACCCCGATGTCATGGACACCTGGGCGACGTCATCGCTGACCCCCCACATCGCCGGGGGATGGGAAACCGATGACGACCTGTGGAAGCGCGTCTTCCCGATGGACCTCTGCACCCACGCCCACGACATCATCCGGACCTGGCTGTTCTCCAGGGTCGTCCGGTCCCACTACGAGAACCACGTGGCCCCGTGGCGCCACGCGCTGATCTCCGGCTTCATCGTCGACCCCGACCGCAAGAAGATGTCGAAGTCCAAGGGCAACGCCGTCGTCCCGTCCGACGTCCTGACGAAGTACGGCGCTGACGCCGTGCGCTGGCGCGCCGCCATGGCGCGGCCGGGCCTCGACTCGCCGTTCGACGAGAGCCAGATGAAGGTCGGACGCCGCCTGGCGATGAAGGTGCTCAACGCCTCGAAGTTCGTCCTCGGCGGGGTCGGCGCCAGCTCGCTCGACCACTTCGCGGTGAGCGAGCCCATCGACTGTGCCCAGCTGGCCCGACTCGAGAAGGTCGTCGAGCGCGCCACCGAGGCGTTCGAGGCCTACGACTACACCACCGCGCTCGAGGTCACCGAGAAGTCGTTCTGGGAGTTCTGTGACGACTACCTCGAGCTGGTCAAGGAGCGCGCCTACGCCGACGACGGTGGCGCCGGGACCGCCTCGGCCCGAGCGACGCTCGCCATCGCGCTCCACGTGCAGCTCCGCCTGCTGGCGCCGTTCCTCCCTTACGTGACCGAGGAGGTCTGGTCGTGGTGGCAGGAGGGTTCGATCCATCGTGCATCCTGGCCGGTCTCCGGTGACCTGGGCTCCGCTGCCGCGGCCGACCCCGCGATCGTGGACGCCATCGCAGCTGCCCTGATCGGGATCCGCGGGACGAAGTCGCAGGCCAAGGTGTCCATGCGGGCGGAACTGTCGCGAGTCGAGATCACCGGGCCGACCGATCAGGTCGCGGCCGTCGCGTCTGCGGCCGAGGACCTCCGAAAGGCCGGAAAGATCACCGGCGAGCTCGTGTTCACCACCGATCCGGACGCCGAGGCCATCACGGTCGAGGCGGAGCTGGCCGAGACCTCGCAGCAATGACGCTCCTCGTCGCTGCGGGATGCGCTCACGGCGCGTCAGCGGCGGCTGTGCCCCTTGGCCTGGCCCTGGCCAGGAGCCATCTTGGCGTCGTCGTTCCTGGCGTTCTTGTTCTTGGCCTGACCTGGGGTGGCGTGGTCGGACTGCCCGTGGTCTGACTCGCCGCGGTCGGACTTGCCGTGGTCCGACTTGGCGTGCCCCTTGGGCCCAGGGCCGCTCGAAGCGTCGTGCCCCTTGTCACCCGCGTGCCCATGACCGTGGCCATCGGCCACCTGGTCCCTGCCGGGGCCCTTCCCGTGATCCTCGCCGGCGTGTCCGTTGCCGTGGCCCTCGGCCGCCTGACCGACCGTGGCACCGCCGCCGGTTCCGGTCGAGTCCTCACCGCCGCCCGGCGCTCCGTGCCCCTGGTGATTCCCCGCCTTCGGCGTCACGGGAACGCCGTTCCCCTTGCTTCCGCCCTGATCCCCCGCCTTGCCGGTGCCTGCGTTCTGCCCGGCCTGGCCCGTGGGACCCGTGCCGGCATCACTGCCCGCCGCGGGCGTGGGCACCGGCGCGGGGGCCGCCGTGCTCGGCGTGCCTTCACCGACGGGGTCCAGCGGGGCCGAGCCCGTCTCCTCGGACGAGTCGACCTCGGGCTCGGGCACCGGCGCCGCCTCGATCTGTTCCCCCCGCTCGACGACATAGAGGGGGTCGTGCAGCAGCGAAGTCCCGGCCAACACGTCGGAGGCGCCGCCGCGGATCGCGTCGACGACGTCCTGCGCCCGGAAGGAATTTGCGAACACCAATGCGCCCACGATCGCGACAGTCACGAACGCGAGCAGGGGTCGCAGATGCTGGCCAGTCACAGTGGGGCCTTTCAGGGGGTTGGCCCAACCTTCAGGGGTGCCCCAACTTCTTGGGGTTGGCCCAATTGTCACGGTGCGACCGCTGTTAAGGGACGGTTATCCACAAAAATGATCTGAAATGACTACCCGTTGGACATCGCGCTAGCGCGTCTGGTACCGGTCAGGGAGATTCGCACCCGCGCACCGTCACCCACGTACCAGGGCAGTCGTCGAGGCCCGCCCCGCCGTTGGCAGTGTTCTGCCCGGTGCCGCCGACGAGCTGGTCAGGTCCGGCGCCGCCCAACAGCCTGTCAGCACCACGGCCTCCCATGAGGTCGTCGTTGCCGTCTTCGCCGAGGAGCGTGTCGTCGCCCCCGGCGCCGTCCAGACCGTCCTTGTTGTCGCCCCCGACCAGCCGGTCGTCGCCCGGTCCGGCGCAGATCTCGTCGCGACCACCCAGGCCGCGGATCACGTCGTTGCCGCCGAGCGCGACGATGGAGTCCTGGCCGGCCGTTCCCCGGATCACGTCGGCGCCGGCGGTCCCCGTCATCGTGACCACCTCGCCGTGACAGGTATTGGCAGCGCTGGAAGCAGTACCGATCGCGGCGAAGCTCAGGGGCACGCCCAGGGCAATCACGACCGCCGTCCGTTGCGCGAGTTTTGCTGCAGTCTTGGTGTTCATCGCGTTCCCTCCAGGGGTTTCCACACGCCGGTCGCCGCGAGTCCGCTGCGTGCCCAGCACGTCTAGGTGTGATTGATTCTGCAACCAGCCACGGGCACTGCAGCAAGTGGACGAACGTCGTAGTACCGCCGTGTGGGGTCGTCGTCCACGGTCAGGTGAGGGCCAACAGGTTCGCTGTTACGAGCGACACCGCGGCGCGTCCCGCGCCGCGGCTGCTCATGCAGACTTCTTCTTCTTCGCCTCGGACTCGCGGGGGACCAGAGTGGGTGCGACCTCGTCGGCGACGACCTCACGGGTCACGATCACCTTGCCGACGTCGCCGCGGGACGGGACGTCGTACATCACGTGGAGGAGCACCTCTTCGATGATCGCGCGCAGACCCCGCGCGCCGGTGCCCCGCTCCATGGCCTTCTCGGCGATGGCCGCGACGGCGCCGTCTTCGAACTCGAGCACGACTCCGTCGAGCTCGAAGAGGCGTTGGTACTGCTTCACGAGCGCGTTGCGCGGCTCGGTGAGGATCTGGACCAGCGCCTCGATGTCGAGCTTGTTGACGCTCGCGATGAGCGGGAGCCGGCCGATGAATTCCGGAATCAGTCCGAACTTCGTGAGGTCCTCGGGTCGCACCAGTGCGAGCAGGTCGTCCGAGTCGCGCTCCGCGACGCCGCGCACCTCGGCCGTGAAGCCCAGGGTCTTCTTGCCGACGCGCTGCTCGACGATGTTCTCGAGCCCGGCAAAGGCCCCGCCGACGATGAACAGGATGTTGGTGGTGTCGATCTGGATGAACTCCTGGTGCGGGTGCTTGCGCCCGCCCTGGGGAGGCACCGAGGCCGAGGTGCCCTCGATGATCTTCAGCAGTGCCTGCTGCACACCTTCACCGGAGACGTCGCGGGTGATGGAGGGGTTCTCTGCCTTGCGGGCCACCTTGTCGATCTCGTCGATGTAGATGATTCCGGTCTCGGCCTTCTTGACGTCGTAGTCGGCGGCCTGGATCAGCTTGAGCAGAATGTTCTCGACATCCTCGCCGACGTAGCCGGCCTCGGTGAGCGCGGTCGCGTCGGCGATGGCGTACGGGACGTTGAGCATCCGCGCCAGGGTCTGCGCGAGGTAGGTCTTGCCGCAGCCCGTGGGACCGATCACCAGGATGTTGGACTTGGCGACCTCGACGATCTCGTCCTTGCTGTGCTTGCCGCCGATGGCCGCGATCCCGGCCTGCACCCGCTTGTAGTGGTTGTAGACCGCCACGGCGAGCGACTTCTTGGCCTGCTCCTGCCCGATCACGTAGGCGTTGAGGAACTCGAAGATCTCCTTGGGCTTGGGCAACTCGTCGAGGGAGACCTCCCCGCCCTCGCTGAGCTCCTCCTCGATGATCTCGTTGCAGAGGTCGATGCACTCGTCGCAGATGTAGACGCCCGGTCCGGCGATGAGCTTCTTGACCTGCTTCTGACTCTTCCCGCAGAAGGAACACTTCAGCAGGTCGCCACCGTCACCGATTCGTGCCACGGGCGATCATCCTCCGGTCGGTCCGACGTCGTTGTGCTCAACTCCCCGACGGTACCTCGCGCCGGCCCCTTTGGCTGGCTGACACGAGGAACTCGCCGGGCTCATCCTGCGAGTGCGGGGGTGCCCTTGAGCGACTCGAGCACGGCGTCGATCAGGCCGTACTCGACCGCACCTTCGGCAGTCAGGATCTTGTCACGCTCGATGTCCTTGCTGACCTCCTCGACCGACTTCCCGGAGTGGTCGCTGATCATCTTCTCGAGCAGCTCGCGCATCCGCAGGATCTCGTTGGCCTGGATCTCGATGTCGGAGGTCTGGCCGAACGTGCCCTCGGTGTAGGGCTGGTGGATCAGGATCCGGCTGTTGGGCAGCGCCAGCCGCTTGCCGGGCGCGCCCGCCGCG
>JBJMIQ010000075.1:0-5962 GCA_045806805.1 Nocardioides sp. | reverse complement strand
TGGTCGTGGGACGAGATCGCCGACGACCTGCCGGCGTACGTGGCCCGGCTCGGCTTCACGCACGTCGAGCTGATGCCGGTGATGCAGCACCCGTTCGGCGGCTCGTGGGGCTACCACGTGACGTCGTACTTCGCTCCGACGGCGCGGTTCGGCGACCCCGACGGTTTCCGGTACCTCGTCGACCGGCTCCACCAGGCCGGCATCGGCGTCATCGTGGACTGGGTTCCTGCCCACTTCCCGAAGGACGCATTTGCGCTGGCCCGCTTCGACGGCACGCCGCTCTACGAGGACCCGAACCCCTCGCGGGGCGAGCACCCCGACTGGGGCACCTACGTGTTCAACTTCGGACGCCGCGAGGTCCGCAACTTCCTGGTGGCGAATGCGCTCTACTGGCTGGCCGACTTCCACATCGACGGGCTGCGGGTCGACGCCGTGGCCTCGATGCTCTACCTCGACTACTCCCGCGAGCCGCACGAGTGGAGCCCCAACGTCCACGGCGGCCGGGAGAACCTCGAGGCGGTGCAGTTCCTGCAGGAGATGAACGCAACGGTCGGCAGGCGGGTGCCGGGCGCCATGACGATCGCGGAGGAGTCCACCTCCTGGGAGGGCGTCACCCGGCCGACCGAGAAGGGCGGGCTCGGGTTCGGCTTCAAGTGGAACATGGGATGGATGCACGACTCGCTCGGCTACTTCCAGAACGACCCGATCCATCGCTCCCACCACCACAGCGAGCTGACCTTCGCCAGTGTCTACGCGTGGTCTGAGAACTTCGTGCTTCCGATCAGCCATGACGAGGTGGTCCACGGGAAGGGATCGCTGCTCCGGAAGATGCCTGGTGACCGCTGGAAGCAGCTGGCGAACCTGCGCGCCTTCCTCGCCTTCATGTGGGCCCACCCCGGCAAGCAGCTGCTGTTCATGGGAGCCGAGCTCGGCCAGGAGTCGGAGTGGGCCGAGGCGCGCGAGCTCGATTGGTGGCTCCTGGACCATCCCGAGCACGCCGGGATCCACGCGCTGGTGCGCGACCTCAACCGTCTCTACGCCGACAGCCCGGCGCTGTGGTCGCGTGACCACCTGCCCGAGGCCTTCTCCTGGATCGACGCGAACGACGCCAGCCGTAACGTCTTCTCGTTCGTCCGCCACGGCGACGACGACCCCGACCTCGTCTGCGTCGCCAACTTCGCCGCGATCCCCCACGACTACCGGCTCGGGCTGCCGTCCGCCGGCGCCTGGCAGGAGGTCCTCAACACCGACGCCGATCACTACGGCGGCTCCGGGGTGGGCAACCTGGGTCGGGTCGAAGCCGTCGAGGGCGAGCACTCCGGCCAGCCGGCACATGCGGACATCGCGCTGCCCCCGCTCGGAGTGGTCTGGCTGCGTGCCTCGCCGGTCGCGGCGCATCACGAGTCGTCCGCCGAGGCCACACAGCCCGAGATCACACAGCCTGAGGCGACGCAGCCGGAGGCCGCACCGCGCGAGGCGCCAGCACGCAAGTCGGCTCCCGGGAAGCGCGCTCGTCGGAAGTGAGACGTCCAGGGTCGTTTCCAGACCTGGGGCCGGCGAGCCTGAGCCCTGTTGCTTCATCAAGGTAGGCAGATCGAACGGCACTCCCCTCGCCGAATTCGGCGAGGGAAGTGTCGCTCCGTCTGCATACCTTGATGAAACTGCGCGCAGTTAGGGTGGCTGCGTGAGCCAGGACCCGACCACCGTGACGACGGTCGCGGACGGGATCGCCCGGATCAGCTGGATCCCGGCGCTGCACGACGAGGGGCTGTGGGGTGCCGCCGACGTCGTACGCCGCGAGGTCGAGGCGGCCCTGGGAGCGCACGGCCGCGTGGAGACCCTTGTCGACCCTGACGACCAGCTGGGCCAGCGGGTGGCCACCTGGGCCGGAATGCGCCGCGAGGGCGTGATGCGCGGAGTGGACGTCGACGGGCGGTCGGGCGACCGGATCGTCTACGCACGGTTGGCGACCGACGTGCCGGTCAGCGAACCGGGCGGATTCCGGGCCCTGCTCAACTCCTTCCTCCCCCGCAAACGGGCGATCAGCCAGATGCTGATCCGCGACACCTCCGAACGGGTCCTGCTGTGTGAGCTGACCTACAAGCAGGACTGGGACCTGCCCGGCGGGGTCGTCGAGGTCGGCGAGTCCCCGCAGCTCGCGGTCGCCCGCGAGGTCAAGGAGGAGCTCGGACTGTCGCTCGAGACCGGCGCCCTGCTCCTCACCGACTGGCTGCCGCCCTGGGGCGGGTGGGACGACGCCCTCTGCCTCGTCTTCGACGGAGGTACCCACGACCCGGTCGTGGCCGAGGGGATCGTGAAGCAGGAACGCGAGATCCGGACCGCGTCGTTCTGCACGATCGACGAGGTCAGGGACCGCGCGGCGGACTTCACCGCCCGCCGGGTCGAGTCGGCCCTGGCGAACCTGAAGGCGCCCGGACCGGCCTACACCGAGTCGGGACGCTGACCCCGACGTTGACCCGCGTGACCCGCCCCTCCCGCTCGGCACCCGGAGAGGGCAGTATCAGCGCGTGAGCTCATTCGTCTACGACTTCCGCGACGGCAACAAGGACCAGAAGGACCTGCTCGGTGGCAAGGGCGCCAACCTGGCCGAGATGACGAACCTCGGACTGCCCGTGCCGCCGGGATTCACCATCACCACAGAGGCCTGCCAGGCGTACCTGGCGGAGCAGAGCGAGCCGGACGGAATGGCGGACGAGGTCACCGAGCACCTCACGTCGCTGGAGAAGTCGATGGGGCGAACCCTCGGCGATGCCGACGACCCCCTCCTGGTCAGCGTGCGCTCCGGCGCGAAGTTCTCGATGCCCGGGATGATGGAGACCGTCCTCAACGTCGGCCTCAACGACGAGTCGGTGCGCGGCCTGGCCAGCCAGAGCGAGGACGAGCGGTTCGCCCAGGACTCCTACCGCCGCCTGCTCCAGATGTTCGGCAGCACGGTGCTCGGCGTTGATCCCGAGCACTTCTCCGACGCCCTGGAAACGGCCAAGAAGGACAAGGGCACCGACAACGACCTCGACCTCGACGCCGAGGACCTGCGGGCGCTCGTCGCGTCGTACCAGGAGATCGTCGAGAAGGAGGCCGGTCGACCGTTCCCCCAGGACCCGCGTGAGCAGCTGGACCTGGCGATCCGCGCCGTCTTCGACTCGTGGAACACCGACCGTGCCCGGCTCTACCGCCGGCAGGAGCGGATCCCCGAGGACCTCGGCACCGCGGTCAACGTCCAGGCCATGGTCTTCGGCAACTTCGGGATGGACTCCGGGTCCGGCGTGGCCTTCACGCGCGATCCGGCCAGCGGGGCCCAGGGCGTCTACGGCGACTACCTGCAGAACGCTCAGGGTGAGGACGTCGTCGCCGGCATCCGCAACACGGTGTCGCTCGCCGACTTCAAGTCGGTCGACGAGGGGTCCTACGACGACCTGATGACGATCATGGCGCGGCTGGAGAAGCACTACCGCGACATGTGCGACATCGAGTTCACCGTCGAGCGCGGCAAGCTCTGGATGCTGCAGACGAGGGTCGGCAAGCGTACGCCGGAGGCGGCGTTCCGGATCGCGATGCACATGGTCGACGAGGGACTCATCGGCATGGACGAGGCCGTGCTCCGGGTCACCGGCGACCAGCTCGCCCAGCTGATGTTCCCGCGCTTCGACGCCGGTGCCGAACGCACCCTGCTCGCCAAGGGCATGAACGCCTCGCCCGGAGCCGCCGTCGGGAAGGCGGTATTCGACTCCGACACCGCCGTCGAGTGGGCGGAGAAGGGCGAGCACGTGATCCTCGTCCGCAAGGAGACCAACCCCGACGACCTGCGCGGCATGGTGGCCGCCCGCGGCATCCTCACCAGCCGTGGCGGCAAGACCTCGCACGCCGCCGTGGTGGCACGGGGCATGGGCCGGACCTGTGTCTGCGGCGCCGAAGCGCTGCTGGTGGACGCCAGGAAGCGCGAGTTCCAGGTCCGCGACGGCGAGACGGTCCGCGAGGGTGACGTGATCTCCATCGACGGCACCACCGGTGAGGTCTTCGCGGGCGAGGTGCCGGTCTCCGACTCCCTCGTCGTGCGCCACTTCGAGGGCGAGAAGATCGACGACGACCTCGTCTCGGCGGTCTCCCGGGTCATGGCCCACGCGGACGGCGCCCGCCGGCTCCGGGTCCGGGCCAACGCCGACACCCCGGACGACAGCGCCCGCGCGCGACGCTTCGGAGCTGAGGGGATCGGCCTGTGCCGTACCGAGCACATGTTCCTCGGTGACCGCCGGGAGCTGGTGGAGCGGCTGATCGTGGCCGAGGACGAGACCGCCCAGGGCGAGGCCCTCGACGCGCTCCTACCGCTGCAGCGACAGGACTTCGCCGAGATCCTCGAGGCCATGGACGGCCTGCCGGTCACCATCCGGCTGATCGACCCCCCGCTGCACGAGTTCCTCCCCGACCTCACCGAGCTGTCGGTCAAGGTCGCCATCGCAGAGGAGCGCGGAGAGGTCGACGAGCACGACCGGAAGCTCCTGGCCCACGTGCGACGGCTTCACGAGCAGAATCCGATGCTCGGCCTGCGCGGCGTACGCCTCGGCATCGCGATCCCCGGACTGTTCCAGATGCAGGCCAGAGCCATCCTGGAGGCGGCGGCCGACCGCACCGCGGCCCACGGAAGACCGCTGCCGGAGATCATGATCCCCCTGGTGGCCAGCGTGCGTGAGCTCGATGCCGTCAAGTCGGGCATCCTCGAGGTTGCCGAGGAGGTCCAGCGTGACCGCGAGGTCCGGCTCGAGTTCCAGGTCGGCACCATGATCGAGCTGCCGCGCGCGGCCTTTCTCGCCGACCGGATCGCGGGGTCGGCCGACTTCTTCTCGTTCGGCACCAACGACCTGACCCAGATGGCATGGGGCTTCTCCCGAGACGACGTCGAGGCCGCCTTCTTCTCGCGGTACTTCGAGCACGGGATCTTCGACGTGTCGCCGTTCGAGTCCCTCGACCAGCTCGGGGTGGGCGGCATGGTCGAGATGGGTACCGAGAAGGGACGCGCGACCCGTCCCCACCTCAAGGTCGGGGTCTGCGGGGAGCACGGCGGGGACCCCCGCTCCATCCACTTCTTCGACCGGGTCGGGCTCGACTACGTCTCCTGCTCCCCCTTCCGGGTCCCGGTGGCACGCCTGGAGGCGGGCCGCTCGGTCCTGGAACAGCGCTGACGAGAACGGGGCTGACCAGAACAGCAGTGACTAGAAGAGGGCTGAGGCGAGCTTCTGCCGCCCGCGCATGACGCGCGGGTCGTCGTTGCCGACGGCGCCGAAGAGCCCGAGCAGGTGCTCGCGGGCCTGGTTCCTCGCGTCGCCCTCGCTGCGCCGGACCAGCTCCACCAGCCGGTTGAAGGCGTCGTCCACGTGTCCGCCCAGCATGTCGAGGTCGGCGACCAGGGTCTGGGCCTCGACGTCGTCGGGCGCGGCAGCCGCGGCGTCTCGGGCCGCCTGGAGGTCGACACCCTGGGTCCGCTGCAGCACCTTCGCCATCGCCAGGCCGGCGGCCGCCTCGGCGTCGGCCGGGTTGGCGTCGACGAGCTTCTGGTACTCCGCCACCGCGGTGTCGATGTCGCCCTCACCGAGTGCGTCCTGGGCGGCGGCGTAGCGCGGATCGCCCATCTCCTCGGCATCGTCGCCCTCGACAGGAGCCGCACCCGTGCGCGGCTGGTGACGTCCGGTGATGCCCTGGGCCGTCAGCTGCTGCACGACCTGGGTGAGGGCGGTGCGCAGCTCCTCGAGCGGTACGGCGTCCTGGAGGAGCGGCATCGGGCGGCCGTCGACGATCACCACGACCAGCGGGACCGACGGGATCTGCATGGCCTGCGCGATCTGCGGCACCGCATCGATGTCGACCCGGCCGGCGAGGAACTTGCCCTCGAACTCGCCCGCCAGGGTCTCGAGGTCGTCGGCGAGCTGGGCACTCTCGGGCATCCGGGACG
>JBJMIQ010000074.1:0-3264 GCA_045806805.1 Nocardioides sp. | reverse complement strand
GCTTCTTCTCGCCCCCGGAGAAACCCTCGTTGACGTTGCGCTGGGAGAAGGTCGGGTCGAGCCCGGCAGCCTCCAGCGTGGCGTTGACGTCCTTGACCCAGGTGCGCAGCTTCGGGGCCTCGCCGTCGATGGCGGTCTTGGCGGTCCGCAAGAAGTTCGCGACCGAGACGCCGGGCACCTCGACGGGGTACTGCATCGCGAGGAACAGACCCGCCCGGGCCCGCTCGTCCACGGTCATGGCCAGCACGTCGTCGCCGTTCAACGTCACCGAGCCGCCGGTGATCTGATATTTCGGGTGACCGGCGATCGAGTAGGCCAGCGTGGACTTGCCCGAGCCGTTGGGGCCCATGATCGCGTGCGTCTCGCCGTCCTTGATGGTCAGCGTGACGCCCTTGAGGATCTCCTTGGGGCCGTCCTCGGTGTCGACCGAGACGTGCAGGTCCTTGATGTCCAGGGTGGTCATATCTCTCCTTGGGTAAGTCAGCTCGGCCTGACGCCGTTGAGGGTCTCGGTCGGGTCGACGTAGACGTCGGCACCGCGGACCTCGACGGCGAAGGTGGCCACGGGCTCGGTGGCGGGAAGGTGGGTGGGCTTTCCGGTACGCAGGTCGAAGCAGGAGCCGTGGAGCCAGCACTCGACGGTGCCGTCGGCCACTTCGCCCTCGCTCAGGGCGACCTCCGCGTGGGAACAGACGTTCTGGACGGCGAAGATCTCGTCACCGTCCCGTGCCACGGCCAAATCCAGATCCCCGATCGTCACCGCCAGCGCCTCGTCGCCGGGCACCTCGTCCACTGCGCAGACCCTCTCGAAGTCGCCCACTCTCACAGCTCCTTCAGCACGTTTTTGGCGAGCTCGTCCTCGACCGTGGCCAGCAGGCGCTCCTGGAGGGCGGGTACGCCGACCTTGCGGATCAGGTCGTTGAAGAACCCGTGGACCACGAGCCGGCGCGCTTCCTTCTCGTTCACCCCGCGCGAGCGCAGGTAGAACAGCTGCTCGTCGTCGAAGCGGCCGGTGGCGGACGCGTGCCCGGCGCCCTCGATCTCGCCGGTCTCGATCTCCAGGTTCGGGACCGAGTCGGCGTGGCAGCCGTCGGTGAGGACCAGGTTGCGGTTCTCCTCGTAGGTCTCGATGCCCTCCGCGACCTTGCGAATCAGCACGTTGCCGATCCACACGGTCCGCGCACCCTCGCCCTGAAGCGCGCCCTTGTAGATGGCGTGGCTCCTGGTACGGGGTGCGGTGTGGTCGACGAATAGCCGGTGCTCGATGTGCTGGCCCTCGTCGGCGAAGTAGAGGCCGAGCATCTCGGCGTCGCCGCCGGGACCGGCATACCGGACGTTGGCGTCCATCCGCACCGTCTTGCCTCCGAAGGAGATCGCCACGTGCTTGTAGGTCGCGTCGCGGCCGACCGTCGCCTCGTGGTGGGTCAGCTGGACGGTGTCGTCGGCCCAGTCCTGCAGCGAGATGACCGAGACCTGGGCGCCGTCACCCACCGACACCTCGACCACCTGGGCGAGGGCGGCGTGCCCGGTGTGGTTGAGCACGACCACTGCCTTGGAATGGTTGCCGAAGCGGAGGGCAACGTGCCCGGCCTCGGTGTCCTCCGCGGTCTGGCCGTCGAGCTCGACCACGATCGGCTCGGCGGCCTCGACCTCGGCGGGCACGTCGACGAGCAGGGTCGTCGGGACCTCGGCCAGCACGCGCGCACCGAACAAGGTGTTCGGGACGAGGCCACTGATGCCGCGTAGCCCCTTGGCCTCGTCGCCGTCGACGATTTCGACCCGCACGCCGTCGGGCACGTTCCAGCTGGACTTGATGGTCGTCGGCCCGAACTCGGCGTCGGCGTGCAGCCCGCGGAGCCTCTTGAGCGGGGTGAACCGCCAGATCTCCTCCCGGCCGGTCGGCACGATGTGGTCGGCGACCTCGAAGGACCCCTCCGGGTGCAGGTGGCTCGACACCTTCTCCGTGGCGGACTCGACCGCCCCGGCGGCAGCCGGGGACTGGGTGACCGTCATCAGCCGACTGCCCCCTCCATTTGGAGCTCGATGAGCCGGTTGAGCTCCAGTGCGTACTCCATCGGCAGCTCCTTGGCGATCGGCTCGACGAAGCCGCGGACGATCATCGCCATCGCCTCGTCCTCCTCCATCCCGCGGGACATGAGGTAGAAGAGCTGGTCGTCGGAGACCTTGGACACGCTCGCCTCGTGACCCATGGAGACGTCGTCCTCGCGGATGTCGACGTAGGGGTAGGTGTCGGAGCGGCTGATCTGGTCGACGAGCAGCGCGTCGCACAGGACGTTGGACTTCGAGCCGTGGGCGCCCTCGTTGACCTGCACCAGACCGCGGTACGACGTCCGGCCGCCGCCGCGCGCCACCGACTTGCTCAGGATCGAGCTCGACGTGTGGGGGGCGGCGTGGACCATCTTGGCCCCGGCGTCCTGGTGCTGGCCCTCGCCGGCGAACGCGATCGAGAGCGTCTCGCCCTTGGCGTGCTCGCCCATCAGGTAGACGGCGGGGTACTTCATCGTGACCTTGGAGCCGATGTTGCCGTCGACCCACTCCATGGTCGCGCCCGCCTCGCACGTCGCGCGCTTGGTCACCAGGTTGTAGACGTTGTTCGACCAGTTCTGGATCGTGGTGTAGCGGCAGCGGCCGCCCTTCTTGACGATGATCTCCACCACCGCGGAGTGCAGCGAGTCGGAGGAGTAGATCGGGGCGGTGCAGCCCTCGACGTAGTGCACGTAGGCGTCCTCGTCGACGATGATCAGCGTCCGCTCGAACTGGCCCATGTTCTCGGTGTTGATCCGGAAGTAGGCCTGCAGCGGGATGTCGACGTGGACCCCGGGCGGGACGTAGATGAAGGAGCCGCCCGACCAGACCGCGGTGTTGAGGGAGGCGAACTTGTTGTCACCCACCGGGATCACCGTGCCGAAGTACTCCTGGAAGAGCTCCGGCTGCTCGCGCAGCGCGGTGTCGGTGTCCAGGAAGAGCACGCCCTGCTCCTCGAGGTCTTCGCGGATCTTGTGGTAGACCACCTCGGACTCGTATTGCGCGGCGACGCCAGCGATCAGCCGCTGCTTCTCGGCCTCGGGGATGCCGAGCTTGTCGTAGGTGTTCTTGATGTCGTCGGGAAGCTCGTCCCAGCTGGTGGCCTGCTTCTGCGTGGACCGCACGAAGTACTGGATGTTGTCGAAGTCGATCGTCCCGAGCTCGGCGCCCCAGCTCGGCATCGGCTTGCGGCCGAAGAGCTTGAGCCCCTTGAGCCGGA
>JBJMIQ010000073.1:0-26234 GCA_045806805.1 Nocardioides sp. | reverse complement strand
CGGGCGAGCGCTTCGATGTCGGAGGTGCTCATGTTGTCTCCTCGAAGGCCTCGAGTGCGGCAATCAGGTGTTGGGTCGCGGGACGGAGGACGCGCTCGGCCGCGGCGCGCGCGGTCTCGGGGTCGCCCTCGGCGATGGCGGCGCTCAGCACGCGGTAGGCGCCGATCTGGCCGACCTCCTCGCTCATCAGCGACGCCAGTGCCTCGATCGCGGGCTCGTAGGCCGCCCGCAGGCTGTTGAACATCAGCCGGAAGGTGAGTGAATCCGCCGCGTCGACGACGAGATCCCAGAAGGCCAGCGCGTGCCGCTGGCGCTCGACGTCGTCGTCGGTGCCGGCAAGGGCGTCGACCACGTCGGTGAGCGTCGGTGCCACGGCGGGACCGCCGCGCTCCGCGGCGAGGCCGGCCACGCCGGGCCCGACCACGAGCCGGGCCTCGAGGATGCTCCGGGCCACGGCGGTGTCGAGGTTGCCGGCCCGCACCAGCAGGCGGGGGAGCAGGTCCAGGCCCGCCGTCTTGCGGAAGTTGCGGACCGTGGTGGCTCCGCCCTGGCGGACCTCGACCAGCCGGGTCTGCGCCATCCGCTGGAGGGCCTCACGCACAGCCGGTCGGGAGACACCGAGCACCTCGGCCAGCCGACGCTCGCTCGGCAACGTCTCGCCCGCCTCGATCTCACCGTCGACCACGCCGGCGAGCACTTGATCGAACACCTCGTCGGGGACGGAGCGGCGGTGAACGGGTTGCAGCGGCATGGGGGCGACCATAGCCAGCAGATGGCCGGTGGTCAAGTGGTATGACCAGTTGTCGTTAGCGCCGAGTGAAGGGTGAGTCGACGTTTGTAGGCTTCCCGCGTGCGCGCGCTGCTGGCTCCGAGGTTCTGGGGCGTGCACCTCCTCGCGCTGGTCTGCGTGGTTGCGGCCGCGTGGCTCGGCGCCTGGCAGTACGGCGCCTGGCAGGAGCGGCGTGCGGCCGAGGCGACCGACCTCACCCAGCTGGACCCAGTCCCGCTGGAGGAGGTCATGGGGCCAGACGACCCGTTCCCGGGCGACATGGTCGGCCACCCGGTGATCGTGGGCGGCACCTGGGTGCCGGACGGGACCGTGCTCGTGTCGGGTCGCGAGCACGACGGGCGCAGCGGCTACTGGGTGGTGACTCCGCTCGCGCTCACCGGTCCGGGCACGCCGGCGATCCCGGTCGTCCGCGGCTGGGCCCCGTCGCCAGAGTCGGCGCCTCCGGCTCCGACCGGGTCCACGAGTCTGGTGGGCGGGCTCCAGCCTCCCGAAGGATCCACCGTCGTCGACCAGGATCCCGAGGACGACGTACTCCCGCAGCTGCGGATCGCCGACCTGATCCAGCACGTCGACCAGGACCTCTACGGTGCCTACGTGGTGGCCGACGACCCGGCCGGTGGCCTCGAGAGGGCCGACCTGGAGCAGTTGCCCGACGCAGGAAGCTTCACCGCCCTGCGCAACCTCCTCTACGCCCTCGAGTGGTGGGTCTTCGGGGCCTTCGCGATCTTCATCTGGTGGCGTCACCTGCGCGACACCGTGCAGCGGGCTGACGCTGCGGAGGACCCGGTACCTTCGGACGCGTGAAGCTGTACCCCGCCCAACGCCTCCTGGCCATGGTCGTCGGCGTCCTGCTGGCCTTCTGCTCGCTGGTCGCCCTCCCGCTGAAGTACCTCGCCGCCGACGGCAGCAGCCTCCAGACCTTCGGCGAGAACGCCAGCATCATGTGGGCCGTCCACGGCTGGGTGTTCATGGTCTACGTCGTGGTGTCGTTCCTGCTGGCCCGCCGGGCCGGCTGGACGGTGCGCTTCACGGTCCTGATCCTGGCCGCCGGTCTGGTGCCGCTGCTGATCTTCTGGACCGAGCATCTGGTCACCGAGAAGCTCAAGGCGGAGAACCCCGAGCTGGTCACCCCGAGTGCGGCGTAGGCCGGCCCGGTGAGCCCTCGGAGAGCCTTCCAGTGAGCACTGCGTTCGTCCTCGGCGGAGGCGGGGTGCTGGGCGCGGCCGAGGTCGGGATGCTGCAGGCGCTGTTCGAACGTGACGTCACGCCCGATCTGGTCCTCGGCACGAGCGTCGGAGCCCTCAACGGCGCGATGGTCGCGCGCGACCCGACCGCTGCCGTGATCGACCGGATGGCCGAGCTCTGGACCAGTGCTGCCCGGAACGGGGACGTCTACGGCGACCGGCGGCTGCGCACCGTCCGGCGCGCGGTGAGCACGGGCACCCACATCTACTCCGCGAAGCCGATGACCGAGCGGCTGCGCGAGGAGTTCGGCGACCTCACCTTCGAGGAGCTACCGGTGCGCTTTCAGGTGTGCGCCGCCAGCATCGAGCGGGCTGCGGAGCACTGGTTCGACTCCGGCCCGGTGGTGGACGCGATCGTCGCGAGCGCCGCCGTACCCGGTCTGTTGCCACCGGCCAAGGTCGGCGACGAGCACTTCCTCGACGGAGGGATCGTCAACTCGATCCCGGTCGGTCGCGCCGTGCAGCTGGGCGCGAGGAGGATCTTCGTGCTCCAGGTGGGGCGGATCGACAGACCCCTGAAGGCGCCGAAGAAACCCTGGGAGGTGGCGCGCGTGTCGTTCGAGATCGCCCGCAGGCACCGGTTCGCCCGTGAGATGAGCGAGCTGCCCGAGGGGGTCGAGGCGCACGTCCTCCCGGCCCGGGGTACGTCGGCTCGCGACGACTCGCTCCTCGCGCACCGCGACTTCGCCGGCGTGCAGCGGCGGATCGACGCGACCTACGAGGCCAGCCTCGCGTACCTCGACGAGTCACTTCCGTGATCTGGCTGCTCAGGCGGCTGGTGGTCGCCCCGCTGATCATTCTGATCACAGCTGTCGTCTGGTTGAGCCTGCCGCTGTGGCTGATCGTGGCTGCGGCCGTCTCCCCGGTGCTGCCCGGCCGCTGGCGGGCGCTGCGGCTGATGTGGGTGATCATGCTGTACCTCACCTGCGAGTCGGTGATGCTCGTGATCCTCCTCGGCCTGTGGCTCGCGTCCGGGTTCGGCCGGCGGATCCGGACGCCGTACTTCGAAGGGATCCACTACGACCTGGTGCAGGGCGTCACGTGGGTGTTCTTCCGCGAGGCTCGCCGGGTGCTGGCGCTGCGGATCGAGACGACCGGTCCGACGCCAGATGCCTACCCGGGCAAGCCGATCCTCGTCTGTTGCCGGCACGCCGGCCCGGGCGACTCGTTCACCCTCATCCATGCGCTCATGCACTGGTACTCCCGCGAGCCGCGGGTGGTCCTCAAGGACACCCTCGCGTGGGATCCGATGATCGACGTGGTGCTGCGCCGGATCCCGGCGCGGTTCATCACCCCGAACCCGAAGGCGGGCGAGGACCTGGAGTCACAGATCGGCGTGCTGGCGACTGGCCTGGACGAGAACGATGCGTTCGTGATCTTCCCGGAGGGCGGCAACTTCACGCCCGAGCGCCGCCAGCGCGGCATCGACCGGTTGCGCAAGCTCGGACTCGAGAAGATGGCCCGCCGGGCGGAGGCGATGGCCAACGTCCTCGCCCCGCGCCCGGGCGGGGTGATCGCGGCCCTCGACGCCGCGCCCGAGGCCGATGTCGTCCTGGTCGCCCACACCGGGCTCGACCACATGCTGACCGTCGGCGACGTCTGGCGTGAGCTACCCATGGACAAACGGATCATCATGCGCTGGTGGCAGGTGCCGCACGCCGAGATCCCGACCGCTCGCGAAGAGCGCATCGACTGGCTCTACGACTGGTGGGAGCGGATCGACACCTGGGTGGCAGAGAACCGGCCGGAGGAGATTGCTGGGTGAGCGACTCCTCCGGCCGGTGACGCGTCAGGCCCGGGCGGCCGGACCTTTCAGATCGAACCCCTCGATCACGCCTTGTGCGAGGGCTTGGACCCCTTGGTCTCGTCGAGGTCGACGACCTCGGCCGGGTCATCGGGGGTCGAGACGGGGTGCGGCTCGCCGGCCGAGTCCGCGAGGGCCTCGTCGGGGGAGCTGCCGGCACTGTCGTCACCCGGCTCGGTCGCAACCGGCGGGGTGCTGGTCGAGGGCTCGGTGCTCGAGGCCGGCGATCCCGACGGGGCGGGAGACGGCGTGTAGGAGGACTGCCAGTTGTCGCTCGTCGTCTGCCCGCGCAGCTTCTTGTAGGCAACAGCGGCGGCGGCGGCCAGGCCACCGAAGAGCAGCAGCTTCTTGAGCTTGCCGCCGGACCTGCCCTCCTTGCGGAGCTCGGCGGCCTTGGCCGTGGCCAGGTCCCGTCCGATGGCGGCCTTCTCCGCAGCCAGGGCGGCCCCGAGGGCGGCCTTGTCGGCGGCGACGGCGGCGCCCTCGGCGATGACCGGTCCCGCCTTGGTCCGGGCGTCGGCGACGAGCGGAGCGACCTTGTCGCGGGCATCGGCGAACAGCGGTGCCGCCTTGTCACGGGCATCCGAGATCACCGGCGCCGCCTTGTCGCGAGCATCCGAGATCACGGGCGCGGCCTTGTCACGAGCCTGGGAGAGCAGGGGCGTCGCGCGGTCCTTCGCCGTGGCAACGGCAGACTCGATCTGCGGCTTGGCGCTCTCGACGTAGTCGCTCGCTCGATCGGTCAGGGACTTCTTCTTGCGCAGACCCATGGCGTGGCACTTCCTCTCGTCGGTTCACGTCCATTCGACCATGCTTTGCAGCACCCGGCCAACGGAGGGTCACCTTGTGGCCCGTGCGAGGATCGGAGCGCACGCGCGGTCGACGTCGCAGTCGCCGTACCCACTCATGCGAGAGGTAGTCATGTCCGGAGCCCAGGCCATCCTGAAGACGAACAAGGGGGACATCACCGTCGATCTGTTCCCCGACCACGCCCCTGAGACGGTCGCGAACTTCACCGGCCTCGCCGAAGGAACCAAGTCCTACGACGCCGGCAACGGAAGGACCGGACCCTTCTACGACGGCCTCGGTTTCCACCGGGTCATCGACGGCTTCATGATCCAGGGTGGCTGCCCACTGGGCACCGGCACCGGCGGCCCCGGCTACACCTTCAAGGACGAGCCGCACCCGGAGCTCACCTTCGACAAGCCCTACCTGCTGGCGATGGCCAACGCCGGACCCGGCACCAACGGCTCGCAGTTCTTCATCACCGTCGGCGCCACTCCGTGGTTGAACTTCAAGCACACGATCTTCGGCGAGGTCGCGGACCAGTCCTCGCGAGACGTGGTCGACGCCATCGCCAAGGCTCCGACCGGTCCCGGCGACCGCCCGGCCGAGGACGTCACGATCGAGCGCGTCGAGGTCGTGCGCTGACCGAGCAGTCCACTCCTGCGACCGGGGTGCCCACCTGTTACCGGCACCCGGGTCGTGAGACCTACATCCGCTGTCAGCACTGTGACCGGCCGATCTGCCCCGACTGCATGGTCGACGCGGCGGTCGGGTTCCAGTGCCCTTCCTGCGTCGCCGAGGGCCGCAAGGCCACGCGGAGCGGACGCACGGCGTACGGCGGGCTGCGGTCCGGCAACCCCGGGTTGACCTCGAGTGTCCTGATCGGGATCAACGCGGCGGTCTGGGTGGCGATCCTGGCGACCGGCTGGACGTCGAGCCGGTTGGTCCCCCTGCTCGGGCTGCGGCCGCGGGGATTCTGCTCGACACCGCAGGGTGGGTTCGCCATCGGCCAGGGCCAGTGCGAGGCCGGCGGCGGCACCTGGTTGCCCGGCGTCAGCGACGGCGCCTGGTGGCAGCTGCTCACCAGCGCCTTCACCCACGTCGAGATCTGGCACATCGCCGGCAACATGCTGGCGCTCTGGTTCCTCGGACCACAGCTGGAGCAGGCGTTCGGCCGGGCTCGGTTCCTCGCTCTCTATCTGGTCTCGGCACTTGCCGGCTCGACGATGGTCTACTGGGCCTCGCCCGAGTTCCAGCTCACCCTCGGGGCCTCGGGCGCGATCTTCGGGCTGGTCGGAGGTTTGCTCGTCGTCGCCCACAAGGTCCGTGCCGACCTGCGCGGGCTCCTGATCTGGCTCGCGATCATGTCGGTCTACAGCCTGGCAGTCCCGCACGTGTCGTGGCAGGGCCACCTCGGTGGCTTCCTCGGCGGCGTCGCCGTCGCCGCGATCGTGGTCTACTCGCCGCGGCAGCGGCGAAGCCTGTGGCAGTCTGCCGGACTGTCGGCCGTCACCCTCGCGCTGATCGCCGCGATCCTGGCCGTCACCGCCGCCCTCGCCTGAGCCGAGTCGTCAGCGGTTCTTCCACATCTGTGGAGTCCGTTGTGGAGAACTACATGGCTGTAGTTGGGACCGGACTACAGGTGTGTAGTTCTTCCACAGGGTTATCCCCTGCTGGGGAGAACGTGACCCGCCCCGGTGGAGGTGCGCGCCCACGGTGCGGGGGTTTCGAGACGCGTCGCGCAGTCCCTTGCTCCGCGCGGGGCTGCGCCGACGCTCCTCAACCTCCTCGCTCGCCCTGGTCCCTCGCAGGCTCGGGCCCAGGCGCTCGGACCTCAACCTTCGCCGCCATTCGCGCCGCGCGCTCCGCGCGGCGCGGCGGCTCTCACTCCCAGTGGGTGGCGAAGGTGAAGCCGACCGCCATGAACGCGATGCCAACCACGAGGTTGAACTGTCCGAGGTCGTTGAAGACCGGCACCTGGGCGATGTCGTTGCTGAAGACGTAGAAGGTGCAGATCCACAACAGGCCGATCAGGAAGCAGCCGAGCATGCCGACCACCACGCCCCGGCCGCGGCCGAGCGGGGTACTGGGGTGGGCCGAGATGGCCAGGCCGACCATGATCGCGCCGAAGCCGATGAGGTAGTTCCAGTCACCCAGGTCGGCCATGAACGCGGGGCCGCCTGACTTGGGGGCCGGGATGACGGCGGGGTCCACCCGCACGGCCAGGTAGTAGTAGGCAATCCAGGCGATGCCGACGGCGATGAGCACCAGCGCGACCACGAACCGCACCGAGAACACGGGGCCGCGTACGGGGTCGAGAGGATCCCGCCGGGTTTTCTGCTTGGACACCCTGACTCCTTGGGTCGGCTTGCGGTTCGCACTTTCTGGCCGGGGGCTAGCGTAGTCGGCATGACCGAGCGTTCCGAGCCGAGGGCGGACGAGCCCGATCCGGAGCGTCCCCGCCGCCCGTGGGGGCCGTGGCGGATCGGCACCCCCGCCGTCGTGCTGCTCTGCGGGGCCCTGTTCGTGGTCAGTGCCACCAACAGCGAGGGCACCGACCTTCGGCCGGGGCGCTACACCAACCTGGCCGCCCTCACCGACAGCGAGACCGACGAGTACAACGCCCTCCAGGAGCGGGCAGCGGACCTGAATGCCCAGGTCGAGCAGCTGGCCGGCTCGGTCGACGACAAGCTCGTCGACCGGTTCAACCGGCACATCAAGCGCCTCGAGGACCCCGCCGGCCTCACCCCGCGCACCGGGCCGGGCGTGGCCGTCACCCTCTCCGACGCCCCGGAGGAGGTCATCAACTCCACCAGCCAGGACCTGAACCTCCTCGTCGTCCACCAGCAGGACATCCAGGCGGTGGTCAACGCCATGTGGGTCGGCGGGGCGTCGGCGGTGACCGTCCAGGGACAACGGCTGGTGACGACCACGGGCATCAAGTGCGAGGGCAACGCCGTCCAGCTCCAGGGCGTGCCCTACCCGCAGCCCTACGTCATCGAGGCGGTCGGCAACCAGGCCGACCTGCTCCGCGCCATCGCGGCCGACGACTACCTGCAGATCTACCGTGAGCAGGCCGCGATCCCCGACATCTCGGTGGGCTGGGACCTCCAGCCGCAGGCGCAGGTCACCGCGCCGGCCTACGACGGGCTGCTCGACCTCAGCTACGCCGAGCCGCTGCGCTGACCCCGGACCCGCGGCAGCGAGCGCTGGACGGTCGGTGACTGGGTCGGGGGGATCGTCTCGCTCGGAGTCGGAGTGGGCGTCGGCGTCGGCGACTGGCTCGGCGGGGGCGACTTGGGAGGCTTCTCGAACGCCGAGACCACGATCGTGACCGTGGACCCTTCGCGTGCGTCCTCACCCCCGCCGGGGCTCTGCTCGATGACGGTCCCCTTCGGCTGCTTGGTGTCGGTCGACTCCACCACCCGCGGCTCGAACCCGGCGTCACGGATCAACTGCTCGGCCTGCGCCTGCTTCAGGCCGATGACACCGGGAACCTCCTCGGGTCCGTCAGAATAGAAGACCGTGACCAGGGTGCCCTCCGGGACGCTGTCGCCGGCCTGCGGATCGGTGGACAGGACCTGGCCTGCCGGCTCGTCGGAGTCGCGCACCTGCATCGCCACGTCGAACTTGGCGTCCCGAAGCTCCGCTGCCGCCGCGGTCCGGGGCCGCCCGACCACGAAGGGCACGTCGACCAGTGGCTTGCCGCTGGAGATGACGAGGTCGATCTCGGTGCCCGGATCGACGAACTGGTCGCGGTTGGGATCCTGTTCGATGACGCGATTGGCCCGGACGTTGGGGTCGTCGCGGAAGTCCTCGCGCCCCACGGCGAGGCCGGCGTTGCCGATCTCGGCACGTGCCTCTTCCCTGGTCTTGCCGATCAGGTCGGGGACCCGCACCTGCTCGGGCGGCGACTCGAACAGCGACGGCAGCACGAACGCCCCGGCCGCGATCAGGGCGAGCAGGAGCAGCCCGAGGAGGACGTAGAGCACCTTCCGGCTACGGGCGTCGTCCTCGTCGTCCTCGGGTAGCGGGGCGCCGACCGTGGTCGCCGCGGAGGAAGGGATGGCAGTCGTCGGCGGGGGCGGGGGCACGACGGCGTGGACCGGCCGGCCCGCAAGGTACCGCTCGATGTCGCTGCGCATCGCGGCCGCGCTCTGGTAGCGATCCTCCACGCGCTTGGCCAGTGCCTTCATCACGATCGCGTCAATGGCCTCGGGCAGCTCGGTGTCGTGGTCACTCGGGGGAACCGCCGGTTCGCGCACGTGCTGGTAGGCCACCGCCACCGGGCTGTCACCGACGAACGGCGGCCGCCCGGTGAGCAGCTCGTAGAGCAGACAGCCGGCGGAGTAGACGTCGGAGCGGGAGTCGACCGTCTCGCCACGGGCCTGCTCGGGGGAGAGGTACTGGGCGGTGCCGACGACGGCGGCGGTCTGGGTCATGGTCGAGGAAGCGTCGGAGATGGCCCGGGCGATGCCGAAGTCCATCACCTTCACGTCGCCGCTCGGGGTGAGCATGACATTGCCGGGCTTGATGTCGCGGTGGATGATTCCGGCCCGGTGGCTGTAGTCCAGTGCGGAGAGGACGCCACTGGTGATCTCCAGGGCCCGCTCGGGCAGGATCTTGCGGCCCTCGCGGATGATGTCGCGCAGCGTGCGGCCCGCGACGTACTCCATGACGATGTAGGGCTGGGCGACGCCGGACCCGTCGCTGGCGGTCTCCTCGCCGGTGTCGTAGACGGCCACGATCGCCGGATGGTTGAGGGACGCCGAGGACTGGGCCTCGCGACGGAACCTGGCCTGGAACGTGGCGTCGCTGGCCAGGTCGGTGCGTAGCCGCTTGACCGCGACCACCCGACCGAGCCGGCTGTCGGTCCCCTTGCGGACCTCGGCCATGCCTCCCCGGCCGAGCATCTCGCCCAGCTCGTAGCGCCCGCCGACCAGATGCCCGTTCACGGCTTCTTCTCCTGGCCGGGCGGTGCAGTCGGGGGTCCGTTCGACGGCGCGGTCGACGGCGCGGGTTGCTCCTCGGTCGGCGGCGGGCCCCAGTAGCTCACCGTGACGGTGTCGCCCTCCTGCAGGGTCCCGGACGGGTCGACCCCCTCTACGGAGTCCTCCTCCTCGTCCCCGGGATTGGTCTGTTCGTCCCTCCGTACGTTGAGCCCGAGGTCCTGGAGCTCGGCCTCGACCTCGTCGACGTCCCGGCCGACGTAGTCTGACTCGTCCACCTGCACCGTGTTGTCCTCGGTCGGGGTCGGCCGTGGGGTGGGTTGCTGCGACTCCTCCGTGGAGGGCTGCTGGGTGGGCACGGAGGTCTCGCTGCGGGTGGCCGCCGGCGCGTCCGGCTGGTCGTCACCGGAGTCGGCAAGCAGCGCGACGGCGATGAGGCCCGCGATCGCCAGCACCCCGAGCAGGATCCAGCCCCACGGAACCTTGCGGCTGCGACGGGGCCCGGCCGCCGCCGGGCTGGGTGTGGCGGCGGCGCCGGGCGCGGTGGCCGGGATCGTCGGTGGAACCGGTACGGGCGCCGCACCGGTCAGCACCTGCGTGCGGTCGGGTGCGGTGACGGCGCCCGGGTTCCGCAGGGCCGCGGCCAGCTCCGCCGCATCCGCGAAGCGGTCCTCGGGCGACTTCGCCATGGCCCGGTGGACAACGGCGGCCAGGTCGGCCGGCACGTCGTCGGGCAGATCGGGCACGGGGTCCCGCAGATGGGCGAGCGCGGTGGCGACGGGGGTCTCGGCGACGAATGGCCGGTGTCCCGCCAGGCACTCGAACGCCACCACCCCCAGGGAGTAGACGTCCGAGGCGGGCGTCGCGGCCTCGCCTCGTGCCTGCTCCGGCGAGAGGTACTGGGGGGTGCCCATCACCTGCCCCGTCTCGGTGAGGGACATGCCCTCGGCGGCGCGGGCGATCCCGAAGTCGGTGATCTTCACGGTGCGATCCGGGGTCACCAGCAGGTTGGCGGGCTTCACGTCGCGGTGCACGATCCCGGCTGCGTGCGCGGCGGCCAGGGCGTCGGCGGCCTGGGCGAGCAGGTCGCGGGTGGCGTCGGGATCAAGAGCCTGACCCGGCTGGAGCAGGGCCGAGAGCGGCTGGCCGTCGACGAGCTCCATCACCAGGTAGGGGCGGGCGACGTCAGATCCCGCGGGTTGGGCCTCACCGAAGTCGTAGACGGCGGCCACGTTGGGGTGGTGCAGGGACGCGGCGTGCCGGGCCTCGGTCTCGAACCGCGAACGGAACGTCGCGTCGTCGGCGTACTCCGCCTTCAGCAGCTTCACCGCCACCCGGCGACCGAGCACCGTGTCGTTGGCCCGCCAGACCTCACCCATGCCGCCGGTGGCGATCCGGGACTCGAGCGCGTAGCGCCCGGCGGTGTCGACGAAGCTGCGGTTCTCCTCCGTCACCTGATCACCGCCTCCATCACCGACTTGGCGATCGGACCACCGAAGGTGCCGCCGGCGATCTCGCCGCGGGGGATGTCGGCCTTCTGGATCATCACCGCGACTGCGACCTGGGGGTCCTCGGCCGGCGCGAACGACACGTACCAGGCGTACGGCGGCACGTTGTCGCGCCCGCTCTCCGCGGTGCCGGTCTTGCCGGCCACCTGCACGCCGGGGATGGCCCCCGGGCTGGCGGTCCCGTCGTTGACGGTGTCGACCAGCATCTCCTTGAGCTCCTCCGCGGTGGAGGCCGAGACCGCCCGGGAGAGGACCTGCGGATCCGTCTTGTCGAGGACGTCGAGCTCGGGGGACCTCACCTCGTCGACGATGTAGGGCCGCATCACGTCGCCGCCGTTGGCGATGCCGGCGACAACCATGGCCATCTGCAGGGGAGTCGAGGTGACGCTGCCCTGGCCGAACCCGGAGAGCGCTGTCTGGGCGGCGTCCATGCCGGACGGGTAGGCCGACTTCGCCTGCAGAGGCAGGTCGTCGAGGTACTCGGAGTTCCAGCCGAAGGCCTCCGCCTGCTCGTGCATGGCCTCGGCGCCGACCTCGTCGGCGAGCGCCGCGAAGGAGGTGTTGCAGGACTGCTCCATCGCCTGGTGGAACGGGATGCGGTCAGTGCCGCAGGCCCGCCCCTCGTTGTCGACCAGCCCCGACTCGCCGCTGGTGAGTGGGAGCTGGTACGTCGGACCGCCGGGCACCAGCGCGTCGGAGTCGGCGTACTTGCCGCTCTCGAGGGCGGCAGCGGCGGTCACGATCTTGAAGGTCGATCCCGGCGGGAGCGTGGTCTGGATGGCGCGGTTGAGCAGCGGTTCGGACTCCTCGTTGCCGAGCCGTCGGGCGGCGTCGGCGACGTCGCCGAAGTCGTGACTCGCCATCTGGTTGGGGTCGTAGCTGGGGCTGGAGGCCATGGCCAGGATGCGGCCCGAGCTCGGCTCGAGCGCCACCACGGAGGCCTGGGCGTCCCCGGGCAGGTCCTCCAGGCCGGCGTAGGCGGCGTCCTGGGCCGCGGGGTCGAGCGTGAGCTGGACGCTGCCCCCCTTGGGGGTCGAGTTGCTGAGCAGGTCGACCAGGCGGGTGACGAACAGCAGCGAGTCGTCGCCTGAGAGCACGTCGTTCTCTGACTGCTCGATGCCGGTCTGGCTGAAGTAGGAGAACCAGCCGGTCACGTGGGCGTACTTGAACGGCTGCGGGTAGCGTCGCTGGAAGTCGTACTGGTCGTCGGATGGCACGCTCTCGGCGACCGCCTCCCGGCCGACCAGGATGGCGCCCCGGTCGCCGGAGAACGAGGCGGCGAGGACCCGTCGGTTGCGCGGGTCCTTCTCGAGCGCACCGGCACGGTAGTACTGCAGGTAGGTCGCGTTGATCATCAGCGCGAGGAACAGCAGCAGGCAGAAGATCGAGATCGTGCGGATCGGCTTGTTCATCAGGCATCGCCCCTCGGGGCGACACCGAAGGAGGAGAACCCGGTGGTCGAGCAGCGCGCGGCAGCGCGCTTTGTCGAGGCCTTCACAGCTTCACCACCTGAGTCGTCTCGCTGTCCAGCTGTTCGTCCTCCGGTGAGAGCGACGGGACCGGCCGGCGGGCCTGGTCGGAGATGCGGAGCAGCAGGGCGATGATCACCCAGTTGGCCACCAGCGACGAGCCGCCGTAGGACAGGAACGGCGTGGTCAGTCCGGTGAGGGGGATCAGTCGGGTGACGCCCCCGATGACGACGAACACCTGGAGCGCGAGCACTCCCGCCAGTCCGGTGGCGATCAGCTTGCCGAAACCGTCGCGGCAGACCAGGGCGGCGCGGAGCGCGCGCTCGACCATGATGCCGTACATCAGGATCACGGCGATCACGCCGGTGAGTCCCAGTTCCTCACCGATCGAGGAGACGATGAAGTCGGACTGGGCGAAGGGAACCCGGTCCGGGCTGCCACCACCGAAGCCGCGGCCGATCAGCCCGCCCCAGCCCATGCCGAACATCGCCTCCACGGGCTGAAAGGCCAGGTCGTCGGTGCCTTCGCCGTAGTGGGCGAAGGGGTCGAGCCAGATGTCCACCCGGGTCTGGACGTGGCTGAAGAGCTGCCAGGCGATGAGTCCGCCGGCGATGAACAGGCCGCCCCCGACCACCAGCCATCCGGGTCGTTCGGTGGCGACGTAGAGCATGACCAGGAACAGGCCGAAGAACAGCAGGCTCGAACCGAGGTCGCGCTGGAAGACGAGGATGCCCAGGCTGACCAGCCACATCGCCAGGATCGGCCCGAGGTCGCGACCCCGCGGCAGGTCGACGAAGAGAAACCTGCGGCCGGCGAGCGCCAGGGCGTCACGATGCAGTACGAGATAGCCGGCGAAGGCGACGACCAGCAACACCTTGGCGACCTCGCCGGGCTGGAAGCTGAAGGCGCCGAGTCGGATCCAGATCCGGGCCCCGTTGATCGTGGTCCCCAGGCCGGGGACCATCGGCAGCAGCAGCAGCACGATGGCGGTCAGGCCGAGGGTGTAGGTGACCCGCTGCAGCGCCCGGTGGTCGCGCAGGAACAGCAGGGTGGCCACGAACAGTGCCACGCCCAGGGTCATCCAGATCAGCTGCTTCTGGGCGAATCCGGCTGTCCGGTCGGTGGCTTCGTAGGCCAGGTCCAGTCGGTGGATCACCGCCAGGCCGAGCCCGTTCAACGCGGCGACCACCGGGAGCAGCACCGGATCGGCGTAGGGCGCGGTGATGCGTACGACGACGTGGGCCGCGATGATCAGGGCGGCCAGCCAGCCGCCGTACCCGAGGATGTCGGGCGGGACCTCGCCCTCGACCCCGAGGCCCACCGCGGCGTAGGCGCCGACCCCGACCGCCAGAGCGAGCACGAGCAGGAAGAGCTCGGCGCCGCGGCGGCGCCGGTGGACGAATCCCATGAGGCTGGACGTCTGTGACACCTCAGCCACCGGCCCCATTGCTGTCCGCGCCTTGCTCCTGACGCTGTGCGAGGTTCTCGACCGTCCGCCGGGCGTCGTCGAGGCTCCCGGCCTCGATGCCCTCCTGCACCTTGGCCGCATCGAAGTCCGAGAGCTTGTCGAGGTCGACGTCGCTGGACTCGTAGGGGCTGGACAGGTCGACGCCGGCCACGTCGCCGTTGAGCCCGCGGTAGATGGTCACCACCCCGCCGCTCTCACCGACGTAGTACTGGGTCTGGCTCCACGACCAGGCGGCGGCGAGCGCGATCCAGAGCAGGCCGATCACGACGACGGCCGCGAGCAGGGCCCGGATCCAGCCGTACCGGCGGGGTGGCCGGGGCGCGTAGCGGGCCTCCTCGGGATCGATCGGGTCGCTGGTGATCGCGTGTGGCAGGTCGTCGGGGATGTCGGCGAGGACCGGTTCGAGCTCACCGGTGTCACCCGAGCGGTGTCCGCGGAACAGGCTGGTCATCGCCCCCGGACGCTTGCGCCTGAGGTCCTCGGCAGCGGCCCCGACGAGCATCGGGGAGAGGTCTCCGGATGCGGCGACGGCGGCGTCGACCACGTCCGCGACGAGGCAGGTCACGTTGTCGGTGCTGCCGGCTTCCAGGCTGGCCCGGACCAGCTCCACGGCGGCGTAGTCGGGACTTCCCCCGCGGAGGATGTCGGCCAGCCGGCCGGAGTCGAGGACCCCACTGGCTCCGTCGCTGCACAGCAGCAGCCGGTCGCCGGGCTCGAGCTCGACGTGGAAGAGGTCAGGCTCGGTCTCGCCCATCCCGTCGAGCGCCCGCAGGATGAGGTTGCGGTGGGGGTGGACCCGGGCCTCGTCCTCGCTGATCCGCCCCTCGTCGATCAGGGTCTGGACGAAGGTGTGGTCCTTGGTCAGCTGGCGCAGCTCCTGGTTGCGAAACAGGTAGGCGCGACTGTCACCGAGGTGGCCCATCCCGATCCGCTCGCCGTCGAAGAGCGCCACCGTGGCCGTGGTGCTGGTGCCGTTGAGGGCGGGGTCCTCCTCGACCAGCTCGCCGATCCGGTCGTGGGCCCGGTGGATCGCTCCGGCCACCTGGCCGAGCAGGTCGTCGGTGGGCTTCTCGTCCAGCTTGCGGAGCTGCTGGATGGCGGTGCTGGAGGCGATGTCACCGCGGGCGGCGCCGCCGACGCCGTCGCACACGGCCATGACCCAGGGCCCGACGTAGCCGGAGTCCTGGTTGTCCTTGCGGACCCGGCCGACGTCGGAGATCGCCGCGTAGTCGAGGCGCAGCATCATTTCCTCAGCTCGAGGATCGTCTTTCCGATCCGGACCTGGGTGCCCAGCGTGAGCGTGGTGGGCTGGGTGATCCGCGCGCTGCCGATGTAGGTGCCGTTGGTGGAGCCGAGGTCCTCGACGAACCACTGATCGCCCGAGGAGGCGATCCGGGCATGCCGGGTGGAGACGTAGTCGTCGTCGAGGCGGATCGCGGCGTCGCTGCCGCGCCCGATCAGGATCGGTGCCTGGGCGAGGTCGGCCCGGTCGCCGGAGTTGGCCCCCTCGACCACCAGCACGTGGGTGGGGCTGCCCCGCCGCTTCGGCGGGGGCTTGTTGGCTTTCTTGGGCTTGCCGCTGCGGGGCGCCTCCCGGCCGGCTGCGGGTGCCCGCGCGCCGAACATGTCGGACCGGATCACCGAGATCGCGGAGAGCACGAAGATCCACAAGATGGCCAGGTAGGCCAGGCGGATCAGGAACAGCGTGAGCTCTGACATCCTCAGCCCTCCTCGATGACCCGGACGGTCATCGTGGTGTTGCCGATCTTGACCGCCGTCCCGTCGTGGACGGAGGTCTGGGTGATCCGGTGGCCGTCGACGAGCATTCCGTTGGTCGAGCCGAGATCGCGAACGGAGAGCCGGGGTTGACGCCCACTCAGGTCGACCTGGAACTCCACATGCCGGCGGCTCACCCCGGGATCGTTGATCCGGACGTCGGCCTCGGTCCCGCGTCCCACCACGAGACCGGGGGGCTGGAGCGGGTGCTTGGTCCCGTTGATGTCGAGCAGCGCGCGCGCCCTGCCGACCTGGGTCTGCGTCGCATTTCCGGTGACCCTGGCCTGGGCCTGGCTCCGGATGCGAAACCTGCCGGTGGTGAGGTCGTCGGCGGCTTCGAAGGCGATCCGCACCGGTCCGGGGAAGACGTAGCCCTGTTGCTCGGCGTGGTCCTCGACCTGGTGGATCATCTCCTCGGCGAGGGCGCTGTCGTACGGCGAGAGCCGGTCGAGGTCGGTCTGCGACAGCTCGACATGGAACGAGTTGGGCGCCATCCGCCGCTGGCGGGACAGGATCTGGGCGTTGTTGTCGCACTCCCGCTGGAGGGCCGCGGCGATCTCGACGGGCTGGACGGCGCTGCGGAAGGCGCGGGCGAAGGCGCCGGAGATCATCTGCTCCAGCTTGTGTTCGAAGTCCTGCAGTCCACCCACGGTTCTGCCTCCTTCCGCGCACGACGACATGGCCGGTCAGCCCCCCGATCGAGCCCGATGCTATCGGGGGAGCCGACGGGTCCGACGTGCCCCACGGCCGCGTGGGCGGTTTGGGGAAGGTCTCGGCGCTGGGATAGCCTTGCCCCGCTTCTCGCGCGAGTGGCGGAATAGGCAGACGCGCACGGTTCAGGTCCGTGTGTCCTAACGGACGTGGGGGTTCAACTCCCCCCTCGCGCACCCACGTTTCGATGTCGACGGTCACCAGGTCGACGCCCGGCTCACGGGCCGTAACCCCGTCGCTGGGGCCGTGGTTCCGCGGCGCACATCACATCGCGTCCCCCGTGACTTGCGCGGGCATTGCGCGTTACATACTGTGAGTATGAATCAGACCTGCGGTTTCCGTACGGAGGGAGAAAAATGAGCCAGCACCGCATCTCGCACGTTTCGCTACGTGCCGCCGCCACCGCCATGGTCCTAGCCGTCCTGGCGGTCATGTCACCGGCAAACGCACTGTCCGATCCTGAGCAGCAGTTGCACTCGCTCCAGCACGTGCGCGCGACCGGCTCGGTCCACTCCGGCGACGGGACCTTCGAGAAGGGTTGCCAGAGCCACGGCTACCGCTACCGGGTACGGCCCGGTGGCAGCGACTGGTCGGTGGAGCTGTTCCTCATCGGTCCCGGAGGCAAGCAGGTCTCCACGGGTTATGAGTTCAAGGGCCACGACCCCAAGCGCGGCCGTGGCCGGTTCCACTTCTGCTCGCAGGCGACGCAACCGGGGAGGTTCACCGTGCGGTCCCGACTGACCTGGGACGACGGCGAATACCACGAGAAGTGGCTGGAGCCGCGCACCATCCGGCTGCACCGCTGACTCGCGGTCACGCCACGTTCTCCAGCACCACCGCGAGAGCCTGGCCGACGCCGATGCAGATCGCGGCCACGCCCCAACGGTCTCCGGACTCGCGGAGCCGGGCGGCGAGGGTGCCGAGGATCCGGCCGCCCGAGGCACCCAGCGGGTGCCCGATCGCGATCGCGCCGCCCTTGGTGTTCACGATCTCGGGGTCGATGGCCCACAGGTCGACGCACGCCAGCGACTGGACTGCGAACGCTTCGTTCAGCTCCACGTGGGCGACCTCGGCCCACGTGATGCCGGCCCGGGCCAGTGCCCGCTCGGCGGCCTCGACCGGTGCGGTCCCGAACCACTGTGGCTCGGTGGCCGAGGCGCCCCGTCCCGCGATTCGGGCGAGGGGCGCGAGCCCGAGGCTGTCTGCGGCCGACTCCGAGCCGATCAGCACGGCCGAGGCGCCGTCGTTCAGGGGCGAGGCGTTGCCGGGGGTGATGGTGCCGTCCGGACGGAAGGACGGCGTGAGCGCGGCCAGCTTCTCGGGGCTCGAGCCGGGGCGGATCCCTTCGTCGCGGCTCAGGTCGACTCCGTGCACGGGGGTCACGAGGTCGTCGTAGAAACCCGATTCCCATGCTGCGTCGGCGAGGTTGTGGGAGCGTGCCGCGAACGCGTCCTGCCGGTCCCGTCCGATGCCGTACTTGTCGGCGATCAACTCATTGGCCTCACCGAGCGACACGGTCCACTCGGCGGGCATCCGCTCGTTGACCAGCCGCCAGCCCAACGTCGTCGACACCGCGGTCAGGTGCCCGGCGGGAAAGGCACGCGACGGCTTGGGCAGCACCCATGGTGCGCGGGTCATCGACTCGACCCCGCCCGCGACCACCACCTCGGCGTCTCCGGTCTCCACCGTGCGGGAGGCGGCCATCACCGCGTCGAGGCTCGAGCCGCACAGCCGGTTGACGGTGGTCGCCGTCACCGATGTCGGCAGGCCGGCCAGCAGCACGGCCATCCGGCCCACGTTGCGGTTGTCCTCGCCCGCGCCGTTGGCGTTGCCCCACACCACGTCGCCGATGGCGGCCGGGTCCAGGGCGGGAGCTTGCGCCAGCAGGCCGGTGAGCGCAGCCGCGGCCAGGTCGTCGGGACGGACCTCGGCCAGGGCGCCGCCGAACCGGCCGAAGGGCGTGCGCGTGGCGGCGTAGACGAAGGACGTGGTCATGCTTCTCCCTCTGCGAGGACCGGTCCGCGCGATCGGGAACGGCGGGCTGTCGTCCGGGGTGCCACAGTAGTTCGGCTCGTCGGGCCACTCACGCGGGCAGTGGCTCGGGGTGACGCACTCGGTAGGCGTGCACCGGCTGGTAGTGATCGTGCAGCGTGGTCAGCAGGCTGAGCAGGAACAGGAAGAAGAGCGCGTTTGCGACCTTGATGTCACCTGGCACCGTCGAGAGGAACCACTCGGCGAGCAGCACCAGGACGCTGTTCACCACGAGCCGGAAGAGGAATGCCACGACCAGCGATCCGGTGGTGACCGCCCGGCGGGCGGCGACCAGCACGATTGCGGCGTTGACCACCACGAGGACCGTGGTCCCGACGAACAGCTGGACCTCCGTGGACCGGACGCCGGGGAGGATCTGTGCGAACAGCACCGACAGCAGCCCGACCAGAAAGACCTTCTCGAGCGTGACCCGGGTGAAAAGGCGCGTGTCCGCGCGCCAGGCGGCCTGCTCGGCCGGGGTGTTGATCCCGTCCGGCGGCGGCTCGGTCGTGATGGTGAACGGCCAGTCCGCGGGTCGGAGCCGCGGCCGGACGACGTACCGGAGCACGAGCGCGAGCACGACGGCGGCGATCGCGAGGACACCCCACGCCCAGGTGTTCTCGGCCAGGAAGTCGGTGACGTCGAGCTGTGCCACGTGGATCCACCACTCCTGCGGGAGCTTGACGAAGACCCAGATCAGCGCCGCAGCCCAGATCCACCAGCGCAGGGCGAAGCGGAGCGGGTTCCACCGGGATCGCACGCCTTCGTAGGCGATGAAGAAATACTCGAAGGTGTTGGGGAAGACCAGCAGCAGCGCCCTGATCTGGGAGAGCTCGAAGGCCACGACCCCGACCAGCCGGTAGAAGTAGAGGAAGCGACTGACCTCGAAGGCGCCGGTGTTCGTCCAGTTGCGCAAGGTCGCGAGGTAGGCGATCGCCAGGTAGTAGACGTCCATGGCCTTGTCGTAGCCCTGGTAGCCGGGCGGGTCGAAACCGAAGGCCTGGAAGATCGTCTGGTCCGCGGCGTCGACGACCAGCGACGCCAGGATCGCCGGCAGCGGGTATCGCGGGATCAGTAACGGCAGCAGCAGGCGGACCGCCACCACGATCACGAAGACCACCGTCACCACGCTGCGAGTCTGGCAGCCGAGGCCCCTTGGGCACGGTCATTTCGCCCGTACGGGGCTGCTAGGTGCCGATCCGGAAGCTCCGCGGCTGGGGGGTTCCGCGCTCGGACTCGCTTCGCTCGAGGCAGAACTCGTTGCCCTCGGGGTCGGTGAGGGTCACCCAGCCCTTGCCGTCCGCGCCCCGGTGGTCTTCGACGACGGTCGCTCCCGCGGCCACCGCGGCCTCGACCATCTCGTCCCGGGTACCCCGCTCCGGGGACAGGTCGAGATGGAGCCGGTTCTTGGCGGTCTTACCCTCCGGTACCGGGATGAACAGCATGCCGGTGCCGTCGTGCGGAAAGCTCGGTGCGAGCACCACCTCGGGGTCGTCGTCGTAGTAGACGTTCCAACCGGTGAGTGTCGACCAGAAGCCGGCCAGCGCGCGGGCGTCGGCGCAGTCGAAGGTGATGTTGTGGATGCGGACGGACATGCGGTCAGTCTCGCAGGGGCCGCAGAGCGTCACCGCCACACGGGCCCGCGATACTGGTGTCATGAGCAGGCGGACGAACCGGATCCTTCTGGTCGTCGTGCTCGTCGCCTTCATCAACCTCCCGGTCCTCCACAGCACCTGGACCCGGTGGCAGGTGGAGCGCAACGGCACGGACACGTCGGCCCAGGTCGTACCGGAGCGCACCCGCGTGCTGGACGCCGACGATGACCCCGCCTACTGGGTGACGTTCCGCTTCGACGAGACCATCGATCCAGACCAGCTCGAGTGGCCGGCCCAGGTGGACCGGGAGACGTTCGAGGAGGCGCGGGCCCAGGGCTCGGTCGAGGTGCGCGTGCTCGAGGACCGGCCCGCGGCTCACATCGTCGAGGGTCAGATCCGGAACCCGCTCGGCTGGATCATCACGTTGGTCGCCGACGCGATCATCCTGATCATCCTGCTGCTCGCGTGGCGGAGCCGGGGACGCGGGCGCCCGGTGCCGATCCGGATCGCGGCGATCGGCGATGTCGAGCGCTGCCCGCCCGGCGCGGTGCTCGAACAGATCGAGGGGGACCTCTACCTCGTCCGCGGAGAGGTCACGGGCATCGACGGCGACGAGATCGTCGTAGATGCCGGGGAGCGGGACGTCCTGGTCATCCTCGACGGTCACCTGAACCCGGTCGGCTACCAGCAGCCGGCAGAAGTGCGCGGTCGGATCGTTCCGTAGCGCGGCCAGGGGCGCGGAAGTGCTGCGTTCGGCCCCGGAGACTTCGGGGGCTCAGCTCCGGGGCCGACGCGCGGTCGGCTCGTCGACCCGCACGACGGCCCGGGCGGGCTGTCGGCGGTCAGGCGTGCCGATGATCATGAGCGCCATGGCCGCGGGGATCACGACGACGAACGCGGCGATCAGGGCCATGAGGCTGTCGATGATCAACATGTCCTTGATCCTGCTCCGCCGACACGCGTCTTAAACATCGCGTCCTAAATTTGTTGTAGATCGGTTCCGCGGGGACTCGTCAGAGGTCGAATCTCGAACGCTTGTCCTGCGGGACCAGGTCGAGGTAGTCGTCGGGGTGGTTGCGGATGTAGCCGGCCGTGAACGGGCAGTAGGGAAGGACCGCGAGGCCGCCGTCCCGGGCCGCGTCCAGGACGCCGCGGGCCAGCGCGGAGCCGAGCCCCCGACCCTCGAAGCGGTCGTCGACCTCGGTGTGCGTGACCGCGATGGTGCCGGCGGACCGCGTGTAGTCCGAGAAGCCGGCCAGCTCCCCACCCTCGAACACCTCGTAGCGGCTCAGGTCCTGGTTGTCCTGCACGAGGGTGGTCATGCCCGAGACCGTAGTCACTTGCCCCCGAACCCGCCATCACGACAGGCTGAACATATGGCCGCCACCACGTCGTCGTACTCGATCACCATGCGGCTCTACACCGCGCCCGACCACGGGATCGTCGGCGCGGTTGCCACCGCCATCGCCACTGTCGGCGGAGTCGTGACCGCGATCGACGTCGCGGAATCCAGCCACGAACGACTGGTCCTCGACGTCACCTGCTCGGCCAGCGACTCCTCCCACGCCGAGCAGCTGGTCAGCGCCGCCGACGAGGTCCCGCATGTCGAGGTGCACAAGGTCAGCGACCGCACCTTCCTGCTCCACATCGGCGGCAAGATCGAGGTCCACTCCAAGGTCCCCCTCCGCAACCGCGACGACCTGTCGATGGCCTACACGCCCGGGGTCGGACGGGTCAGCCTGGCGCTCGCCGAGAACCCCGACGACGTACCGAAGCTGACGGTCAAGGGCAACTCCGTCGCGGTCGTCACCGATGGGTCGGCCGTCCTGGGCCTGGGCAACATCGGACCCGGCGCGGCCCTCCCGGTGATGGAGGGCAAGGCCGCCCTGTTCAAGCGGTTCGCCGACATCGACGCGTGGCCGATCTGCCTGGCCAGCCAGGACACCGACGAGATCGTCCGCGCGGTCGAGATGATCGCGCCCGGCTTCGGCGGCATCAACCTCGAGGACATCGCGGCGCCGCGCTGCTTCGAGATCGAGCAACGACTCCGGGACAGCCTCGACATCCCGGTCTTCCACGACGACCAGCACGGTACGGCGATCGTGGTCACCGCGGCGCTGACCAACGCGTTGCGGGTGGTGAAGAAGACGCTGCCCGACAGCCGGATCGTGGTGGCCGGGGCAGGGGCGGCCGGCTCGGCGATCGTCACCCTGCTCCTCGCGGGTGGTGCCACCGATGTCATCGTCTGGGACCGCGAGGGATGCCTGTCCTCCGACGACGACGCGCTGCCGCCGGCGAAGGCGGAGCTGGCCGCGCGCACCAACCCGCGGAAGGTTCGCGGCGACCTGCGGACCGGGCTGACCGGCGCCGACGTGTTCATCGGGGTCAGCGGGCCCGGCCTGCTCGACCCGACCTGGATCTCGGACATGGCCGACGAGGCGGTGGTGTTCGCGCTGGCCAACCCAGACCCCGAGGTGGACCCGGCGGAAGCCGAGAAGTACGCCGCCGTGGTGGCCAGCGGCCGGTCTGACTACCCCAACCAGATCAACAACGTGCTCGCGTTCCCCGGTGTCTTCCGCGGCCTGCTCGATGCCCGCGCCTCCGAGATCACGGTGGAGATGCTGCTGCGCGCGGCCGAGGCGATCGCCCACGTCGTGAAGGACGAGGAGCTCAACCCGAACTTCATCATCCCGACGGTCTTCAACACCGACGTCCCGAAGGCCGTCGCGAGCGCCATCAGCGGCAAGACGCCCGAGTAGCCGCGGGACAGGTCGAGCGCTTGCCGCGGCTGGAAATGGGTACCGTGGTCGCGCCCACTTCGAAACCATGGAGGGACACACGATGTTCGGACGCAGGACGACCGCCGAGACCGACGGGGATGCCGCGCACCGCCACGAGCCGACGGCAGAGGAGGTGCGAGAGGAAAACCGGGCAGTTGCCCACGAACGCTTCGGCGGCACCAACGTGGGAGCTGCCTTCTTCGGCTGGCTGGTCGCGATGGCGATGACCGTGCTGCTGGCCGGGATCGCGAGTGCCATCGCCGCGGCCATCGGCGAGGAGGTCAACCTGACCCAGGCCGACGTCGAGCAGGACAAGGCCAACGCTGGCCTCATCGCCGCGATCATCGTGATTGCAATCTTCGCGATCGCCTACTACGCCGGTGGGTACGTCGCCGGACGGATGTCGCGCTTCGACGGCGGCCGCCAGGGACTGGCCGTGTGGGTCGTCGGCCTCCTGGTGACGATCCTGGCCGTCGTGATCGGCCTGATCTTCGGGGAGCAGTACAACGTCCTCGACCGGGTGAACCCGCCGGACATCAACGCTCCGGACGATGCCGGGGCCGGTGCCATCATCGCCGGTGTCATCCTGCTCGTGGTCACGGCGCTCACCGCCATGGCCGGCGGCAAGGCCGGGCGGCACTACCACGCGAAGGTCGACGCGACCCGCTACCCGGTCTGACCCAACCCTCCGCTGACCCGTCGTCAATTGACGACGGGTCAGCGTCATTTCGGGCGGGCCCCTTGCCAGGTCGGTTTACAAACCCTATGGTTTTGTAAACCGACTGAACGCCGAACGGCGAGAGGCAGGCCATGACCGATCAGATCGCCAACACGACAGTCCCGACCGGCTCGACCGAGCAGTGGCGGGACAAGAAGCGTTTCCTGTGGCTGATCGGTCTCGTCGTACCGTCTCTGGCGTTCATCGGCTACGGCCTGTGGGCGTCGACCGGCTTCGGCGGGTTCCTCTGGATCGGTCCGGTCGTGATCCTCGTGATCGTCCCGGCCATCGACCTGCTCACCGGGCTCGACCGCTCCAACCCGCCCGACGACGTCATCGAGGCCCTCGAGCAGGACCGCTACTACCGCTGGATCACCTACCTCTTCCTCCCGATCCAGTACGCCGCCCTGGTGTGGGCATGCTGGATGATCACCAGCGGGGGGCTGTCGGTGGTCGACAAGGTGGGGCTGTCGCTCTCGATCGGCGTGATCGCGGGGATCGGCATCAACACCGCCCACGAGCTCGGCCACAAGAAGGAGAGCCACGAGCGCTGGCTGTCCAAGATCGCCCTGGCGCAGAGCTTCTACGGCCACTTCTACATCGAGCACAACCGCGGCCACCACGTCCGCGTCGCGACGCCCGAGGACCCGGCCAGCAGCCGGGTCGGCGAGAGCTTCTACGAGTTCTGGCCGCGCACCGTCGTCGGCTCGCTCAGGAGTGCGTGGCGGCTGGAGAAGCGGCGCTACGCCCGCAAGAAGCAGCACCCGTTCCGGATCGGCAACGACGTGCTCAACGCCTGGCTGATGTCGGCGGTGCTGTGGGGCGCGATCGTCGCTGCCTTCGGGTGGGGGGTGGCGCCGTACCTCGTGATCCAGGCAGTCATGGGCTTCAGCCTGCTCGAGGTCGTCAATTACATGGAGCACTACGGGATGCTCCGGCAGAAGGTCGGCGTCGGCGAGCGGCAGCGGTACGAGCGCGTCGACCCCTCGCACAGCTGGAACTCCAACAACATCGCCACCAACGTGCTGCTCTACCACCTGCAGCGGCACAGCGACCACCACGCGAACCCGACCCGCCGCTACCAGTCGCTGCGCGACTACGAGCAGTCGCCGGTGCTGCCGACGGGGTACGCCGGGATGATCGTGCTCTCGATCGTGCCGGCGGTGTGGCGGCGGGTGATGGACCCGCGGGTGCTCGCCCACGTCGACGGCGACCTGAGCCGCGCCAACCTGTCGCCGCGCAAGCGCGACCGGATCCTGGCGGCGTACCCGCCACCGGCGGTGGTCGAGGTGGTTGCGCAGCAACCGTCCCGAAGCCCGCGGAAGGACGCGGCGACGGACGAGGTCCTGGCCGCCCGCTGCCCCGGCTGCGGCTACACCTACGACGTCGTGACCGGAGACGAGCGCGAGGGGTTCGCCGCCGGTACGACGTGGGCGGACGTGCCGGACACCTGGTGCTGTCCCGACTGCGGCGTGCGCGAGAAGGTGGACTTCATCCCGCTCGACCGGTCGTTCGCCGCCGGCACCTAACCTCATGACCGTGACGACGGCTCCGGTGACGATGCGCGAGCGGGTCATCGACGCGGCGGTCACGCTCACCACCCAGGACGGCTGGGCCCAGGTCACCATGGCCCGGCTGGCCGACGCGGTCGGGGTCAGCCGGCAGACGGTCTACAACGAGATCGGCAGCAAGCCCCGGCTGGCCGAGGCGATGATCCTGCACGAGCTGGACCGGTTCCTCGGGCTGGTCACCCTCGCCTTCGACGCGCACCCGACCGACCTGGTCGCCGCGATCCGCGACGCGTCCCGGGCGGTCCTCGAGGCCTCGCAGGACAACCCGCTCCTGCACGCGATCGTCTCGGCCACCCACGGGGCAGACACCGAGCTGCTGCCGCTGCTGACCACCCACGCCGGTGCGCTGCTGTCGACCGCCAAGGCGGTGGTCGTGGAGCGCGTGGCGCCCTACGACATCGAGCTGTCCCCCACCCAGCTCGACACCGCGATCGACGCCGTCGTCCGGGTGGTGCTCAGCCACGTCATGCAGCCCTCGGGGTCGCCCGAGCAGACCGCGGACGACATCGCGTGGATCTCGGCTCGGGTGCTGCGACCGGGCGGATAGTCGCAGCTCGTCGCGCACACCTCCCGCGGAGGGCCGGCGCTGAGGGGTCCGACGTCAGGGGGCGGGCTGGGTGAAACCCTTCGACACGACGGGGCCGTACCAGTTGGCGAACCAGGGGTCCGCCAGGGCCACGTGGACACAGTTCGGACCTGGCTGGGCGACGAAGAAGTCCGGAGAGTCGGGCCACGTCAGGTCCGTGGGCGGTGTGGCGGGGCAGGCCCCGGTGCGCACCTCGGCCACCGGCGCGAAGCTCCCCACCGGGGTGACCGTCACGCTCCAGGAGTCTGAGTCCGGGTCGTAGACGGGTGTGCCGACGACGGGCGTCGGAGGACGAGGCGCCTGGAGGTGCAATGTCACCGCTGTGCTCGACACGCCGGCGCCGGACCTGGCCACGAACGTGATGCACTGCCCAGGCTCGATGGCGTAGACGAAGAGGGTGTCCCCGTGGGCGTAGGACCGCTGGGTGGTCCCGGCCGCGGCGGGCGCC
>JBJMIQ010000072.1:0-20804 GCA_045806805.1 Nocardioides sp. | reverse complement strand
AGTGCGGGCGTTGGCTAGGAGCGAACCTTGTTCTTTCCCACCAAGCCCTCTGCGACACCGATCAGCAGGACGGCAGCGATCACGGCCAGGATGAAACCGATGACGTTGAGCTCCCAGATGCTTCCCGTGCCGAGTAGTTGAGCGATGAGGCCTCCGATGAGCGACCCGACCAGGCCGAGTCCGAGGGTGGCGAGCACGCCGAGGTTCTGCTTTCCGGGCTTGATGAGACGCGCGAGTGCCCCGATGATGAGGCCGGCCACGAGGAAACCAATCATGCGGTGACCGTACCCCGCATCAAGGGAGAACCGTTGCCAGGCCCTCCACACGCGCCAGCAATCGGAGCAGACCGTCCTCATAGTGTTGACTGCTCGCTCATGCCGCTGTGAGTACGGCGCTGCGTGCCCGCTCATCGGCGGAGGAGGGACAGTCGCTGATGGATCGGCCTAGGCTGCCCGCCATGGGGGTGCGGGTGCGATTGGCCGCCGAGAGCGACGCGGATGCGATCGTTGAGTTCGGTTCAGCGGTGATCCCCGCGCACTACACCCCGATTCTTGGGGCGGCCGTGGCGCGGAGGCAGTTGACGTGGTGGAACCTGGAGCGTATTGAGTCCGCCCTTGCGGCCGGTCGCATCGTGGTGGCTGTGGTGGGCGGCGACATCATTGGCGTGGCCGAGACGGGAGAGTCGGCCGGGGAACAGGTGATCTGGAAGCTGTACCTAGCGCCGGACTTCCGTGGTCGATCACTGGGGGTTGAGCTGCTCCACCGCGCGATCGAGGCGTTGCCCGCCGGAAGCGACCACGTCCTCGTGGAACACGTGGCCGGCAATACACGGGCCGGAAGGTTCTATGAGCGAGAAGGTTTCGCGGTCGTCAAGACCGAACCGGCCCGCTCCGGCAACCCAGATGGCGCGATCGTCTGGCGACGACTGGAGCTCTAAGGCGCACGCATCTGCCGCGATGTGCTCGCTCGTGCCGAGGAGCGTCAGCGCGTCCAGGCGTCAGTCACCCGGACGACGAGCGTGCCGAATCAGGTAGCGGACAGCGAAGAACGCCAACACCGCGGCACCGACAGCAGCGACCATTCCCCAAGTGTCAGCGCTCTCACCCCATGGCAGCGGGAGTAAGACGACACTCTGGCAACTGGTTGGCTCGTCCTCCCCGGACATACACACGGCGGGCCAAAGGGCAACGAGAACGGTGAAGCCCGCCAGCCAAGGCCCGAGTGTGCGCATCCTCGGAAGGTAGCGGGAACGATGCTCAACCCGGCCCCGCCGTTACACCATCGCAACATCCGCTCATGCCGCGTGCGCGCGTCCGGGGTGCCCGACAGGAACCGCACCCTGTCAACGAACTTGGCCAGAGCACACCGCTGTCGCTGGTCAGTCGGTCAGTGCCCATTGCACCGTGACTGTCGCTGTCACCTGCTCCTCCCCCCTGCTCAAAACCGACCGACTCATGGGCGAGCGGGGCCGCCATAGGAACGGGTGAGTGATTCGGGCCGCCTTCACGCACCTGTAGCGCTCGACCCAGCGACCGCCCCGCGAGCTGGGCGAGGTGGACGGCTTTGGCCTGCGCGTCCGCGAACGCCAGTTCCCGGGCACGGTGGCGGAGTTCGCCAGTGTCGGTGAGGACCGGGCCGACATCGTGGACCCGCAGCGTGTCGCCGACGCTCTCGCCGAGGTCGCTGACCAGTGCTCCAGCGTCCGCGAGCTGGCAGTGGATTCTCAGAGCGTGCGAGGCCGCATATCCATCAGCGCGACCGCGGTGGTCGTGGGAGGGGTGCACCCGGAACCCTTGGCTGGCGATGTGGTTCGACTCGGTGTGCCGACGAGCCACCTCCGTCGCCCGGCGCGCCGCCTCGGCCACCATGGCCAGCGCTTCGGCGACCGTCGGCGCCGACGCCTCGACTGCGACGCCGACCCGCATCGCATCGGGTCCGGTCGAGGCGGCGCCATTGCCCGTGGTCGTGATGAACTCATCCATGCTGGACGGTCTCACGTCACCTACCTGTGGTGCAGCGCTTCGCATCAGCCGTGCACAGCGACAACCGGATGTAGCGCTAGGGGGGCGGTGCTGCCGATGATCGGATGGAGCGCCCTGCCGAGTCGTGCATCAAGACCAAGGCCCCGAGGGCCACCGGGCTTTGCGCATAGTACGAACCCTTACGCTGCCAGTGTGCCGAAACTCAGGACGTCGCGGTCGATCCTCTTATGGTCAGCGCCTATCTGCGTGCTTGTGACGGTCGCCAGCCTGATCGGACTGTGGGGGTCAGGTCCGTACGAGCAAGAGACCAAGAACTGGGCGACACAGGCCAAGGGGCAGGACGTCGGAAACCTTGTCGCTGTCGCGGTGTTGGCTACCAGCGGCTACTACTACTACAAGGGTTCGTTCCGGGCCGCTCTGGTTTGGGTTGGAACGCTGCTGTACTTCCTTTACGCCTACATCGTCTACTCGCTGGCTGTGCATTACAACGACCTGTTCCTTGTCTACGTGGCGGTCTTGGGCACCACCTCGTACGCGGTGGTGTTCACGGTGGACCGCCTTCGCTCCTACAACGCGGAGTTTCCCGGATCACCGGTGCGAAAACTCGCGGGGTACACGCTCGCGGCCATTGGAGCTTTGTTCGCGCTCCTGTGGCTCGGTGAGGTTGTCCCAGCGGCGATCAACCGCGAGGTACCGCAAAGCGTGCTCGACGCCGGCCTTTGGGTGAACCCCATTCATGTCATTGACCTGGCGGTTGTGCTTCCAGCGTTCGTAATCACCGGCTACATGACGGTGAGAGGCGACCGGTCGGGGCTGTTCTTCGTTGGACCCTGGCTGGTCTTCTCCACGCTGATGGGGGCGAGCATTGTCGCGGCCATGATCTTGATGAGTGTCGAGGGCTTCGACAACGTCTTGCCACCAATGGTGATGGTGTCGGCCGTCGTTGTCGCCAGTTTGTACGCCGCTGGACGGTACCTCCAGCGGGTCGAGGATCCCAACGTCGCCCCCGTCGCCGTAACGAATTAAGGGCCTACAGCAAGCGGGTCTGCACGTCCGCTCATGCCGCAATGTGCGGGGTCCTGCCGATGAGGCGTTGCTTGTCGTTAGAGGGGGTGGGTGAAGGTGATCGGCTTACCCGCCGCTTGAGCGTAGGCGATTTCCCTTCGCGTCGACTCTCCGACGTACCCACCTGGATTGACGATCAAGACCCGGTCGGCCAGGTCGATCTTGCGCAGGTGGAGAGCGTTCAGTACCGCCTTCTGCTCGGGAGCGGGCGACTCGTCCGCGTCGCTGGGGGCGACGACGATGACTCCTGTGAAGGTCAGTTCACGGTTCGCCTCGCGCATCTCGGTCATAAACCTCGCCGACCCACAGATGCAGACGATTTCAGGACGATCGGTCACGACCCCGACCCTAGCGACGCACTCATCTGCCGCTGCGCGAGCGGTCGCGCGTTGTTGTGGCTCCTCACAGCCACGGCGTTCCTACCCAGCGCACGACTTCGTCAGGAACAAATGGGGCGTCCAACCACGCGAACATTCGGTCGTCCTCTCCGCTTCCCTGCCACCCGTCGACAGTCTGGGTGACGCGTGCCCGCTCGGACCTGGCGTGCACGACACCACCGCGCGCGACCGTGAGAACCCAGCCGTCCAGCGTTGCCAGGAGGTCGGCTGAACCGCTGTCGCATGCATCGCAGCCGCAGTCGGGAACCGTGTCGACGAACGCTGTTGGCAGCCCAAGCTGGGTGACTCCGATGTCGATCCCGAACGGTTCGCCACCTACCACAGTGCTCGCCAGAATCAGGGTCAGGCCGCCGGGACTGGCAGGGACGACCCTGCGCACCCGGTGATGATCATCCGGTCCTCGTGGCGCGCCGACCCAAGGACCGGCCGGAATCTCTTCGATGGTCGCCAAGCCACGGGCCAAGACCTGTGCCCAGGCCTCGACCCGGGCATCAAGGATCCGATACTTACCCGGATTCAGGCACCGCGAGTACTCGTCATCGGCCGGGTTCCGGTCCGGATGAGGATCTGGCCAGCCAGGCGTGTCCGCGCTCGCGAGCTCGAAGGCCTCGTCGACCTCCGCTAGGAGCGTGTCGAACCACGCCGGACGCCGTGGCGGACCAGTCGGGCTCACTTGGAGCAGCATCAGCCACCACCACCCTGGTTCGCAACGAGATTCCGATGCGAAGCTCGTGCCGCACTGCGCTCGCGTTTCGGCGCGCCACCCCAACTCGGAGCTACTACTGAAGCACGTCCGGAAGCGCACGGTCGAAGACCAGAGTGACGCCGGGACCCGTGAGCGTGAGCACGTCAACGTCGCGTTCGACGTGGTCGACGCGGCGCACCGCGCCGATGTAGGCGTCCTCGAGCCGGGTCGTCGCCGGCTGGGCGCACGCCGCGAGGGTGGACGAGACCACGGCGAACCCGAGGTCGGTGCTGCGGTCGGGAAGCACCTCGTTGGCGCCGCTCACCGTTGCCGTGTAGTCGTTGCAGGGCGCCTGGACGACGGCGTCGTCTTGGTCTGCGTTGGTCTGCAGGGTGAGCCCCAGCGGGCGGCTGCTCACAGTGAGGGAGAGCGAGCGCCCGTCGGCCTCGGCCGAGCGGAGCTGCCAGGCGCCGTCGAAGGTGCCGCCGGGCCACCCCACGATGCCCAGCGCCCAGACGGCGGTCACCAGGGTCACGACGACGAGCGCAGGTACGACCAGGCGCGGGGCAAACGGCCGCTGACGAACGGGGCGTTGCAGTGTTTTCGTCATCCGGCCTCCTCGGCTCACATTCATGATGACGCGTCGGCGCCCGCCGTGCTGTCGACGGCTCGAACACCCCGGCACATACGACCCCGACGGCGCCCGAGCACAACGTCCGACCATGCCTGCGATCAGTACGGCATAGCGTTCCCACTCATGCGGCGAGTGAGGTCGCGTATGCCGATGAGCGGGGCGGGCAGTTCCCTAGGGTGTGACTCGTGAATGTGCAAGGCATCGACGAGCGCGCGCTCGGAGAGTAGGGCTACGGCTCCAACTTCGTGGTGTTCATCTACGAAGGCGGCGAGAGTGCTCTGGAAAATGTCTCTTGGAGCGTCGACAGCCTGCTACTGACCAACACCGACTTGCCTCAGGTTCTTACGTGGCTGCGCGAGCATCTTCCAGTCGGGTGTTGTTGGTCCTTGGCCGTTGTGCACGCGCCCAGGCACCCGACTCCGGAATCGGGCGTTGAGGTGGCTTGGATTATTGGTGACGACGTGCTGAACACGCCACCTGAGAAGCGGGATGCAGAGGAGCAGCGCATCGCGGAGGAAATGGGTCGCCACGCGGCGGTGAACTGCCACAGATTGTGTGTGCTATGGCCATCCGCTGATAGCCGAGTTTCGCTCGTCGCGCCCGGTTGCCGTCCGTCACAACATCGGCGGTTTGCTTGACGTCAAGCAATGCAGCGAGCACGGTGCCGCCCGTGTGACCCGGGGAGAGTTCGCGGGGACACCTCCCAGCTAGAGCAGGCCCTCCTGCTCCAGGAAGTCCTGGGCGACATCCTCGGGCTTCTCCCGGTCGACCGCGACCCGGCCGTTGAGCTCGGTGAGCTTCTCGGTGGTCAGCGCGGCCATCAGGGGGTTGAGGATGTCCTCGACATCCGGGTGGTCGGCGAGGAAGTCGGAGCTGATCGCCGGGACGAGGTTCTGTGCCGGCTGGATCGACTTGTCGTCGTCGAGCAGGACCAGTCCCTGCTGCTCGAGTGTGCCGTCGGTGGTGCTGGTCAGCCCCAGCTGCGACTCGCCGTCGAGCACGGACTGGTAGGTCTGGTCGCTGGCGAACCCCAGGGGCAGGATCTTCTCGATCTTGATCCCGTAGACGTCGGTCAACCCGCCCTCGCAGTCGGGCCGGCCCTGGCAGTCCGGGGCCGCAGCCAGGGTCACGTCCTCTCCCTTGAGGTCGGACAGTTTCGTCGCGTTGTTCTGCTCGGAGTACTCCTGGGTGACGAAGAACGCGTTGGTGTCGGTGGCGTCGGACGGCTCCAGGAGCGTGATGCCCTTCTGGTCGAGCAGGTCCTGGGCGTTGTCGATCGACTCCTGAGCATCCGGTGTGGTCAACGGCTTGGCGTTGGCGCCGTTCTCGGTGGTGTTGAGGAAGTCGACGATGCCGCCGACGTACTCGGGAACGACGTCGATCGAGTCGGGGAACTGTCCTGCCCCCATGTAGATGTCACGGGTGTCGACCAGCTTGACCGTGGTGTCGTAGCCGCCGTCGGTCAGCAGAGCGTCGTACATCGCGGTCACCAGCGCCGCCTCGGGGAAGCTCTGGCCCGAGATCGAGAGTGCGCCCTTGTCGGAGGACTGCGAGGAGTCGTCGCCGGAGTCGGAGCTGGACAGGTCGTCGCCGGCGCAGCCCGCGAGGAGGAGGAGCCCGGCGGAAGCCGCTGCGGCCAGGGAACGTCGTGCCTTCACATGCATCACCTTCTGTGTCCCGCGGTGCCCCCGCGCGTGTCCGGATCCAGCCTTGGAGGCCCAATCATGACCCGATCGGCTGCTCGGTGCGAGCGTCTGCCCGCCTGACGGTCGCCCGGCGTGTCGGATCGGCGCCCCGCTGGAGGCCGGCTGTGAGCAGCTCGAGGACCAGGGCGACGATGGCGACCACCACCGCCCCGGCGATGCCCTTGGCGTAGTCGGAGCGGAAGAACCCGTCGGTGATCACGCGGCCCAGACCGGGTCCGGCGACCATCGCCGCGATCGTGGCGGTGGCCCAGACCTGGACGAGGGCGAGCCGAACTCCGGACATGATGAGGGGCAGACCGAGGGGCAGCTCGACACGGAAGAACCGTTGCGCACTGGTCATCCCCATGCCGACCGCCGACTGCTTGACGTCGCCCGGGACCTCGCGTATGGCGACGTAGCCGTTGGTGATGATCGGTGGCAGCGCGAAGAGGGTGAGGGCGATCAACGTCGCGAGGCCCGCCCGTCCATAGGGACCGAACTCCTGGGTACCGGGGAAGTCCGCGGTCACCAGGATGGCCAGCAGCGCGAAGGTGGGGATGGCGCGGCCGACGTTCGAGATGTTGATCGCCAGGAACCCGCCCCGGCCCACGTGGCCCAGCCACAGGGCAACCGGCAGGCCGATCAGGACCGCCAGCGCGAGCGCCGTGAGGCTGAGCAGGAGCTGCTGGACGAGGAGCTCGATCATGCCGCCGGGCCCCTGCCAGTTCGCCGGGTCCGACAGGTAGTTCCAGGTGTCGCTGAACAGGTTCATGCCGTGGCTCCCCGGGCCCAAGGCGTCATCACCCTCTGGGTGACCACGATCATGACGTCCAGGACCACAGCGAGCACGACACAGAGGACGGCGGCGGTGAACAGCTCGGCCCGGAAGTTCGTCTCCACCCCGTCCTTGATCAGGTTGCCCAGCCCGCCGTAGGACACGAGGGAGCCGACGGTGGTCAGCGCCACGGTCGACACGGTGGCGACCCGCAGCCCGGCCATGATCACGGGAAGCGCCAGCGGCAGCTCGACCCGGAAGAGCATGCGGGTGGGCCCGTACCCGAGACCGGCCGCGGACTCACGCACCTCGTCCGGCACCGCACGCAGGCCCTCGAGCATGCTGCGGACCAGGATGGTGAGCGCATAGAGCGCCAGTCCGGCGACGACGGTGGTCGGCGAGAGGCCGGTGAAGGGCAGGAGCAGCGGAAACAGTGCGAGCGACGGGATCGTGTAGATGCCGGTGCTGACGCCGAGGATCGCGGACTCGAGCCTCGGGTAGCGGCGGGCCATCAGCGCCAGCGGGAAGGCGATCAGGACCCCGAGCGCCACGGCGGCGATGGTGATCAGCAGGTGTTCCACGGTGGCGTCGACGATCTCGCTCTGGCGATCCTCGACGTACTGGCCGCAGATCCACTCGTTGGTGAGGCGGCTGTAGCAGTTCGGTTGACCGGCCGCCTGCACGAGTAGGGTCACGCGCATGGAGGTTACCGCCCGCCCCCGGGAGGCGACGATGATCCGGCTCAGCGGCGTGGGCAAGACCTATCCGGACGGCACGGTCGCGGTCCATGAGCTCGACCTCGACGTGGCCCCGGGGGAGCTCGTCGTCCTCGTCGGCCCTTCCGGGTGCGGCAAGTCGACGACGCTGAAGATGATCAACCGGTTGATCGAGCCCACCACCGGCACGATCGAGATCGACGGGCAGGACGTCACCCGGCAGGACCCCGTCCGGCTCAGGCGCGGCATCGGCTACGTCATCCAGCAGGTCGGGCTGTTCCCGCACCAGAAGATCGAGACCAACGTGATGACGGTCCCGCTGCTGTACGGCGAGTCGAAGGCGCAGGCCCGCGAGCGGGCCCACGAGCTGATGGAGATGGTCGGTCTCGACGTCGCGACGTTCGCAAAGCGGTACCCCCACCAGCTCTCGGGCGGCCAGCGGCAGCGGGTCGGCGTGGCCCGCGCTCTGGCCGCCGACCCGCCTGTCCTGCTGATGGACGAGCCGTTTGGGGCGGTCGACCCGGTGGTGCGGGTCCGGTTGCAGGACGAGTTCCTGCGACTGCAGCGCGAGCTCGGCAAGACGGTCGTGCTGGTCACCCACGACATCGACGAGGCGGTGCGGATGGGGGACCGGGTGGCGGTGTTCGCCCAGGGTGGGCGGCTGGCCCAGTTCGCCACCCCTGCCGAGCTGCTCGGCCGGCCGGCCGACGACTTCGTCTCCGACTTCGTGGGCTCGACACGGGGGCTGCGTCGGCTGACCGTGACCCCCATCGACCCGGACAAGCTCGAGCCCCTCGACGGGGTCAGCACCGGGGACCTCGCGGCCGCCATCGACGTGGACTCCACGCTCGAGGAGGCCCTCGCCGTGATGCTGCGAGACGACCGGCCGATGGTGGGAGTCAAGGACGGGTCCCGCTTCCTCGGCGTACTCACCCCGAACGGCATCCACCGCGCCCTGCGTGCCTCACTCGAGCGCTGACTCGTCGTTGATTGACGACGGGTCAGCGTACGGGCACATCGCGGTGCCAGGACTCGGTGACGTACTTGGTCTTCCAGCCCATCGAGGTGTAGAGCCCGGCGGCGCCGGTCGGGGAGTCGGCGTCGACCTCGAGACCGACACGGTCGCGGCCCCGGGCCGCGGCGTCGGCGATGATCGTCCGGAGAAGGCCCTTGGCCACGCCCCGCCCCCGGGCCGCCTCCAGCACGCCGAGGTAGGAGACGTAGGAGCCGTCCGGACCCTCGGCGCTCTCCGAGACGGTGCCGATCAGCGCACCGACGGGTTGGGGCGTGTCGTCGTCGGTGAGCTCGGCCAGCCACCAGTGGTCCCAGCGATGACCGGGATCCTCCCGCAGCCGGAACAGGAACTCCTCGAATGTTTCCTCACTGGAGTTGAAGTGGTCGACAAAGGCCCCTTCGAGCACCTCGTGGACCTCACGCAGATCGGTGTCGTCGGGCATGCCGGTGCCGCTGCGTCGCACGAGGCGGAAGACCACACCGCCCTCGGCCCAGTGGTCGGGGGTCCGCACGAGGTCCGCCTCGTCGCTGGTGACCGGACGCGACATCTGCCACCAGGTCCGGACCCGCTCGAAGCCGCAGCGGGCCAGCCAGTCGTGCTGCCGCTGGTCGTCGGCGAACGCGCCGGTGTCGATCTGCTGGACATCGAGTCCGCGGGCCCGCCCGACCTCCTTCGCCTGGCCGACCGCCCACTGGACCAGCAGCTCGGCACAGGAGTCTGCGACCTCGTCCGGCAGGTTTCGCTCGACGATGTGGACGAAGAGCATCCGGCCCGCAGACCGGTCGTGGACGCTTCCCCACGCGCGGATCTCGCCCGTCTCGTCACGCAGGACGACGTTCTCGCGCACTCGCAGGCCGGGCTCGGACACCTCGACCAGGACGTCGTCAATCGACGAACCAGCCCAGCCGCGGCCGTGCCGCTCGTGGGCGCGCAGCAGGTGGGTCAGCCGGTCGACGTCGTCCTGGTCGGCTGGATCGGGCTGACCGATCGTCCAGCCCTCGGGCAAGGGGACCCGCGGCAGCACTTCCTCCGGGTCGCTCTCGAAGCGGCTGCCTTCGGGGGTCACAGGGCGATTCTGCCAGCGACCCACCCGCGGCCGTGTGCAGGGGACAGGCGCTAGGCGTGCCGGCGGACCTCGGGCATCGACTGCCAGGCGGAGATCTCGGCCTGCAGGGCGTCGATCTTCACTTCCAGCTCGGAGACCCGGAGGGCCGCCTCGACCGCCTGACGCTCCGCCTCCTCGAGCCGGGTCGAGACCTCCTGGCCCTCCCGCTCCGCAAGCTCGGCACGCCGGGCCTCGGCGTTGAGCCGACGGGTCGCGTCCGCTGCTCGCTTCTGGGCCGAACCCAGCGCGACTTCCAGCTCCGCGATCGCGGTGCCTTGCCCGGCCACGCGCGCCTCCATGGTGGCGGCGAAGCTGGCGTGCTCGGCGCTGCGGATGGCGGTGAGCTCGTGGTAAGCCGCGGCCTGGGTGGCACGGTCGCGAGCGGCGTCGCGGCGCGCCTGCATGAGTTCTGAGTGGGTGATGCGGGTGGCCGCAGCGCCGAGCACCACCCCGAGGACGGCAGCGATCGAGGTCAGGGACCACGAACGGCTGAGCACGGCGCCGGCAACTGCCAGCGCCGCGAGAGCAATCAGTACGACAGCGACGGTGAGCCGGGTGCTCCGCTGTCGTCGACGAGCCTGAGGGGAAGACATGGGGCAAGGCTAGGCGTGCTCATCCTCCGATGGGGTCCGACACGCTCGCTCGAGGAGCAGCGCCGCGACGACGATCAGGGCGCCACCGACCCCGGCGGCGAGGGATCTCCAACCACGCTGGGACGCCAGCGCCGAGTCGCTGCCGATCCAGCTGACCGCGTACCCGAGGTAACCGCCGGCCACCAGAGCACCGACCAGGGCGCAGGAGCGGGCGACCAGGAGCCGGTTCACCGCGCGCTGCGGCTCGAGCCACTCCCGGCGTACCTGGACCGCACGCCAGGTCGCCCAGCCGGCTGCCCCGACGATGGCCGCCACCAGGAAGAGGGCGATCGGCTGCAGCCAGGTCACCACAGGCGCCGTGCCGTTGACCCGCTCCGACACCGGGTGCAGGAGCCAGCCGCCCACCAGCCCGGCCACGGCCCACGCGGTGACGAGACCGGCCGACGTGGGCCGGAGGTGCCCGGCCGACGGTTCCTCGTCGGACGGGTCGCTGCTCACTGGCGGGGGCTCACGACTGGGCGGTCACTGGACGTCGAAGACGAGGTCCTCGCGCAGCGTCAGGCCGCTGGAGTCGACCTCCTGCAGGAGGTCGGCCACGGGGCCGGCATCGGGAAGGACCGCGTCGGGGTCGACGTCGTACCACGGCTTGAGCACGAACGCGCGCTCCGCGGCGCGCGGATGCGGCAGCGTCAGCGACTCCTCGTCGCTGTGCTTGTCGCCGACCACGACGAGGTCGACGTCGAGGGTGCGCGGGGCGTTTCGGACGTCGCTGCGCATCCGGTCGAATGCGTCCTCGATGGCCAGGGCCCGCTCCATCAGTCGCGCCGGGGACAGGGCGGTGTCGATGAGCACCACGGCGTTCAGGAAGTTCTGGGAGCCTTCCGGACAGTCGATCGGCTCGGTCTCGTAGACCGGAGAGAGACCCGTGATCCACACGTCGGGAGTGTCTGCGATCGCGTCCACCGCGCCCTGGAGGCTGGCCATCCGCTCGCCGAGGTTCGAGCCGAGCGCGAGGACCGCGCGCCGGATCGGGCGCATCTCGCCGGTCAGCGTGTCGGTGTCGACGATGTGCGGGTTCGGAGTCTCAGTCACGGTCGGCCCTCGCGTTTTCGGGTGATCGTCAGGGCGACGTCCGCGAACGTCGCTTGAATGGGAGCGGTCGGCTTGTGGACCGTCACCTTGGCATAGCCCACGCGGTCGTCCAACAGGCACAGGTCCGCGACGCGCTTCGCCAGGGTCTCGATCAGGTCGACCGGGTCCGTCTCCACGGCAGCTTTCACTTGCATGACGAGACTCCCGTAGTCGACGGTGTCGCGCAAGTCGTCCGAGGTGGCCGCGGAGCGGGTGTCCAGACCGAGCGTGAGATCGACCACAAAGACCTGGCCGTCGGTGCGCTCGAAGTCGAGCACGCCGTGGTGCCCGAAGCACTCGATGCCCCGGATCGTCAGCTCGTCCTGAGCCTCGGGCGTCCTGCGCTCACTCATGGCGGCCTGCCATGCAGGCCAAGACCCGCAGCGTGTCGTGGCTGGCGCGCACGTCGTGGACGCGCAGCCCCCACACCCCCCGTTGGGCCAGCAGGACGGTGAGGGCGGTGCCGGCGTACTCCCGCTCGTCAACCGGGCGTGGGTTGCCGTTCGCGTCGACGAGGAGCGCGCCCAGGAACTGTTTGCGGCTGGCCCCGACCAGGAGCGGGAAGCCGAGCTCGCAGACGGCATCGAGACCACGCAGCAGCTCCCAGTTGTGCTCGCCGCGCTTGGCGAACCCGAGGCCGGGGTCGAGCACGATCCGCTCGCGGTCGATGCCGGCCGCCAGGATCGCCCCCACTCGCTCGGCGAGCTCCGTCCGCACGGCGCCCACCACGCCGCCTGGGCCGTCGTACGACGCGAAGTCCTGCATGTGGTTGCTGTGGGCCCGCCAGTGCATCGCGACGTACGTCGCCTCGGAGGCTGCGACGACCTCGAGCATCGCGGGGTCGGCCAGTCCGCCGGACACGTCGTTGACGATCGTGGCGCCGGCCTCGAGCGCTGCGCGCGCGACCTCGGCCCGCATCGTGTCCACGGACACCGCCGCACCCGTGGCTGCCAGCTCGGAGATCACCGGCACCACCCGACCGAGCTCCTCCTCGACCAGCGGGCGGGTGGCGCCGGGCCGGGTGGACTCTCCGCCGATGTCGAGGATGTCGGCGCCGTCGGCCAGCAGGCGGCGACCGTGCTCGATCGCCGCCTCCGGGTCGGCCCACCGACCACCGTCGGAGAAGGAGTCGGGGGTGACGTTGACGATCCCCATCAGTCGAGGGAGCCGGGGACACATGAGGGGTCAGCTGTTCCGGTGGATGAGTGCCATGGCCTCCGACCGGGTGGCGGCGTTGTGCATCACACCGCGCACCGCGGAGGTGATGGTGCGGGCTCCGGCCTTGCGTACGCCCCGCATCGTCATGCAGAGATGCTCGGCCTCGACGACCACGATCACTCCACGTGCGCCGAGCAGCTCCATCAAGGAGTCCGCGACCTGGGTGGTGAGCCGCTCCTGGACCTGCGGCCGCTTGGCGTAGAGATCGACCAGGCGAGCGAGCTTGGACAGGCCGGTGATCTTCCCGCTCTCGGCGGGGATGTAACCGACGTGCGCGACACCGGTGAACGGCACCAGGTGGTGCTCGCACATCGACCACAGCTCGATGTCACGGACGAGGACCATCTCGTCGTGGCCGAGGTCGAAGGTGGTGGTGAGGACGTCCTCGGGCTCCAGCCGCAGGCCGGACGTCAGCTCCGCGTAGGCCCGGGCGACGCGGGCCGGCGTGTCCTTCAGCCCCTCGCGCTCGGGGTCCTCCCCGATCGCGATCAGCAGCTCGCGGACCGCCCGTTCGGCGCGGGCGTGGTCGAACCTGGGAACGGCCCCGGTGCTCTCCGGCAGCCTGATCGGATCAGTCACGACTCAGCTGCCGGGCCGGGGAGGCGTCGGCGGGTCGCTGGGTGGAACGCTGACCCCGGGGTCGCCGTGCACGTCGCCACCGGCGCCCGGCGGGGTGATCACGACGCCACCCTCGCCTTCCTCGACGCCTGGAGCCCCGTTGACCCGGGCCCGGTCGCGGATCTCCTGCGGGATCTCGATCGGCGGGATCGTCGAAGGGCTGCGGTCGGGGGAGCCGGTCCAGGCGGGGCGGACCCCTCGGAGCCGCAGCGGCTCGAAGATCCGCGCGACCTCCTCCTTGTCGAGGGTCTCCTGGTCAAGCAGCTCGAGGACCAGGGTGTCGAGGACATCGCGGTTCTCCTCGAGGATGTCGAAGGCCTCCTGGTGGGCTGCCGAAAGGAGCTTCTTGGTCTCCTGGTCGACGACCGCAGCGACGTCCTCGGAGTAGTTGCGGGTGTGGCCGATGTCGCGGCCCAGGAACGGCTCGGAGTTGGCCTCTCCCAGCCGGATGGCGCCGAGGCGCTCGGTCATGCCGTACTGGGTGACCATGGCGCGGGCCAGGTTGGTGGCCTTCTCGATGTCGTTGCCGGCTCCGGTCGTCGGGTCGTGGAAGATCATCTCCTCGGCGGCCCGACCACCCATCATGTAGGCGAGCTTGTCCAGCAGCTCACCCCGGGTCTGGGAGTACTTGTCCTCGTCGGGCAGCACCATCGTGTAGCCCAGCGCCCGGCCGCGCGGCAGGATCGTCACCTTGTGGACCGGGTCACTGCCCGGCAGCGCCGCGGCCACGAGTGCGTGGCCGCCCTCGTGGTAGGCCGTGACCAGCTTCTCCTTCTCGCTCATCAGGCGGCTGTTGCGCTGCGGTCCGGCGATCACGCGGTCGATGGCCTCGTCGAGGGTCTCCATCGTGATCAGCTTCTGGTTGTTGCGCGCGGTGAGCAGCGCGGCCTCGTTGAGCACGTTGGCCAGGTCTGCGCCGGTGAAGCCGGGAGTACGACGCGCGACGCTCAGCAGGTCGATGTCGGATGCCATCGGCTTGCCGCGCGAGTGGACCTTGAGGATCATGTGGCGGCCGTTGAGGTCGGGTGCGTCGACCTGGATCTGGCGGTCGAAGCGGCCGGGGCGGAGCAGCGCCGGGTCGAGGACATCGGGCCGGTTGGTCGCGGCGATCAGGATCACGCCCTGACGGAGGTCGAACCCGTCCATCTCCACCAGCAGCTGGTTGAGGGTCTGCTCCCGCTCGTCGTGGCCGCCACCCATGCCGGCGCCGCGATGCCGGCCGACGGCGTCGATCTCGTCGATGAACACGATCGCGGGGGCGTTCTCCTTGGCCTGCTCGAACAGGTCGCGGACCCGGGAGGCGCCGACGCCGACGAACATCTCGACGAAGTCGGAGCCGGAGATGGAGTAGAACGGCACGCCCGCCTCGCCGGCGACGGCTCGGGCGAGCAGCGTCTTGCCGGTGCCCGGGGGCCCGTAGAGCAGCACGCCCTTGGGGATCTTGGCGCCCACGGCCTGGAACTTAGCTGGTTCCTGCAGGAACTCCTTGATCTCCCCGAGCTCCTCGATCGCCTCTTCGCACCCGGCGACGTCGGTGAACGTGGTCTTCGGCATGTCCTTGGTGATCAGCTTGGCCTTGGACTTGGCGAACTGCATGATGCCGCGGCCGCCGCCGCCCTGCATGCTGTTCATCAGCCAGAGGAAGACCACGATGATGATCAGCAGGGGCAGCAGCATGCTGAGGATGGAGCCGATGACGCTCGGCTGGGCCACCTCGGTGGTGTAGCTGTTGATCTCGCCGTCGTCCACCTTCTGCTGGACGGCCTGCTCGATCTCGTCCTGGGTCTCGCTGAGCCAGAACGTCGACACCTTCGGCCCGTCCGCACGGTTGACGTCGTCGTCGAGCACCGCCTGGATCTTCTGGTCGCCGTCGATGAACTTGATGTCCTTGACCTGGCCGGAGGCGATGTACTCGTTCATCCTCGACGTGGAGATCTCGTCGTACTCATCGGTGGCGACGAAGAACTGCAGGGCAAGGAGCACGCCGACGACGGCGAGGAGGCTCCACAGCCACGGACCCTTGAATATGCGCTTCACTGGCTTCTCTCGAGCGTGTCATGCCGTCTCTGCGGCCGGGGCCGCCACGGACGATCGTCTGAACTCACGACGTTACACGTCGCCAGCAATTCCCATTGTCGCAGGCCGGAAGCGGTGGGGACAGGTCAGGCAGCCGCTTTCCGTCGCCCCCGCGGGGAAACGAATCAGGAGTAGACGTGCGGTGAGAGCGTGCCGATGTCACGCAGGTTGCGATAGCGCTCGCGGTAGTCGAGCCCGTAGCCCACGACGAATTCATTAGGGATGTCCCAACCGACGTACTTCACCTCGACCGGCATCTGGAGCGCCTCGGGCTTGCGCAGAAGCGTGCAGATCTCGACGCTGGCCGGTGCGCGGGAGGTCAGGTTCGATGTCAGCCACGACAGGGTGAGACCGGTGTCGATGATCTCGTCGACGATCAGCACGTGTCGGCCGGTGATGTCGGTGTCGAGGTCCTTGAGGATCCGGACCACGCCACTGGACTTGGTGCCCGAGCCGTAGGAGGAGATGGCCATCCAGTCCATCTCGAGGTGCCGGCTGAAGCTGCGCGCGAGGTCGGCCATCACCATCACCGCTCCACGCAGGATGCCCACGATCAGCAGGTCGTGCCCCTCGTAGTCGACCTCGATCTCGCGGGCCAGTTCGGCGAGCCGGTCCTGGATCTGCTTCTCGGTGTAGAGCACGTTGACGAGGTCGGACTCGACGTGGGCGGCATCCATGGTCGCTCAGGATTCCACAGACGTCCGCCGGAACCGGAGGTGGTCCTCGCTGCGGTAGGCGGTGACGTGGCCGGGGAGCTGCACGTCGCCGCGGAGGGACCCCCGCAGGAGGCCGCCCAGGGCCTGGACATGGACATGGAAGAGCTCGGAGCCGGGTGATCCTGCGTCAAGGGCGGCGAGTCTCAGCACCCGGCCGACGAGGGCGTCCGGAGGACCATCCAGCCGGGAGACGACGAGACCATCGGCATCCCTTGCTCCGATCAGCAGCTCCTCGGCCAGCAGGTCCAGCGCCTCCATGTCGGGGCGGAGCTGCTCGGCCGTCCGGGCCAGTGCGGCTGCGACGCCCGGCCCGAGCTCCTGCTCGAGCACCGGCATCACCCGGTGCCGGATCCGCGTGCGGGTGAACCGTGGGTCGGCGTTGTGGGGGTCGTCCCAGTACTCGATCCCCTCGGCCCGGCAGGCGTCCTCGGTCTGCTCCCGGGTGAGGCCGAGGAGGGGACGGTGGAAGCGGTCGAACGCCGGGCGCATGCCCGCGATCGACCGACCGCCCGACCCCCGGGTGAGCCCGAGCAGCACGGTCTCCGCCTGGTCGTCCAGCGTGTGACCGAGCAGCACTGCGCGCGCCTCCATCCGGGAGGCCACCTCCTCGAGAACGGCGTACCGCGCCTCCCGGGCCGCGGCCTCGATCCCGCGGCCTCCGCCGTCGACGGTGACCCGAACGGCGGCCGTCTCGTCGGCGCCCATCAGCGCCATCTGCGCCACCACCCGGTCCGCGTGCTCCGCCGAACCCTCCTGGAGGCCGTGATCGACGGTCACGCCCACCACATGTCCCGGCCAGCTTCGCGTCTCGAACACGGCGGCCGCGAGCAGCGCCAGGGAGTCGGCGCCACCACTGCAGGCGACCAGCACCACCGGGTCCGCATGGAGCGACACGAGCGTGCGACGTACGGCGAGGCGCACGGACGCTACGGCCGGGTGCGGGCCCATCGGGCTAGAGGACCCGGCCGACCCACGCGGAGGGATCGGCGATCTCGGCCTTGGTCGGCAGGTTGTCCGGGGACGCCCAGACCGCGTTGAACTCGTGCATCCCGACCTTGTCGACGACCCCCCGTACGAAACGAGCTCCGTCGCGGTACTGCGCCATCTTCGCGTCCAGTCCGAGCAGGCGGCGCAGCAACCGGTCGAGGGTCCCCACTCCCTTGCGGCGCCGGTCGAACTTCTGGCGGATCTCGGCGACCGAGGGGATCACGGAGGGACCGACCCCGTCCATCACCACGTCCGCGTGCCCCTCGAGCAGGGACATGACGCCCGTGACCCGGTCCAGGATCTCCTTCTGCTCGGGGGATCCGATGACGTCGAGCAGGCTGCCGTCGCCGCGGATCACCTCGGACACGCGGCCGAGGACGTCGTCGAGCAGCTTGCCCGGCTCCATGGTCTCGGCGATCGCGTTGATCTCCGAGAAGAGGTGGTCGCGCATCCACGGGACCGCGGTGAACTGCACCCGGTGCGTCTCCTCGTGCAGGCAGACCCAGAGCCGGAAGTCTGTCGGGTCGCAGCCGAGCTCCCGCTCGACATGGACGATGTTGGGAGCCACGAGCAGCAGCCGGCCCGACGGGTCGAAGAAGGGGTCGAACTGCCCCAGTACCTTGCTCGCGAGGAAACCGAGCAGCATGCCGACCTCGGCACCGGTGACCCGGGACCCCACGGCCAGGGAGAGCCCGGTCGGGGCTCCCTTCTTCTCGGAGAGCTTGTCGACGAGCGGGGCCAGGACGGTGGCGAAGCCGTCGGCGTTGGCCCGGATCCAGCCCGGGCGGTCGACCGCGAGGACGGGGGCGGTGCGCTCCTCGGCGACCAGACCGGTGAACTCGCGCACCAGCCCGGTCGACCGGTTGGCGTCGTCCCGGAGCTCCGCGACCACCTGCTCGGCGGTTTCGCGGGTGACCTGGGGTCCCTCCCCCGCGACCCGGGTCCCGATCGTGACCGCGAGGTCCCAGTCCACCATCTGCGCGCTCATCCGGGGTCCCCGCGGAAGCCTTTCGGGGTCCCCGCGGGGACGCGAGCGCAGCGAGTGTTCTCGTGGGGTTTCAAGCGCGAGCGAAGCGAGTGGTTCTGTGGGGTGGTTCTCATGATGTGACCCTACGTGGCCGCTGCACGTGCTTCTCGCGAGTGTCCGTGCTCACCGTTTGGTACCAAACGGTGAAATCCGCACCGCCACGGCTGCCGTTTCTGACCAATGGTGGGCTCTGCGGGACCGGCAGCACGGACGTTGGAACGGTCACGGAACCTCAGGCAGCGCAGTGGCAGGAGCCGAGGGCCGCGGCGAGGTCGTCCAGGTCATCGCGGGCGTCGAGGGTGTCACGCAGCTTCACCCGGTCGGCGATCAGCGCAAACACCATCGGTACGCCGTCCAGGTCGGTCGCCACGCCGGCGAGCGCGCTGACCCCGGTCAGGGTCCCGGTCTTGGCCCGGACGTGGCCGCGACCGGCGGCGGGGGCATCGTCGAAGCGGAAAGCCAGCGAGCCGGTGAAGCCCGCGACCGGCAGGCCCGTGACGACCGCGCGCAGGTCGGGATGGTTGCGGGAGGAGGCAACCCGGAGGACATCCACGAGGGTGTCGGGATCGATCCGGTCCTTGCGCGACAGGCCACTGCCGTCGTAGACCGTGGCGCCGTCGGTGCGAACGCCGAGCCGGCGCAGGGTGCTGAGGACCGCGTCGGTCCCGGCCGCCGACGACCCTTTGCCTGACACCGCAAGCCCGACATGCCGGGCCAGCACCTCGGCACCCTCGTTGTCGCTGACCGAGAGCACCTGCTCCACGACCTGGGCCAGAGGTGCGCTGGTGACCCGGGCGAGGACCCGGGCACCACGATGGCTGCGCTCGGGCACCGGCGTGCCCGTGACCCGGATGCCGGATCGCTCGAGCGCCCGGACGAACTCCGCGGCGGCCTCGGCGGAGGGATCCGCGACCCGGCCGAAACCGGAAGCGTCCACTCCCTCGTCCACCCAGAGAGCCGTGATCGGTGAGACGACGCCGTCCGGCACGTAGCTCTTGCGCCACTCCGGGTTCTCGGCCGGCCCGGTGAACAACGAGTCGTCGTAGCCGACCCGCACCTTCCCGCGGCCACGGTGGTCGAGGGCGGCGGCCGTCCTGCGAGCCAGGCTGAGGATGTCGGCGCCATGCGGCCAGCCGCCGGACGAGTCGGGACGGCGCGCGAGAAACGGGTCTCCCCCGCCCACCAGCACGATCCGGTCACCGCCGCCGCCCACCACGGTGGTCTCGAAGGTGTGGTCAGGCCCGAGCGTGTCGAGGGCCGCTGTCGTCGTGAGGAGCTTGGTGGTGGAGGCGGGCATGCCGGGATCGGCTCCGACCGACAGGGCGGGTGCGCCACCGCCCATCCCGGCCACGACCGCGTGGACCGACTTCCCGAGGTCGCGGTCCCGGAGGAACTGGTCCACGGCGCGGCGCACCTTCTCCGGGGAGAGAGCTCCGCCCTGGTGCAACGGGTCCGCCACGGGCGCCGGCCGGGTCAGGGCCGGCAGCTCCAGCCCCTCGGGCGGCTCGACGGCGGCCGGCGCGGTGTCCGGGTCCGGCTCTCCCGTCCCGAACCAGCGGTGACCGAGGTCGAAGCGGTACGCCGCCCCGGCGCTGGCGAGGATCGCGAGGACCAGGACCACCGGGAACCAGCGCCCGAAGGCACCGGTGTCGTGGCGTCGGTCACCTCTGGCCACCTCGAGCCCCTTTCGGCTGCGCGTTCGGGCCCATTGTGCGGGAGACTGGTGCGCGGGCCCGGGTCGGGCCACGATTCACGTGACGAAGGTGGAGGAAGACGTGCTGGAGTTCGACGTACTCGTGGAGATCCCCAAGGGTCAGCGCAACAAGTACGAGGTCGACCACGACTCCGGCCGAATCCGGCTCGACCGCACCCTCTTCACGTCTACCCAGTACCCCGCCGACTACGGCTACATCGAGGACACCCTCGGCCTCGATGGCGACCCGCTCGACGCCCTCGTTCTCCTCCAGGAACCGACGTTCCCCGGATGCCTGATCCACTGCCGCGCGATCGGGATGTTCCGGATGACCGACGAGAAGGGCGGCGACGACAAGGTTCTCTGCGTCCCGTCGACCGACCCGCGGCTCGAGCACCTCCGCGACATCAACCACGTCTCGAAGTTCGACCGTCTCGAGATCCAGCACTTCTTCGAGGTCTACAAGGACCTCGAGCCCGGCAAGTCCGTGGAGGGCGCCGAGTGGGTCGGCCGCTCCGACGCCGAGGCCGAGGTCCGGCGCTCCTTCCAGCGGTACAACGAGATGCCGGACCACGCGCAGGCGCATCCGCAGGGGAACCTGCAGGGACACTCCCCGGACTGACCTCGCCGTCGGCGATTTCTGGGCCTGGTGAACGGAAGTCGCTGGTCGACGGCCCCACGCGGG
>JBJMIQ010000071.1:0-3486 GCA_045806805.1 Nocardioides sp. | reverse complement strand
GAGCGTGCCCACCACGGTCACGGCGTCGGGACTGATCCCGAGCCGCAGGAAGAGCCGGATGAACGGGGCGAGGGCCTTCGTCTGCCAGAAGGTCTTGAAGCGGTCCAACATCGTGGCGGCAGGGTACCCGGACCAGCGGTCTCCCCGGTGCCGCCCCGGGGAGACCACGGCCCCGGGCCTCACGGGCCCGGTGACTCAGACGAGCTCGGGCACCCTCAGGTGCGCCAGGGCGAGGTCGAACTCCCCGACCTGGAGGAACTCGACTCCGGCGTCACGTGCCGAGTGCTCGCGCAGCACGGCGGCCGACTTCCGGCTCGCGTTCAGCGCGGCGGGAGAGTCGAACGTCGTGGTGCTGCAGATCCGGCGCTCCAGCCGGTCGACGAACAGGCTGACGCTGCAGAAGCCGTCGAAGGCCTCGATCTGCGGCAGGAGCGTGGACCGGAACCGGTCGAGCAGGACGTGGATGTCCTGCGGCCGGGCCCAGACGATCCGGCAGCACGCACCCGCGCCAGCAGGCTGTGCGCGGTGCATCAGGTCGACCTCCCAGAGGTCCACTTCGGGCTCGCCGCCGAGGATCTCCCCCGCCCGCATGCGGTAGTCCACGACCGCCTCATCGGCGATCAGCATGGCCTCCTCGGACTCCCAGGCACTCGTGGCGATGCACCGCCCGGACAACCGGTCGACCACCATCGACAATCCCTGGCATCCCTCCATCGCGGTGACCGCGGGCTGCACCTCGTCCCGGATGTAGCCGACGCACCGGTTGATCGCTTCGGGTCGGCCCGTGACCGTGGTGGAGCGCGCGTACATGGCAACCCCTGCTGGTTCGAGGCGGCACCCGGGCGGCGCCGCCGCTCGCCTCTCACTATCCCCGCGGCCCACCCCGGGGAACAATGACGCGAATGCGTCAGATCTGCCAGGCCTCTGCGAGCAGCTCGCGGGTCTCGGCCAGCAGCTCGGGCAGGGTCTTCGTGCGGCCGATGATCGGCATGAAGTTCTGGTCACCCGGCCAGCGTGGGACGACGTGCTGATGCAGGTGTGCCGAGATGCCGGCGCCGGCGACCGCCCCCTGGTTCATCCCGATGTTGAAACCGCCGGCGGCCGAGACCGACCGGATCACGGCCATCGCCTGCCGGGTCAGGAGGCCCATCTCCTCGGCTTCTTCGGGGGTCGTCTCGGTGTAGTCGGCGATGTGCCGGTAGGGGCAGACCATCAGGTGCCCGGGCGAGTAGGGGTAGAGGTTGAGGACGGCGTACGCGATCTCGCCGCGGCGTACGACGAGCCCAGCGGCGTCGTCGAGCGAAGGAATCCGACAGAACGGGCACTCGCCCGACGTCGCGTCGACCGGCTTGTTCTCGCCGCGGATGTAGGCCATCCGGTGTGGGGTCCACAACCGGTCGAGCCCGTCGGGCTCCCCGGCCCCGTCCTGGTACTCCGCCACGCCCGGGTCCCGGCTCAGACCTGGACCCGGGAGTCGACCGCTTCGGCCACCCGGTCGATCGCCTCCGCGATCGGGACGCCGTTGTCCTGGTGGCCGTCGCGGTAGCGGAAGGACACCGCTCCCGCCTCCATGTCCTGGTCCCCGGCGATGACCATGAACGGCACCTTCTGCAGCTGGGCATTGCGGATCTTCTTCTGCATCCGGTCGTCGGAGTCGTCGACCTCGACCCGCAGGCCGCGCGCCCGCATCTGCCTGGCGACCTCGGTCAGGTAGTCGTTGTGGCGCTCGGCGATCGGGATGGCCTGCACCTGGACCGGGGACAGCCACGGCGGGAACGCACCCGCGTAGTGCTCGGTCAGTACTCCCACGAACCGCTCGATCGAGCCGAACAGCGCACGGTGGATCATCACCGGCCGCTGGCGCGACCCGTCCGGGGCGGTGTACTCGAGGCCGAACCGCTCGGGCAGGTTGAAGTCGAGCTGGACCGTGGACATCTGCCAGGTGCGTCCGATCGCGTCCTTGGCCTGCACCGAGATCTTGGGACCGTAGAACGCGGCGCCGCCGGGATCCGGAACGAGCTCGAGGCCGGAGTCGTCGGCCACCTGCTGCAGGGTGGCGGTTGCCTCCTCCCACAACGCGTCGGAGCCCACGAACTTCTGGGGGTCCTTCGTGGACAGCTCCAGGTAGAAGTCGTCGAGCCCGTAGTCCTTGAGCAGGTCGAGGACGAACCGCAGGGTGCGCGTGAGCTCGGCGTGCATCTGGTCGTGAGTGACGTAGATGTGGGCGTCATCCATGGTCAGCCCCCGTACCCGGGTCAGCCCGTGGACGACACCGGACTTCTCGTAGCGGTAGACCGCACCGAACTCGAAGAGCCGCAGCGGCAGCTCCCGGTAGGACCGCCCGCGCGACCGGAAAATCAGGCAGTGGAACGGGCAGTTCATCGGCGTGAGGTAGTAGTCCTGGCCGGCCTTGGTCACGTTGCCGCGGTCGTCGGCCACCTCGTCGAGGTGCATGGGCGGGTACATGCCGTCCGCGTACCAGTCCAGGTGGCCGGAGACCTCGAACAGCTGCGCCTTGGTGATGTGGGGGCTGTTGACGAACTCATAGCCCTCCTCGACGTGCCGGCGTCGGGAGTAGTTCTCCATCTCCATGCGGAGCACGCCGCCCTTGGGGTGGAAGACAGCCAGTCCGGAGCCGATCTCGTCGGGGAAGCTGTAGAGGTCGAGCTCGCGGCCGAGCCGGCGGTGGTCGCGTCGCTCGGCCTCCTCGAGGTGGTGGAGGTGCTCGTCGAGCGCCTCCTTGGTCTCCCAGGCGGTGCCGTAGATCCGCTGGAGCTGCCGGTTCTTCTCGTCGCCGCGCCAGTACGCCGCCGCGCTCCGCATCAGCTTGAAGGCCGGGATCCGCTTCGTAGTGGGCAGGTGCGGGCCGCGGCACAGGTCGCTCCACGCCACGTCGCCCTTGCGGTTGATGTTGTCGTAGATGGTGAGCCCCCCGGCGCCCACCTCGACGCTTGCTCCCTCGGCGGCCTGGCCGACGTCACCCGTGCCCTTCAACCCGATCAGCTCGATCTTGTATGGCTCGTGCTGGAGCTCGTCGATCGCCTCCGCGTCGGAGACCGGGCGCCGCGAGAACCGCTGGTTCTCCTTGACGATCTTGCGCATCCGGGTCTCGATCTTCTCGAGGTCCTCGGGCACGAACGGGGTCTCGACGTCGAAGTCGTAGTAGAAGCCGTCGCGGATCGGCGGGCCGATCCCGAGCCTGGCGTCCGGGAACAGGTCCTGTACCGCCTGCGCCATCACGTGCGCGGTGGAGTGTCGCAGGATGTCGTGGCCGTCGGCGCTCTCAATCGCAACCGCCTCGACCTCGTCACCGTCACCGAGCTCATAGGACAGGTCCTTGAGCACGCCGCCGACCCGGGCCGCGATCACGCTCCGCCCGTCCGCCTCGAGCGCCTGCCCGGCGGTCGTGCCGGCGGGCACCACTCGCTCGCTTCCGTCGAGGGTGATGCGCAGCTCAGACACGGTGGACACGGGTACTCCTCTGCG
>JBJMIQ010000070.1:0-14385 GCA_045806805.1 Nocardioides sp. | reverse complement strand
GGATGGCGCTGCGACCGGCGACCCCGGTGGAGCCCTACGAGGACCTGCTGCCCGAGCTCGACATGCTGCTGATCATGACGGTGGAACCCGGTTTCGGCGGGCAGGGCTTCCTCGACCTCTGCCTGCCGAAGATCCGCCGCGCGCGTCGCCTTCTCGACGCCCACGGTCTCGAGCTCTGGCTCCAGGTCGACGGTGGCGTCTCCGAGGCGACGATCGAGCGGTGCGCCGAGGCCGGAGCCGACATGTTCGTCGCGGGTTCCGCGGTCTTCGGCGCCGAGGACCCTGCGGCGATGATCGACCGGCTGCGCGCGTCAGCGGCGGCCGCGCGTGGCCTACCAGCGTCGCCGCCCAGCCCGGAGGCGTGAGCAGCGCCACGAACACGACGGGACCGCACCCGCCTCCCGTGTGGCACGCTGGTCACGACGAGCCAATGCTCGCGTGCTCTGGGGTCGGTGCAAGTCCGAACCGGCGGTGACAGTCCGCGACCCGGTCACAGCCAGTGACCGGTTGACCAGGTGGAACTCCTGGACCGACGGTCAAAGTCCGGATGGGAAGCGCACGCAGGCGTGGATCGCTCGTCTACAGCGACGACGACCCCGCCGACAACCGCCCCGGAGTCCGCGAACCGGACCGGAGAGGGCGATGGGGTTCACGACAGCCGAGCAGGACGCGATGCGGCGCGCGCTGGCGCTCGCCGCCAGTCCCGGTGTCCCCCTCGGCCCGAACCCGCGGGTCGGCTGCGTGATCATCGACGACTCCGGCACCGAGATCGCCGAGAGCCACCACCGCGGGGCGGGGACGGTCCACGCGGAGGTCGCCGCGCTTCGTGAGGCCGGGGAGGCCGCCCGTGGCGCGACCGCCGTGGTGACCCTCGAGCCCTGCAACCACACCGGCCGTACCGGTCCCTGCGCCGACGCGCTGGTCGCCGCCGGAGTACGCCGCGTCGTGTTCGCCCAGCCCGACACCAACCCGGTGGCCGCGGGGGGAGCCGACGCGCTGCGTGCCGCCGGGGTCGAGGTAGAGGCCGGGCTGCTGCTCGACGAGGCCCGTCACCTCAACCGGGCCTGGACGTTCGCCGTCGACCACGGCCGGCCTTTCGTGACCTGGAAGTTCGCAACCACCCTTGACGGACGCAGCGCCGCCGCCGACGGCACCAGCCGGTGGGTCTCCAGCCACGCGGCCCGGCTCGACACCCACTGCCTGCGCGGTCAGTGCGACACGATCCTGGTCGGCACCAACACCGTCGAGGTCGACGATCCGGAGCTGACCGTGCGGGACGAGGTCGATGAGCCGCGACCGCGCCAGCCGCTGCGGGTGGTCATGGGCCTGCGGGACCTCGACCCCGACCGCCGCGTCTTCAACGACCGCGCCGAGACCGTCCACCTGCAGACCCGCGACCCGCGCGAGGTGCTGAGGACGCTGTTCGAGCGCGACTGCCAGCACGTGTTCCTCGAGGGCGGCCCGACGATCGCCGCCGCTTTCCTCGACGCCGGGCTGGTCGACGAGGTCGTCGCCTACGTTGCCCCGATGCTGCTCGGCGCGGGCGCGCACGCGGTCGCGGATCTCGGCATCGCCACCATGGCCGATGCGCGCCATCTCGACGTCACCGACGTCACCGTCCTCGGCTCCGGCCGCGACACCAACGTGCGGGTGACGATGACCCCGCGGAAGGAGGCCTGAGATGTTCACCGGGATCGTCGAGGAGCTCGGCACTGTCGAGCACGTCGAGGACCAGGGCGACGCCGTCCGGCTCACCATCCGGGCGCAGACCGTCCTGGACGACGTCCGGCCGGGCGACTCGATCGCCGTCAACGGCTGCTGCCTGACCGTCGTCGACACGACCGCCGACACTTGGACCGCCGACGTCATGCAGGAGACCCTCGACCAGACCTCGTTGCGCGGTGCGCGGTCCGGGGATCGGGTGAACCTCGAACGCGCGGTCACGCCCACCACCCGGCTCGGGGGCCACATCGTCCAGGGCCACGTCGACGGCGCCGGCGAGATCCTCAGCCGGACCCCGAGCGCCCACTGGGAGGTCGTGGAGATCTCCATGCCACCCACGTTGGCCAAGTACGTCGTCGGCAAGGGGTCGATCACGGTCGACGGCGTCAGCCTGACCGTGGTCGCGGCCGCCGAGGACCGGTTCACGGTGAGCCTCATCCCGGAGACCCTGGCCCGCACCACCCTCGGGAAGCGCCGCCCGGGCGACCGGGTCAACCTCGAGACCGACGTGATCGCCCGGCACCTGGAGAAGCTGGTCGGCGCCCACGTCACAGGAGCACGTCCATGACGCAGAAGGTTCGGCTCGACCCCGTCGAGCGTGCCATCGCCGACATCGCGCGGGGGAAGGCGGTCGTGGTCGTCGACGACGAGGACCGCGAGAACGAGGGCGACATCATCTTCGCCGCCGCCAAGGCCACGCCGGAGCTGATGGCGTTCACCATCCGCTACTCCAGTGGCGTCGTCTGCGCGCCGATGCCGGCGGAGATGCTCGACCGGCTCGAGATCCCCCTGATGACGCCGCACAACAGGGAGAAGCTGCGCACGGCGTACACCGTGTCCGTCGACGCCCGGGACGGCGTCACCACCGGCATCTCGGCCAGGGACCGCGCTCACACTGTGCGGGTCCTGGCCGACTCGGCGACCGAGCCGTGGGAGATCACCCGGCCGGGCCACGTCTTCCCGCTGCGCTACCGCGACGGTGGGGTGCTCGTCCGGCGCGGCCACACCGAGGCGGCGGTCGACCTCGCCAGGCTCGCGGGTCTCACGCCGGCGGGTGTGCTGGTCGAGATCGTCAACGACGACGGCACCATGAAGCGCGGCCCCGAGCTCCGCGCGTTCGCCGACGAGCACGGCCTGGCGATGATCTCGATCGAGGACCTGGTCCGCTACCGGCGCCGCCACGAGGTGCTGGTCGAGCGCGTCGCCGAGACCCACCTGCCCACCCGGCACGGTGACTTCACCGCGTTCGGCTACCGGATCACCGTGGACGGCGGCGAGCACATCGCCCTTGTGCACGGCGACGTGTCGGGCGACGCGCCCGTCCTCACCCGGGTGCACAGCGAGTGCCTCACGGGCGACGTGTTCGGCAGCCACCGGTGCGACTGCGGACCCCAGCTCGACGAGGCGTTGAACCGCGTCGTGGCGGAGGGCCGAGGGGTGGTGATCTACCTGCGGGGTCACGAGGGCCGGGGGATCGGACTGGTCGCGAAGCTGCAGGCCTACCAGCTCCAGGAGGGTGGCCGCGACACCGTCGATGCCAATCTCGACCTCGGGCTGCCCGCGGACGCCCGTCACTACGGCACGGCGACCCAGATCCTGCGCGACCTCGGCATCCGCAGCGTCCGGCTGCTGACCAACAACCCCGACAAGACCAGCAGCCTCGAGGAGTTCGGCATCCCGGTGGCCGAGCGGGTTCCGCTGACACCGCACCCCAACGACCACAACCTCGCTTACCTGCTGACCAAGCGGGACCGGATGGGTCACGACCTGCCCAACCTCACCGTGGAAGGAGGGCCCCGGTGAGCGGACCCGGTGCACCCGACCAGGAACCGGTCGACTGCAGCGACCTGCGGGTGGCAATCGTGGCCGCCAGCTGGCACGAGGCGGTGATGGACGGCCTGGTCGCCGGCGCCCGGCGGGCCTGCGCCGACTACAAGGTCGTGGAGCCGACCTTGGTGCGGGTCCCCGGCGCCTTCGAGCTCCCCGTCGTCGCCTCCTCCCTCGCCCGCCAGGGGTACGACGCGCTGGTTGCCCTGGGCGTGGTCATCCGCGGAGGCACGCCCCACTTCGACTACGTCTGCAACGCCGCCACCGACGGGCTGACCCGGGTCGCCCTCGACCACACGGTTCCGGTGGGGTTCGGAGTGCTGACCTGCGACACCGAGCAGCAGGCCCTCGACCGGGCCGGCCTCGAGGGATCCCACGAGGACAAGGGCTACGAGGCGACCGCGGCCGCCCTGGTCACCGCCCGGACCCTGGCCTCGGTGACCCCCCGCACGCCGTAGGCTGGGCGACCGTGAAGACGTTCGAAGGGCTCTGGGCCGAGCTGAGCGAGAAGGCGCAGACCCGCCCCGAGGGGTCCGGCACCGTGCGGCAGCTCGACGCCGGGATCCCCGCCAGCGGCAAGAAGCTGGTGGAGGAGGCAGCCGAGTCCTGGATGGCCGCCCAGCACGAGGGCAAGGACCGGGCGGCCGAGGAGATCAGCCAGCTGATCTACCACGCCCAGGTGCTGATGCTGGCCACCGGTCTCACCCTCGATGACGTCTACGCCCACCTCTAAGAGGAACCATGCCCCAGCTCAAGATCGCCGTCCCCAACAAGGGATCCCTGGCCGCGGCCGCCGCCGACATCCTCCGCGAGTCCGGCTACCGCCAGCGCCATGACTCCAAGGAGCTGCGGCTCGTCGACGCCGACAACGGCGTGGAGTTCTTCTACCTCCGGCCACGCGACATCGCGCTCTACGTCGGCGAGGGCACCCTCGACGTCGGCATCACCGGCCGCGACCTGCTGCTCGACTCCGGCGCCAAGGCAGAAGAGGTGCTCGGGCTCGGGTTCGGCCGCAGCAACTTCCACTTCGCCGGCCCGCAGGGGCGGTTCACCGACCTCGCCGAGCTGGCCGGCCAGCGGATCGCGACGTCGTACGTCGGTGTCGTGCGCACCTTTCTGGAGGAGCGCGGCATCGAGGCCACCGTGACCCGGCTCGACGGGGCGGTGGAGACCAGCATCCAGCTCGGCGTCGCGGACGTGATCGCCGACGTCGTCGAGACCGGCAGCACGCTCGCCGCTGCCGGCCTGGAGACCTTCGGCGAGGTGATCCTGACCTCCGAGGCGGTCCTGATCACCCGCGGCGGGGAGACCCCGGCGGGTTTCGAGGTGTTCAAGCGCCGGCTCGACGGCGTCCTGGTCGCTCGCAGCTACGTGATGATGGACTACGACATCGAGAGCGAGCGGGTGGCCGAGGCCGTGGCCCTGACCCCGGGCATCGAGAGCCCCACCATCTCGCCGCTGCACCGCGACGGCTGGGTCGCGGTGCGGGCCATGGTTCCGCGGGCGGGCGTCCAGCGCCTCATGGACGACCTCTGGGACCTCGGCGCGCGCGGCATCCTGCTCACCGACATCCATGCCTGCCGACTCTGAGATCGAGCTGCCGCACACCTGGCGACCTCTCGGTGTTCGGCTGGCCGGAGCCTTCTTCGGCGGCCTGCTGCTGACCGTCTGTGCCGTTGCCTGGTTCACCTTCGACGCCGAGACCCGCGCGAAGTTCACCGTCTTCCAGCGCGGCACGCTGGTCTTCCTCGGCATGATCGCGTTCGCCGCCGGCTTCGCGCTGGTCCGCTCCCGGGTCGTCGCCGAGGTCGACCGGCTGGTGGTGGTCAACGGCTACCGGAAGCGAACCTACGACTGGGCCCAGGTGCTCGCGGTCCACCTGCCGCCCGGCGCTCCGTGGGCGGTCCTGGACCTCGCCGACGGCACCAGCGCGCCGGCCATGGGGATCCAGGGTTCCGACGGAGGTCGCGCGCGGCTCGCGGTACGCCAGCTGCGGTCGCTGCTGGCGCGCTGACTGCGACCTAGCACGCTGGGGGGTTCAGTCGGAGCCGTCGACGACCAGGTCGGCTCGCTGGCGGGTGCGGTGCCGGGAGAAGAGCAGCTGCTCGGCCTCGGCCCACGCGTGCCAGTGCGGCGCGAAGGCCTGGCCGTCACGGTCGATCCCGCGTCGCATCCGCAGCTCGTAGGGCGCCTCGACCCAGACCAGCACGCCGATGAGGTCGTCGTGCATGCGGCACCCTGAGCCGACACCCTCCAGCACGAGGAGGCCGGTGGGTTCGACGCTCACCGTCTCGGCGAACGCCTCGGCCTCCCAGTCGTAGCGCCGATAGCTGCCGGGCAGGCAGTCCGCCAGCGGGCGCAGCAGCCCCGCCAGCTGGTGACCGACCTCGGGCAGGCCGTTCCAGCCCTCGTACAGGTCGTCCATGTGCACCACGACGGCACCGGGCGCCAGCGCGGAGATCTCCCCGGCCAGGGTGGTCTTGCCGGCGCCGGCCGGCCCGTCGATGGACACCAGCCGGCCGCGGCCGAGGGTGGCGGGACGGGACCGGACCAGGTCGAGAACCCGCGCTGCCGCCTCCATCAGAAGACCAGGTCAGTTCCGGGTGGCCATCAGGTGATGCCCCGCTTGCGCAGGATCGCCTCGATCTCGGCCAGGTCGTCGTCGATGGCGGGCTCGCCCTTGCGGGTCGAGGCTCCCAGCTCACCCGTGCGGCCCGGTGATGCCACCTCGCCCCGGTCTGCCGTTTCGGTCGACCCGAGCTGCCGGTTGCGGAGTGCCCCGGAGACGCCGAAGAGGACGGCCGAGACTCCGGCGAGCACGATGCCGAGCCATACGACGGGGCTGAACACCAGGTGGGTGGCCCAGTCGGCGACCGATCCGCCGATCTCGGTGAACATCTCCAGGGTGCCGGTGAGGAAGGCGGCGGGGGGCAGGAGGGTGAACGCCGTGCCCCGGAGACCCGAGGCGAGTCCGCGGCGTCGGAACGCGAACCAGGTCCACACCGCACCGATCGCGGTGAGGGTCAAGGTGAGCGCTCCCCAGGTGACCTCGTCCACATACCCAGCGTGGCACATGGGGCCACACCCCGGGATTGCGGACGAGGCCGACCTGGACCGAACCTCAGGCCAGGGCCGCGATCGGCTCCGCCGCAGGCGCACCGAACAGCCCGCGTCGCCGCAGGGCAACTTGAACACTCGACTTCTTCGGTGAAGGTGATCACCTCTCACTGGCATGGGTGAGAATCGAGGCCGTGATGCCTCCCGCCGCCGACGAGCCTCGCCGGGTGATCCCCGACCCCGGCTTCATCGACGACAAGGGGTCCGTCGCCCCCGGCGTGGCGGTCGCCCTGGCGGCGTACGGCAGCGGCGAGGGGACGTACGCCGAGACCCTCGCCGTTCTCCAGCACGCCCGGTTGCTGGTGCCGGTCGTCGCGGTCGCCGGGGAGCTGGAGCTCGACGCGAAGGGGCTCGCCCACGACAAGTCCAGCGACATGGCCACCGTGCTGCTGACCGGACGCGACGGTCGCATGGCGCTGCTCGCCTTCACCGGACTGGAACCGCTCCGGGCGTGGGACCCGCAGGCGCGTCCCGTGCCGGTCGACGCCGGGCTGGCCGCGCGCGCGGCGGCCCAGGAGGGGGCGGAAGCCCTCGTGATCGACCTGGCGGGGCCGACGAGGTTCGTGATCGAGGGGGACGACCTGGCGGCGGTGGCCGCCGGATGGACCCTGGCGAGAGTGGGGGAGCGGACCGCCTGGATTCGGCCGCCGACGGAATGATCGGCTAGCATTCGTGGTTGACCGATCAGTTCGGCCGTCCGCGGCCGGGCAGATCCCCAAGCGGAGATCAGCAGCACACGTCTCCCACCCGCACCGACCGCCGTTGGAAGCTCAGCACAGGTCGTCGGGTCCGGTCCCGAAGGCCCGTAACCCTGCACGGGGTACGTGTCGCGACTGGCTTCCGCTTGGAGTACGAAGCGGAAGCCGTTGTTGATTTTCGGCCTCGTCTTCCGCACCCCTTGATCAATGGAGGACACATCAGCACCGAGCTGCGAATCAACGATCGGATCCGGGTACCCGAGGTCCGGCTCGTGGGACCCAACGGGGAGACCGTCGGAATCGTCCCGACCGACCAGGCACTGAAGCTTGCTCAGGAGGCCGACCTCGACCTGGTCGAGATCGCGCCGCAGGGCAAGCCGCCCGTCTGCAAGCTCATGGACTACGGGAAGTTCAAGTACGAGAACGCCCAGAAGGCCCGTGAGGCGCGGCGGAACCAGACCAACGTGGTCATCAAGGAGATGAAGCTCCGTCCCAAGATCGACCAGCACGACTACGAGACCAAGAAGGGCCACGTCGTCCGGTTCCTCCGGGCGGGCGACAAGGTCAAGATCACGATCATGTTCCGCGGACGCGAGCAGCACCGGCCCGAGCTCGGTTTCCGGTTGCTGCAGCGACTCGCGGAGGACGTCACAGAGCTTGGCTTCGTGGAGTCCGCACCCAAGCAGGACGGCCGCAACATGATCATGGTCCTCGGGCCGCACCGGAAGAAGGCCGAGGCCAGGGCTGACCACGAGGCCCAGAAGGCGACCCGGGCCGCCGAGCGCGCCGCGGCCAAGGCCGAGGAGCACGCCGAGCGGACGGCGGCCAATGCAGCGCACGAGGGCGGCTCGAAGAAGAGGGTGCGCGGCCGGTCGGAGAACCTCGACCCCGAGATCGAGGCCTGACTCCCAGCACAGACCGCACGTAGCCCCGGTGGCGCCCGCAGAAGGCCGCCGGCACCAACGAGAGAGAGCAAGGAAGATGCCGAAGAACAAGACGCACTCCGGAGCGAGCAAGCGCTTCCGCGTGACCGGATCCGGGAAGATCCTGCGCGAGAAGACCGGCAAGCGACACAACCTGGAGCGGAAGCCCTCCAAGGTGACCCGCCGGATGGCCGGGACCACCGAGATCGCCAAGGCCGACGTCAAGCGCGCGAAGAAGATGCTCGGCATCTGACGGAAGCGAACGCCTCCCCCGACACCAGCAACAAGGAGTAATCAGAAATGGCACGCGTCAAGCGGGCAGTCAATGCCCAGAAGAAGCGCCGGGTCGTCCTCGAGCGGGCCAGCGGGTACCGCGGCCAGCGCTCGCGGCTGTACCGCAAGGCCAAGGAGCAGGTCACCCACTCCCTGGTCTACAGCTACAACGACCGCCGCAAGAACAAGGGCAACTTCCGCAAGCTGTGGATCCAGCGCATCAACGCCGCAGCCCGCGCCCAGGGCATGACCTACAACCGGTTCATCCAGGGCCTGAACCTCGCCGGTGTCGAGGTCAACCGGAAGATCCTGGCCGACCTCGCCGTCAACGACGTGGCCGCGTTCAACTCGCTGGTGGAGACCGCGAAGGCAGCGCTGCCCGACGACGTCAACGCCCCCAGGGCCGAGGCCTCTGCCTGATCGGCGCCGGTTGACCACCCCGCTGACCCGGGGGAACTCCCGGGTCAAGCAAACGCGCAAGCTCAGCCGCCGTTCGGTACGCACCGAGCGGCGGCTGTTCCTTGCCGACGGCCCCAAGGCGGTCACCGGTGCCCTGTCAGTCGACGGCTGCGTCGTCGAGGTGTTCGCGACGCCCGCTGGCACCGAGGAGCACCCAGACCTGGCGGCCTCCGCCGCGCGATGGACGCTGGTCGACGAGCCCGCGCTGGCCTCGCTCAGCGACAGCGTGACCCCGGCCGGACTGGTCGCGGTCTGCCGGTTCCTCGACATCTCGCTCGACGAGGCGTTGTCCAGCCGTCCGCGCCTGGTCGTGATCTGCGCGGACGTCCGCGATCCCGGCAACGCCGGCACGGTGATCCGTACGGCGGACGCGGCCGGTGCCGACGCCGTCGTGCTGGCCGGCAGTTCGGTGGACGCCTACCACCCACGGACGGTGCGGGCGAGCGTCGGCAGTCTCTTCCACCTCCCGCTCGTCATCGAGCCGGACCCCCTGGCCGCGGTACGAGCCGCGCGAGAAGCAGGCCTCCTCGTCGCCGCCGCAGACGGCGCGGGCGAGCTCGACCTGTACGACGCCGACGAGCGGCTCGCCCGTGCCACCGCCTGGCTCTTCGGTAACGAGGCATGGGGGTTGCCCGCCGAGCTGGCCGCCTCTGCGGACCACCGGATCCGGATCCCGATCCACGGCCGCGCCGAGAGCCTCAACCTCGCCACCGCCGCAGCACTGTGCCTCTACGCCTCGGCGCGCGCCCAGCGCGGTTAAGGTGACCGTTGTGGACGAGCCGTGGTCGCAGGATGCCCTGGCCTTGGCCGAAGCCCTGCCCGACGGCGTGGTGGCGGCGGACGCCCAGGGCCAGGTCACCCTGGTCTCGCAGGCAGCCGCGGCGATGCTCTCGACCTCCAGCGGGGCCAGCGTCGGCAAGCCGCTCTCGGAGGTCCTGGCGCTGCGTGACCAGGACGGCAACGACTGGCACGCCACCAACCGCCCCTACGACGGCCTGCGGACCCGGTCCGCGATCCCCGAACAGTCCTGGATCCTGCCCAGCGGAAGCGAGGTGCTCGTCACCACCCGGATCGTGCGGGCAGCGGTCAGCGAGCCCATCGATCGCGTCGTCGTCCTGCTGCGCTCCGGACGCGGCCGGGCCCGCCTCGACCGGGAACGGTCCGACCTGGTCGCCACCGTGGCCCACGAGCTCAGGTCCCCGCTGACCGGCGTCAAGGGTTTCGTCCAGGCGCTCATCAACCGGTGGGACAAGCTCAACGACGAGCAGAAGAAGCTGATGCTCACCACGGTCCACTCCGACGCGGAGCGACTGAGCCGGCTGATCGCCGAGCTGCTCGACGTCGCCCGCATCGACACCGGGAGGCTGGCGCTCTACCCCCGGCCCTCCGATGTCGGCGTGCTGGTGGGCCGGGCCGTGGCCTCGGTCCAGGCCGGAACCGCGCGTTCCATCGTCTACACCGCGGCCGAGAAGCTGCCCGAGGTCAGCGTGGACCCCGACAAGTTCACCCAGGTGGTCACCAACCTGATCGAGAACGGGGTGCGGCACGGCGAAGGCACGGTCACCGTCCTGACCGAGGAGATGGGAGCCGCCGACGAGTACCCGGGGGTCCGCGTCGTCGTCGAGGACGAAGGGGAAGGCATCGCGCCGGAGATGCGTCGCCGGGTCTTCACCAAGTTCTGGAAGGGCGGGGCGCGCGGTGGCTCCGGCCTGGGCCTCTACCTGGTCAACGGCCTGGTCCGTGCACACGGCGGCAGCGTCGTCATCGGCGACGCCCAGGGCGGAGGCGCACGGATCGCCCTGACCTGGCCGACTGAGGACCATCGCTCCGCACGCGGCTCCTGACCGGCCGGAACCCGTTCGCATCCGCCGGTCACCGCTTCCTAGACTTGCCCCCTGATTCGTCCGCCCGGATTGCTTCCCGCCCGCGAAAGGCCACCATGTCGGGACCGAACACCGATTACGACCCCGTCGAGGTCACGCCGCTCAAGGCGGAGGAGGTCGAGGCGATGCGTGACGCGGCGCTCGCGGCCATCGCGGGGGCCGCCGACCTCGCGGCACTGAAGCAGGTGCGGCTCGACCACGCGGGCGACCGGTCGCCGCTGGCGCTGGCCAACCGCGAGATCCGCGCGCTTCCTCCGCAGGCCCGCAAGGAGGCGGGACAGCGGGTCGGACAGGCGCGAGGGGCGGTCAACCAGGCGCTTGCCGCGCGGCTCGAGGTGCTCGAGGCCGAGCACGAGGAGCGGATGCTCGTCGAGGAGACGGTCGACGTCACGCTTCCGGTTGACCGCGCGCCGCGCGGATCGCGGCACCCGATCACCCTGGCCTCCGAGCTGATCGCCGACGTCTTCGTCGCGATGGGCTGGGAGGTCGCCGAGGGCCCGATCGTGGAGGCCGAGTGGCTGAACTTCGACGCTCTCAACCTCGGACCCGACCACCCTGCGCGGACCATGCAGGACACGTTCTGGGCCGAGCCCGTTGACCACCACCTGGTCCTGCGCACCCACACCTCGCCGGTCCAGGCCCGCACCATGCTCACCCGCGAGCCACCCATCTACGTCGTCTGCCCCGGCCGGGTCTTCCGCACCGATGAGTTCGACGCCACGCACAGCCCGATGTTCCACCAGGTGGAGGGGCTGGTCGTCGACGAGGGCATCACCATGGCGCACCTCAAGGGCACCCTCGACCACTTCGCCACCGCCATGTTCGGCGAGGGCATCACCACGCGGTTCCGGCCGTCGTACTTCCCCTTCACCGAACCGAGCGCCGAGGTCGACCTGGTCTGCTTCGTGTGTCGAGGGACCCGCGTCGACGAGCACGGCGCGACCTGCCGCACCTGCAGGGGCGAGGGCTGGATCGAGTGGGGCGGCTGCGGCGTGGTGAACCCGCGGGTCCTGGTCGCGTGCGGCGTCGACGCCGAGCGCTACACCGGGTTCGCGTTCGGCATGGGCATCGACCGCACCCTGATGTTCCGCCACGGGATCGAGGACCTGCGCGACCTGTTCTGGGGCGACACCCGCTTCAGCTCGGCCTTCGGAACGGAGATCTAGACCCGTGCGTGCCCCCGTCTCGTGGATCCGCGAGTACGTCGACCTGCCCGATGACCTCTCACCCGCCGAGCTGGCCCGCCGGTTGACCATGCTCGGGCTGAAGCTCGAGGCGCTGGTCTCGGCCGGTGAGCAGATATCCGGGCCGCTCGTGATCGGACGCGTTCTGACGCTCGAGAAGGAGCCGCAGAAGAACGGCAAGACGATCTGCTGGTGCACCGTCGACGTCGGTGACGCCAACGGAACGGGCGAGCCGCAGGGCATCGTCTGCGGGGCCCACAACTTCGAGGTCGACGACCTCGTCGTGGTGATCCTTCCGGGCGGGGTGCTGCCCGGCAACTTCGCGATCTCGGCCCGAAAGACCTACGGGCACGTGTCCGCGGGCATGATCTGCTCCTCCCGCGAGCTGGGGCTCGGCGAGGACCACGAGGGCATCATCGTGCTGCCGGCCGGCGTCGGGGAGCCGGGTCAGGACGCCCGACCGGTGCTCGGGCTGGACGACACGGTCATCGAGTTCGAGATCAACCCGGACCGCGCCTATGCGCTCTCCCTGCGTGGGATCGCCCGCGACGCGGCTCTCGGGTTCGACGCGGCGTACCACGATCCCGCCGACCGCACGCCGCCGGAGGCCAACGACCGCGGCTACCCCGTCGTCGTCGAGGACCCCGAGGGCTGCCCGGTCTTCGTGGCCCGCTCGGTCTCCGGGTTCGACGCGGCGGCACCCACTCCCGACTGGATGGTGCGGCGGCTGGCGCAGTGCGGGGTCCGCTCGATCTCGCTCGGCGTCGACGTGACCAACTACGTCATGCTCGAGACCGGCCAGCCGATCCACGGCTTCGACCGGAGCAAGCTGGCTGGTCCGATCGTGGTCCGGCGTGGCCGCGCGGGCGAGAAGGTCACCACGCTGGACGGCATCGCCCGCGACGTCTCCACCGAGGACCTCCTGATCACCGACGACTCCGGCCCGATCGGCCTCGCGGGGGTGATGGGCGGTGAGACCACCGAGCTGTCCGACACCACGACCGACATCCTGGTCGAGGCGGCGAACTGGCACCCCCCGTCGATCTTCCGCACCCAGCGACGCCACAAGCTTCCGTCCGAGGCGTCTCGGCGCTTCGAGCGGGGAGTCGACCCGGAGCTGCCCCCCGACGCAGCCGACCGGGTCGTCGAGCTGCTCACCCAGCTCGGGGGCGGCACGATCGAGGACGGCGTGACCGTGGTCGGCGCGGCACCCCAACGACGTACGGTCTCGGCCCAGGTCGACCTGGCCGCCCGGGTCACCGGGATGGACATCCCGCCCCAGACCGCGGTGGCTCATCTCGAGGCCGTGGGCTGCGAGGTCACGATCGATGGCGACCGGCTGACCGCGACGGTGCCGCCGTGGCGCCCCGACCTCACCGACCCGTTCGACCTGGTGGAGGAGGTCGCCCGGGTCCAGGGCTACGACCAGGTGCCCTCGGTCCTGCCTCCGGCGCCCTCGGGCGCGGGACTGACCCGCGGCCAGCGGCTGCGGCGCCGGGTCGGGCGCACGCTGGCCGGGGCCGGGTACGTCGAGGTGGTCAGCTTCCCCTTCGTCGGCACGCGGGAGTTCGATGACCTGGGCCTGCCCGCCGACGACGAGCGCCGGACCACTCTGCGGCTGGCGAACCCCCTGTCGTCGGAGGAGCCGGCGATGACGACCACGCTGCTGCCGGGGCTGCTGAAGACCGCCGCTCGCAACGCGGGACGCGGCAATCCCGACGTTGCGCTGTTCGAGTCCGCGACGGTGACGCTGCCGCGCGCCGCGTCCCCGGCCCCGATCCTGCCGGTCGACCGGCGCCCGACCGACGGTGAGCTCAACGAGGTGGACAAGGCGCTGCCCGACCAGCCGCTGCACCTCGCGGTGGTCCTCGGCGGACAGCGGGAGCGCCCCGGATGGTGGGGGGAGGGTCGCGAGGCCGGCTGGGCCGAGGCCGTGGCTGCCGTCCGCGAGGTGGCCGACGCGCTCGGCGTGCCCGTCACGGTGCGAGCCCAGACCAGGGCCCCGTGGCACCCCGGCCGCTGCGCGGAGTTCCGGGTCGGCGACGTGCTCGTGGGCCACGCGGGCGAGCTGCACCCGCGGGTCTGCAAGGCCTTCGGCGTGCCCGCACGCAGCGCCTCGGCGGAGATCGATCTCGACGTCCTGCTCGACCGGGCTCCAGCGGTTGTCCCGGCACCGTCGTTCTCCAACTACCCGGTCGCGAAGGAGGACGTCGCCCTGGTGGTCGACGCGTCGGTCCCGGCGGCCGCCGTGGAGGCCGCGCTGCGGGAGGGTGGGGGCGAGCTGCTGGAGTCGGTCCGG
>JBJMIQ010000069.1:0-20022 GCA_045806805.1 Nocardioides sp. | reverse complement strand
ACGACCTCGATCGTGTGCTTCTTCTGCTTGTCCAGGGTGGGGGGCTCGGTCAGCGTGTAGGTCTCGCCGTCCACGCGCGCCCGGGAGAAGCCCTGGCTCTGCAGCTGGCGGAACAGGTCGACGTACTCCCCCTTGCGGCCGCGGATCACCGGGGCGAGCACCTGGAACCGGGTGCCTTCCTCGCCCTGCATGACGCGGTCGACGATCTGCTGGGGGGTCTGGCGCGAGATCGGCTCGCCGCAGGTGGGGCAGTGGGCGCGGCCGGCGCGGGCGTAGAGCAGGCGGAGGTAGTCGTAGACCTCCGTGATGGTGCCGACCGTCGAGCGCGGGTTGCGGGAGGTCGACTTCTGGTCGATGGAGACCGCCGGGGACAGACCCTCGATGAAGTCGACGTCGGGCTTGTCCATCTGGCCGAGGAACTGACGGGCGTAGGCCGAGAGCGACTCGACGTAGCGCCGCTGGCCCTCCGCGAAGATCGTGTCGAAGGCCAGGCTCGACTTGCCGGAGCCGGACAGCCCGGTGAAGACGATCATCGAATCACGCGGGAGGTCGAGCGAGACGTCCTTGAGGTTGTGCTCCCGGGCGCCCCGGATGATGAGCTCTTCTGCCACTGCTGTCCCTCGACTGTCGACCCGGTCTCTTGTCCGCGCTGTTCGAACAAGTGTTCGCCATGCTACGTGGCGAGACAAGCCGCCACGCCAACGAATCCCACCTTCTCATGGGCCACCGACAACCCCGCTGGCGAGCCGTGGTCGCGGGGGGTAAGGATGGGCCCATGCCCGAGGAGACCAGCGTCAAGTTGCAGCAGCTCGAGGAGCTCCAGGAGGCGACCAACCGACTGGTCCGCACCGTGGACGGCTTCAAGGGGGACGACTGGAGCGGTGCGTCTGGCCTTCCCGGCTGGACCCGCGCCCATGTCGTGGCCCACCTCGCGCTGAACGCCGAGGGCCTGGCCGGTGCCCTGACCGGGATCGTCCAGGACGACCCGGCGCCGATGTACGCCTCGCAGGAGGACCGCGACCGCGACATCGAGGAGCTCGCCGGCGGCGACCCGGCCGAGCTGCGCGAGCGGCTGCTGGCCGGGTGCACGCTCTACGCCGACGCCTGGGCCGCCCTCCCCGACGACGCGCTCGGCACCAGGTTCGAGCGCACCACAGGGGGACCCACAATCCCCGCCGGGGCCACGCTCGGGATGCGGCTGCGGGAGGTCGAGATCCACCACGCCGACCTCGAGGCCGGGTACTCCCACACCGACTGGCCGCTCCGGTTCTGCGAGATCCTGCTCGCCTCGATGACCAAGCGGGAGTGGTCCCAGCCGTTCACGGCCTCCCCGACCGACCTCGACGGCAGCTGGGACTACGGAGAGGGCCACGGCCCAATGGTGTCCGGCACCGCCGCGGACCTCGGCTGGTGGCTGACCGGCCGAGGTCAGGGCGAGGGCCTGACCAGCGACCGGGGCGAGCTGCCCAAGGTGGGTGCGTGGTGACGTACACCGGAGCGGTCGGTCCCGGGGACGAGCCCGACGTCCGCTCACTCTCCGCGCTCACCATCACCAAGGTCGCGGTCGACCCGAAGATGTCCAACAACTGCTACCTGCTGCGCTGCAACGACACCGGGCACCAGGTGCTCATCGACGCCGCCGCCGACCCGGGGACGCTGCTGTCGCTCGTCGGCGACGCAGGGCTCACCACCGTCGTCACCACCCATCAGCACTGGGACCACCACCGGGCCCTCTCCGAGGTGGTTTCCGCGACGGGGGCCACCACCGCGGCCGGGGACCCCGATGCCGATGCCATCACCGAGCAGACCGGTGTCCCCGTGGCGATGCGCGTCGAGGACGGCGACACGGTGGCCGTCGGCACCTGCTCGCTGGAGGTGATCCGGCTGACCGGCCACACCCCCGGCTCCATCGCCCTTCTGTACGACGACCCGGACGGGCACCCGCACCTCTTCACCGGCGACTCGCTCTTCCCGGGTGGGGTCGGCAACACCTTCGATGACGCCGATGCCTTCCAGCAGCTGATCGACGACGTCTCCACCAAGCTGTTCGACCGTCTCCCCGACGAGACCTGGTTCTACCCCGGTCACGGCAAGGACTCGACCATCGGCGCCGAGCGCCCGCATCTGCAGGAGTGGCGCGACCGGGGCTGGTGACCCATCGGTACTGGTTTCGGTGGCCCGGGTGCAGGTATCCTTGCGGACACTCACGAAGGAACCGAACGGGACGGGACGGCTCCTTTGCTGCACCAACAGAACCGTCCCAGAGCGCCACCAGGCCGGTGTCCCACTGGGCAGAACCCAGGAGGCAGGCATGCTGGCTATTCGCCGAGCGGGGATCGTCGCGGCGATCGTCGTCCTCGTATCACTCGCGCTCGCCCCGGCCGCCCAGGCGGCAACGACGATCACCCGCGCGGAGCTCAGCGGGACCCAGGTGCGGATCGAAGGGTCCGGCGCCACGCCGAACGCGCGCCTGACGGTCAACGGCGGCGCCCTGACCGGCACAGCCGACTCGGGCGGCAACTTCCGGATCGAGAGCAGCAACTTCAGCAAGCCTGCAGACTGCAAGGTCACCGTGTCCGATGGCTCCACCTCGGCCACCAGGACCCTCTCCGGCTGTTCGGTCTCCCAGCCGTCGCCGAACCCGCCCCCGCCGCCGCCGTCATCCGCCCCCGTGCTCACCGCCCTGACCGTCAGCCCGACCGACGTGGTCGGACCGAACCCGGCCACGGGGACCGTCACCATCAGTGCCGCCGCCCCGGCGGGTGGGTTCGTGGTCGACCTGCAGAGCGACAACACGGCGGCGGCCACGGTGCCCCCCAGCGTCACCGTGCCGGCGGGCGCCACCCGCGCCACCTTCCCGATCACCACGAAGCAGCTCACCAACGCCCAGTCCGCGGTCATCATCGGCACCGTGGGCGGGGTCTTCAGCACCGAGAAGCACGGGATCATCACCGTGTGGGACGAGTTCCACTTCACCCACGGAAGCATCTCGATCCTCCCGGGTGGCAATGGGAGCGGGCGCGTGACCTCGCAGCCAGCTGGTATCGACTGCCAGATCACCAACGGCAACGGCTCCGGCGCCTGCAACGCCTTCTTCACCGTCGGCACGGTGGTCCGACTGACTGCGCAGGCCGCACCGAACTCACGGTTCCAGGGGTTCCGTGGCACCCCGGGATGCGGTGACCCCTCCAGGATCACGGTCGCCCGCGGCACCAACATCACCTGCCAGCCGGGCTTCACCCTGAGGTAGCCCGGCCTCGTGGTCAGCTGAACCCGGCGGGGAGGATGACGGTCACCGTCATTGCCTCGTCGTGCCGGCAGCGGACGCCCGTGTCCGCGCCGAACGAGCTGTGGTGCCCGGCGTGGCAGAGGCGGAGCTCGCCGCCGGCGGCGGTCACGAGCTGCTCGACGATCGACAGCCCGAGCCCGGCGCCCGGCCTGGCCCGCGCCTCGGGCGCCCGGTTGAAACGTCGGGTGGCGTGAGCGAGCAGGTCCGGCGGCATGCCAGGCCCGGAATCCGAGACCTCGAGCACCCCGCAGGAGCCGTCCGGACGCACCTGCAACAGGACGGGCGGCTGCCCGTGCGTCAGCGCGTTGTCGAGGAGGTTGGTCACGATCCGCTCGAACGAGCCCGGATCGATGCACCCGACGACCGGCGTGGGGGCTGCGGTCACGGTGACCTGGTCGGCACGGTCAGGTCGCGCCGACGCGTCGCGCTGGACCACGTCAGCGACCGTCGCCGTCAGGTCGCATCGTCCCCCGGCCCCGACCGGCTGGTGGCTCATCGCGAGGAGCTGCTCGGCCAGGTCCGCGAGACGGGTGAGGTCGACGGCGAGCTCGTCGAGGACTCGTTCGTGCTCCTCGACCGACCGGGCGCGGCGGCGGGCGAGCTGGATGCGGGACTTCAGCAGCGTCAGCGGGGTGCGGAGCTCGTGGCTCGCGTCGTTGACGAAGTGCCGTTCTCGATCGAGCGACTCCTGGAGCGCCGCGAGCATCTGGTTGAGGGTGTGTCCGAGCCGGGTGACCTCGTCGTCCCGCCCCGGCGGGACCTCCAGGCGAAGGTCCGCCGCGCCGGCGGCGATCTCGGCGGCTCGACGCCGGTACCGCTCCACGGGGCGCAGCGCGGATCGCGCCAGAAGGTCCCCGACGACCGAGGCGATCACGAGGGCCGCCAGCCCGGCCAGGCTGAGCTGGAGCAGGAGCTCGCGCAGCGCCTCGTCGCGGTGGTCGCGGCGCACGCCCACCAGAAGATAGGCGGGACCGCCGGCCGGGTGGGCGAGCGTCGAGATCTGCACCCGGTACGGCGCATCCGACGCGGGCAGGAAGGACCCGACGTCGAGGGTGCCCGATGACAGGCGGGACGACGCCACCAGCGCGTCCTGCGGCGCGGGACCGCCCGCATCCAGGACCCTTCCCCGGTCGTCGAGGACCTGCCACCCGGCACCGGTGGCGTTGGCGGCCTCCCGCGAGGAGACGGTGCCGTCGGCGGTGACGAGTGGGGTGATCACCGCGGTCGCCTTGGTCAGCTCGGTGTCCAGCCCACGGTCCAGCGCGTACTCGACCCGCCAGTACACGAAGGCGCCAGCACCGGTCAGCAGGACCAGCATCGCGACGGAGAACCCGGCCACCAGCCGAACCCGGAGTGGCAGTCTCCCCATCGGCTCCCGATCGCCGGTCATGGCCCGGATGCCTGTTCGAGGCGGTAGCCGGCGCCGCGAACCGTGGTGATGGTGGTGGTGTTGAAGGGCTTGTCGATCTTGCTGCGGATCGAGGCGAGGTAGACGTCGATGACGTTGCTGCGCAGATCGGTCTCGCCGTCCCAGACCTCGTCCAGGATGGTGAACCGGGTCACCACGCGTCCGGCGTTCACTGCCAGGAGGTGAAGGATGTCGAACTCGCGAGCGGAGACCTCGATGTCGGTCTGCCCGCGGCGCACCCGCCGGGACCCCGCATCGATGACGAGGTCCCCCACCTCGACGACGCCCTGGTCGTCGAAGGACGACCGGCGGTGCAGCGCCCGCAACCGGGCCAGCAGCTCATCGAGGTCGAACGGCTTGGGCAGGTAGTCGTCGGCGCCCGCGTCCAGCCCGCTGATCCGGTCGCGGACGTCACGTCGGGCGGTCAGCATCAGCACCGGGGTTGTGACGCCCAGATCGCGCAGCCGTCGGCACACGGTGACGCCGTCCATCTGCGGGAGCATCCAGTCCAGCAGGAGGACGTCGTACGACGGACCGTCGGGCAACGCCCGGGCGTAGGCCGACCGGCCGTCGTGGACGACCTCGACCTCCCACCCGGCCTCCGTCAGCGACTGGTCCAACAGGTCGGCCAGGCGTACGTCGTCCTCCGCCAGCAGAACACGCATGTCTGGCCCAACGATCAAGCGGTCGCCATCGTCCCGCGACGGGGCCGCCGCCGCCCAGCAGCCTCAGTGGTAGGTGATCGAGACCTTGTCGGTGACCGGGACCGACTGGCAGCCCAGCCGGATTCCCTCGGCGAGGTCCTCCTCGTCGAGCACGTCGTTGTGGAGCATCTTCACCTCGCCCTCGAGGATCCGGCAGGCGCAGGCCGAGCACTCTCCCTCGCGGCACGAGAAGGGGGCCTTGATCCCCTTCGACTCCAGGTGCTCCAGCAGCTTGGTGCCGGGCATCCAGTCGTCAAAGGAGTAGTCCCGCCCGTCCAGCTCGACTTCCAGTCTCACGGGATCCTGGGGCTGTGCCGCGGCGGCATCTTCCGCGGCGTCCTGATCGTCGGTGTCGGCGGCGGTCATCTCGCCCTCGGCCAGCTCGACGTCGTGCAGGTCACCGAATGGGTTGCCTCCCAGGGAGATGAACTTCTCCTGGTGGCGACGGGCCCGCGGGAACTCCAGCTCCTTCAGCGCCGCGACCGTCGCCTTCATGAACGGCGCCGGCCCACAGACGAACGCGTCGTAGGTGGAGTAGGGCGAGGCGAAGGCCTTCATCTGCTCCTCGCTGGGCAGTCCCTGGACCGACTCGAGCCAGTGCACGACCAGCAACCGGTCGGGGTTCTCGGCCGCCAGTTCCCTGAGCGCGGGTCCGAAGATCACCGACTTCTCGTCACGGTTGGCGTAGAACAGCACGATCTTGCCGTTGCCCTTCAGCAGCGCCGTCCTCAGGATCGACATCACCGGGGTGATCCCCGATCCGCCGGCGAAGAGCAGCAGGTCGGCATCCAGCGAGGTGGGGGTGAAGATCCCGCTCGGGGGCAACACCCTCAGGGTGTCGCCGGGCTGGAGATTGTCAACGAGCCAGTTGGAGGCGTAGCCCTCCTCGGTCCGCTTGACCGTGATCGTCGGCGGATCGTCGGCCACGGGGCTGCTGCAGAGCGAGTAGCAGCGGGCGGCAACCCCGGTCTGGTCGCTGGGAACGGCGACGGTGAGGAACTGGCCGGGCTTGTAGTCGAAGTGCTCGGCCACGTCCTCCGGGACGTCGAAGGAGATCGAGCGGGCGTCGGCGGTCTCCTCGACCACGTCGAGGACCTTGAGCTCGAAGGATTCAGTATCCATCTTCGGCGCCGATCGTCAGCCGACCCTCGCGCACCGCGGCCTCGATGCTGGCCGCGAGCCGGGGGCACGACGCGTGCACGCGGCGTCCGCCGGGCTCCCCCGCCATCCTCGCGAACACCTGGCACTGCCCCAGCGCCTCGCTCGTCCACTGGATCGAGGTGTGGTGATCACTGTTCTTCTTCACGCCGACCCGGGCCAGGCAGTCCAGGCAGGCCACCTCGACCATGCGCGCGGCCGTGTAGAGCCGCTGGTCCTCCAGCGTCTCGGCGCTGGTCGGGACGAAGGAGGGCATCAGGCGTCCGCCGAAGCCCGGTCCTCGGCAGCTCTACGGGCGAGGTTCTCCTCCACCTCGGCGTGCCAGAACTCGTTGGCCTTGGTGGTGTCCACCTCGAACTCGAAGCGCTCGGTCATCTCCGGCGTGACGTCGTCCTTGTCGACGTAGAACTGCTCGTACCAGCGCCGCAGCTGGTAGACGGGTCCGTCCTCCTCGCACAGCAGTGGGTTCTGCACCGGCGCCTTGTTGAGCCAGATCTCGACGTCCTGCATGAAGCCCTCGCCGAACATGTCGGCGTACTTCTTCGCGATGTAGTTGGCGGTCTTCTCGTCGAGGCCCTCGGGCTTCTTCACGCACAGGCCGTACTGCAGCTTGAAGGAGTTCTGCGACGTCGGGACGTGGCAGTTGATGAGGATGACGTCGGTGATGAAGCCCTTGTAGTCGGTGTTGAGCCAGTTGATCATGTACGACGGCCCGTAATAGGTGGCCTCCGACTTCAGCACCAGGTCCTCGTCGCCGTACCCCTCCGCCTGCATGTCCGGCCGGCCGGTCGACTCCATGAACTGGGTCGCCATGTGGTCCTCGAACACGTTGCGGAAGTTCGTGGGAAAGGCGAAGTGGATGTAGAAGAAGTGCGCCATGTCGACAACGTTGTCGATGATCTCGCGGCAGTGGGAGTTGTCGACGTCGATGACGTTCCAGGTCCAGTCGGTCCACTCGTCGGTGCCGATGCCGGGCAGCTCCGGCGGGAGGATCGCCTCGTCGCCCGGGCTGCCCTCCGAGTCGTGCCACACCAGCAGCTGGCCGTTGCGCACGACCGCCGGGTACTTCTGGGTCCGAGCGCGCAACGGCACCCGTCGCGCATAGGGGATCTGCTTGCACTTGCCGTCGCCGCCCCACCGCCAGTCGTGGAAGGGGCAGGCGATCTCGTCGCCCTTGACGGTCCCCTGGGTGAGGTCGCCGCCCATGTGCCGGCAGTAGCCGTCCAGCACGTGGAGGTCGCCCTGGGTGTCGGACCAGACGACGAGCTTGCCGCCGAACGCCTCGACGGCATGCGGCTTGCCGTCCTGGAAGTCGCGGGCGAGCCCCAGGCAGTGCCATCCGCGGGCGAACCGCTCCGGCGGCGTGCCGTGGTCGAGCAGCCTCGTGTCAGTCATGGAGTCATTATGGACCAAAACGAGAACACGTTCTAGTCTAGTCGGCATGCACGTCGCGCTGACCCCCGAGCAGGAACGCCTCCGCGAGGAGCTGCGCGAGTACTTCGCGGCCCTGGTCACCCCGGAGGTGCGCGCGGGACTGTCGTCCGCCTCAGGTGAGTTCGGCGAGGCCGGGGTCTACAAGGACGTGATCCGCAAGCTCGGCGCCGACGGCTGGCTCGGGATCGGGTGGCCCAAGGAGTATGGCGGTCAGGACCGATCCATGGTCGAGCAGCTGATCTTCACCGATGCGGCGGCAGTCGCCGGCGTGCCCGTCCCCTACCTGACGCTCAACACTGTCGGCCCGACGATCATGCGCTACGGCACCGACGAGCAGAAGGAGTACTTCCTGCCGAAGATCCTGGCCGGCGACCTGCACTTCTCGATCGGCTACTCCGAACCTGGCTCCGGCACCGACCTGGCCTCCCTCAAGACCAGGGCGGTCCGGGAGGGCGACGAGTGGGTCATCAACGGCCAGAAGATGTGGACCTCCCTGATCCAGTACGCCGACTGGATCTGGCTGGCCTGCCGCACCGACCCCGACCTGCCCCGCCACAAGGGGCTGTCGATGATCCTGGTGCCGGCCGTTGCCGACGGCTTCTCCTACACCCCGGTGCACACGGTGGCCGGGGTCGGCACCAGCGCGACGTACTACGAGGACGTGCGGGTGCCGGCCTCCAACCTCGTCGGCGAGCTCAACGGCGGCTGGTCGCTGATGACCAACCAGCTCAACCACGAGCGGGTCGCGCTCACCTCGGCGGCGCCGCTGTCCCACTCGCTCCGACTGGTCCGTGCCTGGGCGCAGGAGACCAAGAACCCGGACGGGCAGCGGGTGATCGACCAGGAGTGGGTGCAGGTGCTGCTCGGTCGGGCCCATGCCCGGGTCGAGATGCTCACCCTCCTGAACTGGAAGCTGGCGTCCGCCGTCGATGACCTCTCCCCCGCCCACGCGTCGGCCACCAAGATCTACGGCTCGGAGCTGGCGACCGAGGTCTACCGGGCACTCATGGAGATCGTCGGTCCCGAGGCGGTCGTCAACGGTGACTCCGCCGGCGCTGTGCTGCGCGGCCGTCTCGAGCGGTTCTACCGGTCCTCCCTGGTGATGACCTTCGGCGGCGGCACCAACGAGATCCAGCGCGACATCATCGGCTACGTCGGCCTCGGACTCCCCGCCGCGAAGAGGTAGCAGACCCATGGACTTCGACTTCACCCCCGAGCAGGACGAGGCCGCCGAGCTGGCCGCCCGGATCCTCCGGGACCGGGCGACCAACGAGCGGATGAAGCAGGTCGAGGCCGGTGGCTCCCGCCACGACCCCGAGCTGTGGCAGGACCTCGCGTCCGCCGGACTGCTGTCGCTGGCGATCCCCGAGCAGTACGGCGGCGCCGGGCTCGGACTCGTCGAGCTGTGCCGCGTGCTGGTCGAGGTAGGCCGCACCGTGGCTCCCGTGCCGCTCGCCGTGCACGGGCCCGCCGCGCTGGTCCTGGCCGAGGAAGGATCGGATGCCCAACGTGACCGGTGGCTCCCCGGCGCCGCCACGGGCGGACGTCTGCTGACAGCAGCCGTCGCGGAGGAGCTGGCCCACCTGCCCCAGCGGCCCACCGTCACCTTCGCCGACGGTCGGCTCGACGGGAGCAAGGTGCTCGTGCGTGCGGGTGCGGTCGCCGACGCCTTCCTCGTCACCGCCTCGACCGACTCCGGCGTCGGGGTGTTCGTCGTCGAGTCGGGCGCCGATGGGATGTCGCTCGTCGAGCAGCACGTCTCCGACGGGGACCTGGTCGTCCGGCTCGACCTCGCCGGCGTACCTGCCGAACAGGTGGGTGGCGACACCGCCGCAACCCGGTTGGGCCAGCTCCTCATCGTCGCCGCCTGCGCCGAACAGCTCGGCGTCACCGAGGGAGCACTGGCGCTGACCTCCGCCTACGCCAAGGAGCGCGAGCAGTTCGGGCGCCCGATCGGGACCTTCCAGGCCGTGTCGCAGCGGCTGGCCGACGGCTACATCGACGTCCTCGGCCAGGGGCTCACGCTCTGGCAGGCCGCCTGGCGGCTCGAGGAAGGCCTGCCCGCCGACACCGAGCTGGCCACCGCGAAGCTGTGGGCGGCCGATGCCGGCCACCGGCTGGCACACACGACCGTCCACGTGCACGGCGGGGTCGGCATCGACCTGGACGGGGAGGCCCACCGCTTCTTCACGACCGCCAAGCGGTTCGAGTTCACCTACGGCGGCACCACCGAGCAGGCGCTGAACATCGGCCGCGCGCTCGCCGCCGAACCCGCATGAACCTCCCGAGTTGACGACCCTCCGGCAGCTGCTCCTGGACCGGGTCGACGACGACCGACCTGGACTCGCGACACGGCGCCGCACGTGGAGCTGGGCCGAGCACGTCCGGGAATCGAATGCCCGCGCCACGATGCTGCGCTCCCTGCTGGACGACGACCGTCCCCCGCACGTCGGGGTGCTCCTCGACAACACCGCCGAGATGGTGATGGCGCTCTCCGGCGCTGCGCTGGGCGGCCACGTCGTGGTCGGGCTCAACACCACCCGGCGAGGCGACTCGCTGCTCGCGGACATCCGGACCGGCGACTGCCAGCTGGTGCTCTCCGACGCCACCCACGCCGGTCTGCTCGACGGCCTCGACCTCGAGGGAGTCCGGGTGATCCGGGTGGATGGAGACGAGTGGTTGGAACTGGTTGCGGAGGCGCGTACGTCACCGGGTTTCGAGGCTCAGGCGCCCGAGCGCCTTCGCACCTCAACCTCCGGAGAATCCCTGTTCATGCTGATCTTCACCTCCGGCACCAGCGGCGAGCCCAAGGCAGTCCGGGTGACGCACGAGAAGGTGTGGTTCCCGGGCTCGGTGCTGGCCGACATGCTCTCGATCACCCGCGAGGACGTGCTCTACGTGTCGATGCCGCTGTTCCACAGCAACGCGGTGATGTCGGGCTACGGGCTGGCCCTGGCCACCGGCGCCACGCTCGCCCTCGCGGAGCGCTTCTCCGCCAGCGCCTTCCTCGACGACGTCCGCCATTTCGGGGCGACGTACATGAACTACGTCGGCAAGCCGCTGTCCTACATCCTCGCCACACCGGAGCGCGAGGACGACGCCGACAACCCGCTGCGGCTGGCGTTCGGCAACGAGGCCAACGAGAAGGACGTCGCGGCGTTCGCGAGCCGGTTCGGCTGCGAGGTGCGCGACGGCTTCGGCTCCACCGAGAACGCCGTGGTCATTTCCCGGGTCGAGGGCACACCCCCCGGCTCGCTCGGGAGACCGCTCGAGGGAGTGAAGGTGCTCAACCGGGACAGCGGCGAGGAGTGCCCGCCCGCCGCGTTCGGGCCCGAGGGCGAGGTGACCAACCTCGACGAATGCGTGGGCGAGCTCGTCAACACCCAGGGCGCGGGCCAGTTCGCCGGCTACTACAACGACGAGGCCGCCACTGCCGAGCGGATGCGAGGCGGGATGTACTGGTCCGGCGACCTCGCCTACCTCGACGCGGACGGCTTCGCCTACTACGCCGGCCGCACCGGCGACTGGCTCCGGGTCGACGGGGAGAACCTCGCGGCCGCGCCGGTCGAGCGCATCCTGCTGCGACACCCCGGGATCAGCCGGGTCGCGGTGTACGCCGTCCCCGACACCCACGCGGGCGATCAGCTGGTGGCGGCGCTGGTGCTGCTGCCCGGCTCGCACCTCGACCCGGGCTCGTTCGAGGAGTTCTTGGCCGGCCAGGCCGACCTCGGCCCGAAGCAGTGGCCCCGGTTCGTGCGCATCGCACCGACCCTCCCACAGACCGCCACCAACAAGGTGCTGAAGCGGGAGCTGGTCGAGCAGGGTCTCGACGTCGCCGACCCGGTGTGGGTGCGGGACGAGCGGGGCACGTCGTACTCAGGCTAGGCAGACACCCGGCGGCGTGAGTACGGCGCGGGCGTAACCTCGCACCATGGCCGGTGACACCACGACCGAGGAAGAGTTCGACGTCGAGCACATCCGGCACCAGTTGGAAACCGACGGAATCATCGCCTGCAAGGGCGCCTTCTCCCGTCCGTGGGTCCAGCAGGTCCGCGAGGACATCGACGCCGCGTTCGAGGAGGCCCGATCCCGCGAGGGCGGTGCCGTGGGGCGCGGCCCGAATCGGTGGTACGTCGAGATCCACCCAGAAGCACTGCGCGGCTTTGTCGACCTGGTCGATCACCCCTGGGTGCGTCGGGTGTGCGAGACGATCCTCGGACCGGACTACCAGATCGTGGAGGTCGGGTTCGACACACCCTTCCCGGGCGCGACCTTGCAGCCGTGGCACCGAGACTTCCCGAGCCCCACAGAGACCAAGGACGAGGGCCGGCTCACCTCCCTGGCGTTCAACCTGACCACCGTGGACACGACCGAGGAGATGGGCCCGTTCGAGATCGCGCCCGGAACCCAGTGGGATCGGGGCGACGACTTCGACCACGAGCAGTTCCCGCCGGAGTCGCAGTACGCCCGCTACGAGGGGCTGGCCCAGCGGAAGTATCCGCAGATGGGCGACATCTCGGCCCGCTCGGCGCTCACGATCCACCGAGGAACACCGAACCGTTCGCAGGTGCCGCGACCCGTGCTCGTGCTCGGCGTCGACGCGCCGGGCGCCGGCAACGACGCCCACCACGACCTCGCCGTGACGAAGGGGTATTGGGAAAGCCTCCCCGAGCGGGTCCGTCAGCATCTGTCCTGCCCGCGCGTCGATGAACTCTCGCCCATCATCCAGAAGCACGACATCGAGGGACTGGTGATGGGCTGAGCTCCGCCGATCCCCAAGGCCCTCCAGGCAGGCTCACCGACGACCCGCACGGAGCTCGACCGTCGATTGGTCACGAAGCGCAGGGAATGCGCTCGCACACGTGCGGTTCGTGACCATTCGGCGGCCCCCAGGGTGTGACGGGATCTGCCGCGTTGAGTACGGCATGAGGTGGCCTTCTCACGCGCGCGCGTCCTCGAGCCAGCGGTCGTAGGCGATGAAGGTCTCGATCGCGCCGGCCAGGATGGCGTCTTCTGCGGCGGTCGAGCAGGAGACGGTCGCAATCAAGGAGCAGAATGCCTGCCAGCGCGGGCCAGTGTCGTCTCCATAGCCGTGGAAGAAGGATGCGCCGTCCCGTAGGCCGAACCCGAGTCGCCGCTCGACCTGGCGGGCGATGATCCGGCCGCCGAGGGTCGCTCCTTCAATCACGTAGAGACACCCGAGGGCAATCGCAGGACTCGTGGGTCGTGGGAGTCCAACACACCGGGGAAGACTGTCGACGGCCGAATGCGGGCTTCCCAGGGCGGCGGGGTCGCATGCGATCAGCGGCACCTTTCGCCTTGCATCGACATCGATCGGCAGCTCCCACCTGGTCACCGCGCGGTCGAGCTCGGCTTCGAATGGCTCGTAGAAGCCGTACAGGCGGGCGAGCAGGTCGGCGTAGCGGTTCGACGAACCCAGTCGGTCATGGATGTCGACGGTGCGCTCGAGCTTGTCGTGGTACGGAGCAGTGTGCCGCCGCAAGCTGGTCAGCCGCTCATGGGCCTCTCGTCTGGACGGCGCAACGCTCGACCTCTCGCTGCCGGTCACGCGCATCATCGCCGGGCCGCTTCTCGTGCTGCGGCAAGGGTCTCGGACACGGCGGCCACCCAGTCGGCGGAGAAACGCTCCGGATCGGCGAGCCACTGCAGGAGGCTGATGACCGCCCGATGCTGGCCGCCTCGCTCGTCTGCCACGGCCGCGACCACGAGCGCGCCTGCTTCCGGCAGTTCGTGTGCCGCCGTCGACCCGACCCGGCTGTCGAAGGTCCGCGCCAGGTCGGAGGAGGTCACTTCGTCCACGTGGCTGAGTCGCTCGGCTCGGAAGAGGCCGGCGACGCGTAGCAGGGTGGCGTAGGCGGCCCGCTTCTCGGGGGCGGCCGCCACCAGTTCGGCGTGCAGCACCTCGAGGTGCTCCTCCAGGAGCCAACGGGGCATGCCACGCGCAGCCAGGAGTCCTCCGAGCCACCGGAGCTTGCCTTCGGCAATGGCCGGGTCCAGTCCGGCCAGGGTCACGATCCAGGCGCTGTCGCTGTGGGTGAACCGCCGCCCGCGCTCGCCGTACCGCCGCTGGTAGTAGCAGAAGCGCTCTCGGGTCCGCTCCCCCGCGCGAAGTGCCGCGCGCAGCTCGCGGGGATCGGTGGTGATGGCGTGGTTCCCGGCCTCCGGATTGAGGAGCACTGCGCCTGGCGCCGCCGAGCCCTCAGTCGCGTGCGAGGCGATCTCGTCGATCGTCCCGATGATCCCTTCGCCGTCGTCCTCGTCGTTCACGCGCGTCCGGCTGCGGTTCGCCATGGACAGCACTACCCGGAAGCACCCAGGTTCATCCCTCCCATCCGCTCGGACCTGGCCCGGCGAACGGCACCGGCGTTCACTCTCCAAACGCGTCGGCGTTCGCGGATCCGCAGGCCGGGCAGTCCCATACGGCGATGTCTGTGTCGGCGTACGTGATGGCACCCATGCTGCCCTGAGGGCCTTGGGTGGTGCGGCTGATCAGATGTAGCAGCACGTTCCCACCGCACGCTGCGCAGGCCGAGTCGACCCGTGCGGCGCCCGCGGGGCCGCTCCCGCCGACGTTGGTGCGTTCGTCCATGCGTGCCCCCTGGCGTGAGAGTAGGCGTCCTTCTGCGACCCGCCGCCTCGGGATCGGACAGAGGGACTCAGATGATCAGAGCGCTCAACTGGTCGGGAGATACAGGTGGCAGGCCCGCACCTGACTCAACCGGCACGGGCCTCGCGGGCGAGCTGCCGGGCCAGCCTGAGGGGCTCGGGGGTCCGCCGCCCGGCCGAGGACGAGAGGACCAGCTCGACGGCGGTCTGCAGGCCGACTCGCCAGCCGGGATGGACGACCAGCGGTCGCGCGCCGGGACGGGTTCGCACCCAGGCGGCGACCACGTCGTCGCCGATCCGCAGCGGGCTGCTCGCACCCCGGTTCTCACCGGGCCAGGCACCCTCGGCCACCAGCGGACGATGCGTCACGCCGATGGTGGGCACGCCGAGCTCGGCGCCCAGATGCAGGGCGAGCCCGGCCCGGCGGGGGTGGTCGCGACCGGTGCCGTCGACCAGCACCACGTCGGGGGTCCGCTCGAGGGTGCGGATGACGTCGGCTAGCAGCGGGCCGATGCGCAAGGCCAGCAGCCCCGGTGTGTACGGCGCCCCGGCGGCACCCCTCCTGGTGACCAGGTCGACGGGGCGACCCTCGCACACCACCACCCCCGCGGCGTGAGCAGCATCTCCGACCGCGCCCGGGCCGGAGTACCCGCGCGGGAAGCAGACCCAGCATCCCGCGACGTAGCCCTCGCTGGCGGACGGCGACCACGCCTCCTGGGTCAGCCCGGCCAGCTCGTCCTGGCGTGCCACGAGCGCGTCGGCGTCCTCCGGCCACATGCCCCCACTCTGCCCCCCTGACAAGTCGACGGAAGATCCCTGGAAGGCGATGAGTCACGCAGCCTGGAACGGTCTGTATCTGCAGGGAACGAGTCAACTCTCCAGAGTCAAGACAAGCCGCAACAGGAGGTGGGCACCATGGCCGCAACGATCTTCACCGAGGTCGAGACGGGCACCTGCTCCGGCCGGGTCCACCCCCACAACGGCTACTACGCCGGCGACTTCAGCACGTCACGTCGCGACGTCCCCGAGACGGGTCAGGGCTGGAGCAGCGCTCCTACGCCGTTGGTGAGCCGGACCGCGTAGAACCCGGAATTCCCGTCGGAGTACCAGACCTGCCGGTTCCCGACGTCCCACGCCGGCTGGGACATGGCGTAGCCACCCTCCGCGGTGGGGTTCTCCGGCTTTGACCCCGGTCGCACCGGCTTGTTGAAGTAGCCGACCTCGACGGGGCTCCGCAGATCGCTGATGTCGAAGATGCGCAGACCGGACAGGATCATCGAGCAGGCGACCAGCTTCGGATCTGTCCGTCGGGGCAGGGAGCAGTAGTGGGCGGCATACCCCTGGACGGGTGAGGTCGCCCCGGGGTCGTTCTGCTGTGACGACTTCCGTGCCGAGGGTTGGTGCACCGCGAGCCGCAGGTTGGAGACGACGCGCGGGTGGGCCGGGTCGGCGATGTCGATGATCCGCGCTGCACCCACCGGCGCGTCGGACTGGTCCGCGCCGCTGGTGAAGTTGTAGTTGGCGAACTCGTCGACCTCGAGTAGGTAGGGATGGCCGTTCCGTGTGAACGGCTCGGCCACCTGCGGGATCGAGCGCTCCGGCCAGTCCAGCTCGGAGATGATCTTCACCTGCGGGTCCGGCTCGCGGTCCTGCACCTCGGAGACGTCGAGGACCCGCAGGCCGCCGGAGGCAAAGCTGCCGTCGGTCGGATTGCCGATCTCCGCGACGTACATCGTCCGTCCGTCGCCGGAGAGGCGCAGGCCGTGGTAGTTGACCCCCTCCTGGAAGAACACCGGTTTCGGCGCCGTCGGGTCGCTGACGTCGATCGCGGTGAGCGTCTGCCCACCGGTGCTGGAGGCCCAGAAGGTCTTCCCGTCCGGGGCCCAGCCGCTCTCGTGGCCGAGGACGGCGGTCGGGGTCGAGGACAGCAGCTGCGGGTGCCGGCAGTCCTGGCTGACGTCGTAGACGTCGAGCACCCCCACGTTGGTGGTGGCGTTACCGAGGACGGCTGCGAGCAGGCCGCGCCTGTGGTTCACCAGGACCGACTCGTGCGGGCTCTGCATCGCCGGCGACACCAGCTCGGCTGTCTTCCTCGGGTGGGAGGGATCGCTCATGTTCAGCACGATCACGCCGAGCCCCTTGGCCGCGTTCATCAGGACATCCTTGGGGAACAGCAGCGTCGAGTCGTAGAAGGCGCACACCCGCCCTGCATCGTCGCGGTAGCGCTGGACCTTGAACCCGCCGGTCTGTCCCTGGTGCGCCACCGGCCTGGTGTTGCAGCGGTAGCCCCGGTCCACGCGACCGGTGTCGTAGTCGCGCTGCGGGACCCGACCCTGGATGTCGGTCTCCTCGCGGGCTCCCGGCCCACAGGCGGCCTGGGGAGTCGGCGCCGGGAACGCTTTGCCGGTGGCCGACCCCGCGCCGCCTGCGGCGAACAGGCCGCCGGCGACAGCGAGCGACGCGACGACGACCAACAGGCGGCGGACAGGGCGCTGCTTCTCGTTCATGCGCTGAGTCCTTCCCAAACTGGCGGAAACTATGCGCCGGCGACGTCGGCGAGTCGTCCGACCGCGTCGTGGAACTCCGCCACCAGCCGGTCCATCACCTCGGCGACCGGGCGCACCTCGTTCATCCGGCCCACGATCTGGCCCACCGGCATGGAGATGGTGTCGGGGTCGTCACCCCGGTTCATCCGGTTGTGGGCGTCCGCGACCAGGAGGTTCTGCAGCGGCATCGGAAGCGGCTCGGGTGCGTCCTCGGCCTCCCAGGCCTCGGTCCACTTCGTCTTCAGCAGCCGGGCCGGCTTGCCGGTGTAGATCCTGGTGCGCACCGTGTCGGAGGATCCGGCGCGCAGGAAGGCGTCGCGGATCCCGACCCCGGCCGACAGGTCGTACTCCTCCACGGTCAGCCAGATGGACCCGGTCCAGACGCCCTGGGCGCCGAGGGCCAGCGAGGCCGCGATCTGCCGGCCGGTGCCGATGCCGCCGGCCCCGAGCACGGGAACGTCGGGGCCCACCGCGTCGACGATCTCGGGGGTCAGCACCATGCCGGCGATCTCTCCGGTGTGCCCGCCGGCCTCGTAGCCCTGGGCGACGATGACGTCGACGCCATTGTTGACGTGGGAGAGCGCGTGCTTGGCGGCGCCGGCCAGGGCGGCGACCTTCACGCCCTTGGCGTGGGCCTGTTCGATGACGTCGACGGGCGGGGAGCCGAGCGCGTTGGCGATCAGCACGGGCCTGTGGGCCAGCGCCACCTCGACGTGGGACCGGGCCACCGAGTGGAGCCAGCCGAGGACCCCCTCGCGGCCCTCCCCCTCGGGAAGCGGGGGCACGCCCAGCTGCTGAAGGGTGCGGTCGACGAAGCTCACGTGGTCTGGCGGGATCATTGCCTGGAGGTCGACCGCCTTGCCCTCCGTGGGCACCTTCATGGGCATCACCACGTCGACGCCGTAGGGCTTGCCGTCGGTGTTGTCGTCGAGCCAGGTGAGGGTCTGCTCGAGCTCGTCGGGGTCGTTGAACCGGACGGCGCCGAGCACGCCGAGGCCGCCGGCTCGCGAGACCGCCGCGGCGACCTTCTCGCTGGGGGTGAACGCAAAGATCGGTCGCTCGATGCCGAAGACGTCGCAGATGGGGGTGCGCATCAGATGCCCGCGGTGCTGGACGCCGTGTCGGGAGTGGTGGGGTGCTTGGCGGCGATCGCTGCCAGGGCCAGCTCCTTGGCGCGCGGGTACTGCGCCTTGCCGGTCGCGTTGCGCGGCACCGCGTCGACCACGGTCAGTGCCCGCGGGAGCTTGTAGCCCGAGAGCAACGGTCGCAGGTGGTTGCGCAGCCCCTCGAGGTCGACGGTCTCCCCCTCGCGCAGCTCGACGACCGCGGCGACCGCCTGGCCGTACTTCTCGTCAGGCACGCCCACCACCAGGGCGTCGTAGATCGACGGGTGCCCCTTGATGGCCATCTCGACCTCTTCGGGGTAGACCTTCTCGCCGCCGGTGTTGACGCAGTTGGACCCCCGTCCGAGCATCGTCACCTTGCCGTCGCCCTCGATGCGCGCGAAGTCGCCGGGGACGGAGTAGCGCTCACCCTCGATCTCCAGGAAGGTGCGCGCGGACTTCTCCGGGTCCTTGTAGTACCCCACCGGCACGCTGCCGCCGCGGCCGAGCCGCCCGACCTGTCCGACATCGGTCTGGGTGTCGAGGATCCGGTCGTTCTCGTCGATCACCACGCTGTTGGGCCCGAGGCCGACGAGCGGACCGTCGGCGCTGATGCTGTCCTTGTCCTGCATGCCCATGCCCTGGAAGCCGGTCTCCGACGCGCCGATCGAGTCGGTGAAGATCGAGTCGGGGAAGGCCGCCATCCAGCGCGCCTTCACCGGAGGACTGAAGATCGCCGCGCTGCTGGAGATCGCGATCAGGTTGGCGCAGTCGTACGCCGTCCCGGTGTCGGCGAGCTTCTGCTCGTAGGCCTCGATCAACGGCCGGGCCATCGCATCGCCGGTCATGAAGATCAGCTGCACCTTCTCGCGCTCGATGATCTCCCAGGTGCGGACCGGGTCGAACTTCGGCTCGAGCAGGGTCAGGTGTCCGGCGAACAGGTGCATCAGCAGGCCCGCCTGGGCGCCGCCGTGCATGAGCGGGCTCAGCGGGAAGGTCACCATTCGGGGTTCGACCGCCTGCTTGGACTGGTCGTACTCCTCGAGCGGGGCGCCGGTGTAGAAGTCGATGCCGCCGCCCAGCACGCGCCAGAAGTCCTCGTGGCGCCACATCACGCCCTTGGGGAAGCCGGTGGTGCCTCCGGTGTAGATGATGTGCAGGTCGTCGGGGCTGCGTGGTCCGAAGTCCCGCGCGTCGCTCTGGCCGGCAACCGCCTCCGCGTGCAGCACACCGCCGTAGGAGGAGACGTCGGAGTCGTCCTCGGGCTCGATCACGTCGGGCACGACGACGACCGTCTTCAGCCTGGGTGCCTTCGGCGCGCACTTGGCCACCAGCGGGGCATAGGTGCGCTCGTGGATCAGCGCGACGACATCGGCGTTGTCGAAGAGGTAGTCGAGCTCGCCCTCGACGTAGCGGTAGTTCACGTTGATCGTCACCGCACGGATCTTGACCACCGCGAGCACCGCCACGACGTGCTCGACACTGTTCTTCGCGTAGATCGCCACGTGGTCGCCGGGCTGCACGCCCTGGGACTGCAGGTAGTGCGCGAGCCGGTTGGCGTCGGACTCGAGCTCGGCGAAGGTGACGGTCCGGTCCCCCACTTTCACGGCCGGCTTGTCGGGCGCCGCGTCGACGGCATGCTCGAAGAGGTCAGCGATGTTCACGGCCATGGCCCGAGACTAGAACACGTTCTCGTTCTTGGCTAGCATCCCCCGTATGACGGACACCCCGACCGAACGCACCACTCCCGACT
>JBJMIQ010000068.1:0-4109 GCA_045806805.1 Nocardioides sp. | reverse complement strand
TCGATGCGGTCGACGAGGTGGCGTTCCTGCGCGGCGGACGCGTGGTCGCCGTGGGCAGCCACGCCGACCTGCTCGACCGCGACCCGGCGTACCGGGCCCTGGTCACCCGTGAGGTGGGGCTCGAACCGCGAGAGGGGGTCCTGCGATGAACACCATGCTTCCGGTCGCCGACGGCCGCGCGGTTCGTCGCTACGCCGCCCGGATCGCGCGCCACCACCCGCGTCTGCTCTGGGGTGCGCTCGCGCTGCACGTGGGTGCCGCGCTGGCAGCACTGGCCGCGCCCCGCCTGCTCGGAGACCTGGTCGAGGCCGTCGAGGACGGCACCACGGTCGGTCACGTCGACCGGATCATCCTCGTCCTGGCCGGGTTCCTGCTGGTCGGGACCGTGCTCACCCGCTACGCCCGCTACACCAGCCAGGTGCTCGGGGAGCAGGTGCTCGCCGAGCTCCGCGAGGACTTCGTCGGCAACGCCCTGGCCCTGCCCGTCGGGGTCATCGAGTCCGCGGGCTCAGGCGACCTGCTGACCCGTACCAGCCGCGACGTCGACCAGCTCGGCTGGTCGGTGCGCTGGGCGCTGCCGGAGTGGACGATCGCGCTGGTCAGCGCGGTCCTGACCTTCGTCGCGGCCCTCTCGGTCGGCTGGTGGGTGGCATTGCCGTGCCTGCTCGGCGTGCCGCCTCTGGTGATCGGGCTGCGCTGGTACCTCGCTCGCGCCAAGGACGGCTACCTCCGCGAGAGCGCGTCGTACTCGGTGATCAACGCGACCCTGACCGAGACAGTCGAGGGCGCCCGCACCGTCGAGGCGCTCGGGATCGGCGAGGAGCGGATCGGGCAGATCGACGAGGACATCAAGGAGTCGTACGACGCCGAGAAGTACACGCTCTTCCTGCGCACGGTGTTCTTCCCGAACATGGAGATCGCCTACCTGATCCCGACCGTCGTGACGCTGCTGTTCGGCGGCTGGCTCTACACCCAGGGATCGGTGTCGCTGGGCGACGTGACGGCGGCGACCCTCTACGTGCAGATGCTGATCGACCCGGTGGACAGGATCGTCTCGATCCTCGACGAGCTGCAGATGGGGGCGGCGTCGCTGGCCCGGCTCCTCGGCGTGGCGCAGGTCCCTGACGACCGTGAGGTCTCGGGTGCCCAACCGCTCGACGAGAAGCTCGAGGCCAGCGACGTGCGGTTCTCCTACGTCGACGGACGGGACGTCCTGCACGGTGTCGACCTCGACGTCGGGGTGGGCGAGCGGATCGCGATGGTCGGTCCGTCCGGGGCCGGCAAGTCGACCCTGGGCCGGCTGCTGGCGGGCATCCACCCGCCGCGCACCGGCTCGGTCACCGTGGGCGGTGTCGGCCTGGTCGAGCTGCCGCTCGGCGACCTGCGCGGGCACGTCGCACTGGTGACCCAGGAGCACCACGTGTTCGTGGGCACGCTGCGCGAGAACCTCGCTCTCGCCGCGCCCCCGGGCGCCGGTGACGAGGAGATCCGGGCTGCCCTCGACGCCGTCGACGCGCTGGAGTGGGTCGACGGTCTGCCCGCCGGGCTCGACACGCTGGTCGGCTCGGGTGGCCGGACCCTGACCGCCGCCCAGGCCCAGCAGATCGCGCTGGCCAGGCTGGTGCTGGCCGATCCGCACACGCTGGTCCTCGACGAGGCGACCTCGCTGATCGACCCGCGCGCCGCTCGACACCTGGAGCGCTCGCTGGCCGCCGTACTGCACGGACGGACCGTGATCGCGATCGCCCACCGGCTGTTCTCCGCCCACGACGCGGACCGGGTGGCCGTGGTCGAGGACGGCGTGATCTCGGAGTTCAGCTCCCACGACGAGCTGGTGTCCACCGGCGGCTCGTACGCCGCGCTCTGGGACTCCTGGAACGGCCACCGTTGACCCCGTCCTCCGTGACGTTTGGGTCGCTCGGGGGCACGTAGGGCAACCCGAACGTCACGGACGACGGCGTCAGACGCCGGCGATCTTGATGCCCGAGCTCACCTTGTAGGCCTTGTTGATCGAGATCAGTACGGCGGTGAGCGGCTCGAGCTGCCGGGCCAGCCGCAGCTTGCCGGCGTCGATGCCGTCGCGGCCGGTGACACAGCGAGCCAGCTCGATCACGAGCGCCTTGCCCTCGGCGGAGTCGCCGCACACGAGGACGTCCTCGTGGTCGAGGAACTCCTCGTCGGACCACAGGTTCTTCGCCGACACGTGGTGGAACGCGCCGACCACGGTCGCGTCCGGAGCGATCCGCTGGGCTGACTCGGCCGCCGACCCCTCACCCCCGTCGATGACCCGGCCGTGGGGGCCCTGCTTGTCGAAGGCCAGCGGGTTCACGCAGGAGATGACCGTCTTGCCGGCCAGCGGAAGGCTGGCGACCAGCTCGTCGTGGCCGTCGTACGGCACGGCCAGCAGCACGACGTCCGCCTCGGCGCAGGCGTCCGCGTTGGCGGCACCCGAGACTGCCTGCGAGGACAACCGGGCGTTGACCTCCTCGGCGGCAGCGTGCGCCTTCTCGGCCGCCCGCGACCCCAGGACCACCGTGTGGCCGTGCTTCGCGAACCTGTATCCGAGCCCCCTGCCCTGCGGGCCGGTGCCGCCCATCACCGCGATCCGGTACGTCGTCTCCAACGGGCTCTCCTCGTGTCTCGCCAACCGGTCATCCTGCTACCGTGACAGTGATCCTGTCACAGTTGGCGCAGCCAGCCGAACCCGGACCGGAGGACCACGTGAAGCTCTCGATGCCCTTGATGTACGCGGGAAACCCGCGCGAGGCGGCCGACCAGGTGACCGCGCTGGAGCAGGCCGGCCTGGACACGGTGTGGGTGGCGGAGGCGTACGGCTTCGACTCGCCCACGCTCATGGGCTACCTGGCGGCGAAGACCGAGCGGGTCGAGATCGGCGCCGCGATTCTGAACATCTACTCCCGGACCCCGGGCGCGCTGCTGCAGACTGCCGCCGGGCTCGACAACGTCTCACAGGGGCGCGCGATCATCGGCCTGGGCGCCTCCGGTCCCCAGGTGATCGAGGGCTTCCACGGCGTTCCCTACGACAAGCCGGTGACCCGCACGCGGGAGATCATCGACATCCTGCGCCGCGGCATGCGTCGCGAGTCGCTCACCAGCAACGGCCTCTACCAGCTGCCGCTACCCGCCGACCAGGGTCTGGGCCTGGGCAAGCCGCTGAAGCTGCTCACGAAGCCCGAACGTCGCGAGGTGCCGATCTACGTCGCAGCCCTGGGTCCCAAGTCGGTCGCCGGGGTCGCGGAGTACGCCGACGGCTGGCTGCCGATCCTCTTCCACCCCGAGAAGGCCGACCAGGTGTGGGGCGAGGCGCTCGCGAACGGGACCAAGCAGCGCCCGGAGGGACTGGCGCCGCTGGAGATCTCCACCGGCGGGATGGTCGCCATCGGCGAGGGCGAGGACACCAAGGCGCTGCTCGACTTCGCCCGCCCCGTCTTCGCCCTCTATGTCGGCGGCATGGGCGCCCGCGGCAAGAACTTCTACAACGACCTGGCCTGCCAGTACGGCTACGAGAAGGAGGCCAAGGAGATCCAGGACCTCTACCTCGACGGCCACAAGCGCGACGCCGAGGCGAAGGTGCCGCTCGAGTGGCTCGAGGCGGGCAACCTGGTCGGCCCGGCGTCGTACGTCCGGGAGCGCATCGCGGCCTTCCGCGAGGCCGGTGTGACCAGCCTGCAGGTCTCCCCCGCCAGCGACGACCCGGCCGGCACCATCGCCCAGGTCAAGGAGTGGATCTCCTGATGCCGGGTGCGCCGAGCATCCTCGATCAGGAGCACGAGGACTTCCGCGGCACCGTCCGCGCCTTCGTCGAGAAGGAGGTCGTCCCCTTCCACGACCAGTGGGAGAAGGACGGCCAGGTCAGCCGCGAGGTCTGGACCAAGGCCGGCGAAGCGGGACTGCTCTGCTTCGACGTCGACGAGCAGTACGGCGGCGCCGGGGTCCGGGACTTCCGGTACAACATGGTGGTCGGCGAGGAGCTGTGCCGGGTCGGCGCGAGCGGCCCGGGCTTCCCGGTCCACACCGACATCATCGTCCCGTACATCAGACAGCTCGGCACCGAGGAGCAGAAGCGCCGCTGGCTCCCCGGGCTCGTC
>JBJMIQ010000067.1:0-12810 GCA_045806805.1 Nocardioides sp. | reverse complement strand
AGCTCCACCCGGGCCTCGTACGCGATGGCCAGCAGGTGGAGGACGGCGTTGGTCGAGCCCCCGAGCGCCATCACGACGGCGATGGCGTTGAGGAAGGCGCCCTTGGTGAGGATGTCGCGGGGTCGGATGTTCTGCTCGACCAGCTGGAGCACCGCGGTGCCCGACGCGTAGGCGTAGTCGTCGCGACGGCGGTCGACCGCGGCGGCGGACGCGGAGCCGGGCAGCGACATGCCCAGTGCCTCGGCGACCGAGGCCATCGTGTTGGCGGTGAACATGCCGGCGCACGCGCCCTCGGTGGGGCAGGCCTTGCGCTCGATGTCGTCGAGCTCGGCCTGGTCGATCGAGCCGGTGGCGAACGCCCCGACGGCCTCGAACACCGACACGATGTCGAGCGCCTTGCCGTTGTGGTTGCCAGGGAGGATCGACCCGCCGTAGAGGAAGACGGACGGCAGGTTGATGCGGGCAGAGGCCATCATCATCCCGGGGAGCGACTTGTCGCAGCCGGCCAGCAGCACCGACCCGTCGAGGCGCTCGGCCATCATCACCGTCTCCACCGAGTCGGCGATCACCTCGCGCGACACCAGGGAGAAGTGCATGCCCTCGTGACCCATCGAGATGCCGTCGGAGACCGAGATGGTGCCGAACTCCAGGGGGTAGCCGCCCGCAGCGTGCACGCCGTTCTTGACGGCCTTGGCCAGGCGGTCCAGTGAGAGGTTGCAGGGGGTGATCTCGTTCCACGAGCTGGCCACCCCGATCTGGGGCTTCTCCCAGTCGTCGTCGCCCATGCCGACCGCGCGGAGCATGCCGCGGGCCGCCGCCCGCTCGAGCCCGTCGGTGACGTCGCGGGAACGCGGCTTGAGGTCGGGTGTCTCACTCATGCTCGCGAGCGTAGCCGTGGGTTTCGCGGCCGGCGGTCGCTGTTCCGAGACGTGGGTTCTGCTCGCTGAGTCGAGCGGGAGGCCGCGACCGGGATCACCCTCGGGTGCGACTGACGACGATGCGTTGGATCGCGCACACGTGTCCCTCGAGCTGGAGCAGGGTTTCGTCGTCCTCGACCAGCTGGCGCAGCTCGGCCCAGAGGTCGACGGTCAGCTCGAGAACACGGTTCTCCTGCTCGGTAAGGCGGCTTCGACGCGAGTGATCCTCGAGCGGTCGCTTTTTCGAGGTCACCGGTCGCCTCCAGATGGGGCCCGCCCCGACAGCACGAAGTCTACGCCGGTGCCCTGATTCCACGTGACCGGTCTGGAGCGCGGCAGGCGTCCGGTGCACCGCCAGCCGACCTCGGCTACTGCTCGGTTTCCGAGACCGCCTTCAGCCGGGCGAGGCCCTTCTCGAAGTCCTTGCCGACCAGCTTGTCCATGCTGAACACCTTGCTGAAGACCTTGCCCATGCCCTGGTGCTCACCCGTCATCCGCCAGGTGACCTCGGTCCCGCTGCCGGTGGGTGCGAGCGTGAAGACGATGTCGTTCGTCGCCTTCCAGGGCTTGAGGAACGAGAGCTTGACCCCGATCTGCTCCGGCGTCGAGGACACGATCTCCATCGAGCCCTGGCCCGCCTTCCGGTTGCCCTGCCAGGCGTAGTGCGCGCCGACGCCCTGGTCGGGACCGGTGTAGATCCGCTGCAGGTTGGGGTCGACGTCCTCCCACGGCGACCAGGCGGTCCACTCGTGGAAGTCGTTGATGCGGCCATGGACGCTGGCCTGGTCCGCAGCGATGGTGGTGGAACGAGAGACCTCGAAAGTGCTCATGGACGCGACCCTAGTCAGATCGAGGCCGCGCGGACGACCATCACGTCGGGCAGGTCGCTGACGACCTGGCGCCAGGTGTCGCCCTCGTCGGCCGAAGCCCAGACGCTGCCGTTGCGTGCTCCGAAGTAGACGCCCGCCGGGTCGTGGTCGTCGACGCACATGGCGTCGCGCATGACCGCGACGTAGAAGGAGTCGGGCAGTCCCTTGCCCAGCTCCTCCCACGACTGGCCGGCGTCGCGGGAGCGCCATACCCGGGCCTTGGCGTCCGGTGGGTAGCGCCGGTCGCCGCCGCCGATGGGGAAGACGTAGATCGTGTCTGGCTGGTGGGGGTGCACGACGATCGAGACGCCGAAAGTCGACGGGAGTCCGTCGGCGATCGACTCCCAGGACTCGCCGTGGTTGTCGGAGCGGTAGACACCGCCGTGGTTCTGAAGGAAGAGTCGCTCGGGCCGGGAGGGGTGCCGGGTGACCTTGTGGACGCACTGGCCGAACTCGGGGTACTGCTGGCCCTCGGGAAGGAACTCGGCGCGGATGCCCTGGTTGCGCGGCTCCCAGGAGGCACCCCCGTCATTGGTCTGGTAGACGCCCCCCGTGGACAGGGCGGCGGTGACCGACTGTGGGTCGCTCGGGTGGGGAAGGATCGTGTGGAATGCCTGGCCGCCGAACCCGGCGTTCCACTCCGGACGGTGCGGGTGGTCCCACAGCGCCTGCTCCAGGGTGAAGCTCTCACCGCGGTCGGTGGATCTCCAGACCGCCCCCGGCTCGGACCCGGCGTAGACCACGCCGTCCTCGGCACCCGGGACCAGCTGCCAGATCCGCTCGACCTTGGCGTCGGTTCCGTCCGGGAACCGGACCGCCCCGTTGGGGGTCTCCTCCCAGGAGGCGCCGAGATCGTCAGAACGGCGGACCTGCGGGCCCAGCCACATCGACGACGCCCCGGCGAGCAGGCGAGGTCGTTCACCGCGCTTGTCGATCAGGCAGGAGTAGACCTCCTCCATGTCGAAGTGCGGCCCGGAGAACTCCCAGTCGTACCGCTCGTCGTCGGCGGTGCCGATCCACAGCCCCTTGCGCGTACCCACCATCAGGATCGTGCTCATCGTCTCCCTCTCTCGACGTGTGATCATCTCACCACGACAGGCCGGTGACCGGCCACGACCTGGTGCCTCCCTAGATTGACCTGGTGACTGCCCGATTCTCACCGGTGCGCCTCTCACCGGTCTGGCTGGTGCTGGGCGGGATTCTCTCGGTCCAGTTCGGCGCGGGCATCGCGAAGGGCCTCTTCGACGAGGTCACCCCGACCTCCATGGTGTGGCTGCGGCTGGTGACCAGCGCGGTGGTCCTGGGGCTGGTCGCCCGGCCGGTACTGCGGGGACGCACGCGCGACGACTGGGCCGTCGCGCTCGGCTTCGGCGTGAGCCTGGGCGTCATGAACTGGGCGATCTACCAGGCGTTCGCCCGCATCCCTCTGGGGCTGGCGGTCACGATCGAGTTCGTCGGCCCGCTCACCCTGGCCATCCTCGGGTCACGCCGGCCCCTCGACCTGGTCTGGGCGGCCCTGGCCGGCCTCGGGGTCGCGCTGCTCGGGTTCGAACCGGGCGACCTGAACCTTGCGGGCGTCGCGTTCGCGCTGGTCGCCGGCGCAGCCTGGGCTGCCTACATCCTGCTCAGTGCGCAGACCGGTCGGCGCTGGCCCGGTCTGGACGGGTTGGCGGTCGCCAGCGTCGTCGCGACCCTCCTCCTCGCTCCGTTCGCGGTTGTCTCCGGCGGCGCGGGCCTGCTCGACCTCCGGATCCTGGCCCTCGGTGCGGCGGTCGGGATGCTGAGCTCCGTCATCCCCTACAGCCTGGAGATGACGGCGCTCCGCACCATCCGGCCCGCCCTGTTCAGCGTGCTGATGAGCCTGGAACCAGCCGCCGCAGCCCTGGCCGGCGTCGTCGTGCTGCAGGAGTTCCTGACGCCGCTCCAGCTGCTGGCGATGGCGTGTGTGGTGGGCGCGAGCGTCGGAGCGACCCGCAGCCAGCGCGTGATTCGTGAGCCCGCACCGGACTGATCCGGTCCCCGAACCGGGCTAAACCGGTCTGGTCCGATCCCGGGAGGGAGTTAACGCGGATTTCACGGCACGTTGATCCGGTCGGCCAGTGAGCCCCCTAGCGTCGTACCTGTCCAGAGCTGCGCGGGGGGAGATCCGATGCACCACCTGATCCACCAGCTCAGCCCGCTCACCCGATGGGCGGTTGGGTCGCAGCAACGGTCCCGGCGCAACGCGATGCTCGCATCCACCACGCTCACGCAGCGGCGGTCGGAGCGCATCGAGGTCGAGGACTTCCTTGCCTCGATCAGGGGCCGCACCGCGAGTCCGGCAAGCCGGCCGGTGACCGCACGAGGCTGAGTGCCGGCGGACCCACTCGTCGCCGGCACTCAGCCCAACCTCCCACGGCCACCGCGGCCGCTCGGGCAGAATCGAGGCATGCCCGCCTCGAAAGCCCGCGCCACGACCACGGACGTCGAGATCGTCTTCCACGAGGTGCTCTCGGACGACGGGACCCGGCTCCGCGCCTGGACCAACGACCCCGACGGCAAGATCGACGGACCGACCATCGTCCTGTGCAACGGCCTCGGCACCAACCCCTGGTCCTGGCCGGCCCTGCTCAAGCCCGACTGCGGAGTCAGGGTGGTCTCGTGGAACCATCGTGGAACCGGCGGCTCGGCGCGGCCCGCGGACCCGGACCGGGTCGGCATCGACGACTTCGTCGAGGACGCGTTGTCGGTGATGGACCACTTCGGCATCGAACGTGCGGTCCTGATGGGCTGGTCGCTCGGTGTCAACACCATGTTCGAGCTGGCCGTCGACCATCCCGAGCGGGTCACGGGGCTGTTCGCGGTCGCCGGCGTACCGGGCGACACGTTCTCCACCATGCTCGGCCCGCTCCGCTTGCCCCGGGCGATCGCCCGCGCCTACGCCGTCAACGTCGCCCGCGTCCTGAAGTACGGCGGCCGCGCGCTGACACCGATCACCACCCGGGTGCCGGTAGGCCCACGCCTGGTCTCGTTGATCTCGCACAGCGGGTTCATGCTGCCCGTGGCCGATCCGGAGCTGGCCGCCGTCACGATCAAGGAGTTCCTGTCGACTCCCGTCGAGTGGTACTGCCACCTCGCCCTTCGGGGTTCGGAGCACCCCAGGGTGTCGCTGAGCCAGCTCGGACTCCCGGCCGAGTTCGTCGGAGCGACCTACGACCTGCTGACCTCGGCCCGGCAGATGCGTTCGGCGGCGGACCGGATGCCCGACGGGACCTATGTCGAGCTCAAGGGCACTCACTTCATCCAGATGGAGAAGCCCGGGGAGGTCCACGACCTGCTGCTCGCCTTCCTCGACCGGGTCGAATGACGTGCGAGGGCGTCGGCTGGTCGGAGTGACGACGCTGGCGCTGGTCGCCCTCGTCGCGGGTTGCTCCGGCGACGACGACACCCTCCAGCCGCCCACGGTGACCGCCACACCATCCGACGAGGAGCCGTCCGACCAGGAGCCGGCGCCGTCGACCACGAAGCCCGGGCCCCCATCTCCGACACGGAACACCCCTGCCGGGCCCCCGCGGGTGGTCGACGTCGTGGCCCGGCACCTGTCGGTGCCCTGGGGCGTCGACTTCCTGCCCGGCGGCACGGCGATCGTCACCGAGCGGGACACGCGGCGGGTCCTTACGATCGACGACGGCGGGAAAGTGACCGAGGTCGGATCGGTGCAGGAGGCAGCACCTCAAGGCGAGGCCGGCGTGCTCGGGATCGCAGTTTCCCCCGACTTCCGCGACGACCGGATGATCTTCCTCTACGTGACCACACCCACGGACAACCGGATCGTGCGTGGGGAGCTGCGGGAGGGCCGGCTGGGGCCGCTGAAGGTCCTGCTGTCCGGCATCCCCAACGGCTTCATCCACGACGGCGGTCGCCTGCAGTTCGGTCCCGACGGCTACCTCTACGCCTCCACGGGCGAGACCGGCAACCCCGAGCTCGCGCCCGACCGCGACTCCCTCGGCGGCAAGATCCTCCGGATCACCAAGGACGGCGACCCGGCGCCCGGCAACCCCGATCCCTCCTCGCCCATCTGGACCCTCGGCCATCGCAACGTCCAGGGCCTCGCGTTCGACGACCAGGACAACCTGTGGGCGTCCGAGTTCGGCGACTCGACCTTCGACGAGCTCAACCTGATCCGGAAGGGCGGCAACTACGGTTGGCCGACGTTCGAGGGCCGCGGCGACGACCCCGACTTCGTCAACCCCCAGGTCGTGTGGGACACCTCCGAGGCCTCGCCCTCGGGCCTCGCCTACCTCGACGGCCACCTCTGGCTCGGTGCGCTGCAGGGCGAGCGGCTCTGGCGGGTCGACGCGGCCGGCGGACGCGCCACCAAGCCGACCGACTTCTTCGTCGGGAAGTACGGCCGGCTGCGCACCGTGGTCGTGGCTCCCGACGGCAACCTGTGGGTGACCACCTCCAACCGGGACGGTCGGGCCACACCCGGACCCGACGACGACCAGATCATCGTGGTGGATCCCGGCTAGGCGACCGGGAGCAGGCCGACCTCGGCGACCAGGAAGCCGGCCAGCGCCAGCTCCACGCACGCCCCAAGCACGTCCCCGGTCACGCCTCCGAGCCGGCGCCATGCGCCCCACACCACGGCACCGGCGCCCAGGGCCGCGAGGGCGACCCCCGCGAGGCCGGGTGCGCCGTCGACCAGCCACGACAGGCCGGCGGCTCCGACCAGGACCGCCATTGTGACCGGCCACCACACCGAGCCCGCCACCGCGCTCCCGAGACCGTCGGCTCGAGCCCCAGGGATCCCGGTGGTGCAGGCCACGGTGACGGCGGTCCGACTGACGAGGACGGCGAGGCCCGTCGTGACCGCGGCCTCGGTCGCACCGAGGCGTGCGACGAGGTCCGCTACGGCTGACGCCTGGCCCAGCAGGACCAGCACGAGCGTCGCTGCGCCCACCGGTCCCACGTCGCCGGTGCGCATCACCGCGAGCCGCCGCTCCCGGTCACCGGGTACGGCGAGCCCGTCCGCAGTGTCGGCCAGTCCGTCCCAGTGCAGTCCGGCGGAGCCGAGCGCCAGCACGGCGAGCGCGATCGCCGCCGTGAGCAACGGAGGCAGAGCCTGGCCCGCCAGCCACACGGTGAGGCCACACGCGGCGGCCAACGGCAGCGCGGCGAGCGGCGCCAGCGTCATCGCGACCCCGCCGACCGACCGGTCGACCTGTCCCGGCGGCCGGACCGGAACCACTGTCAGGGTGCCCAGCGCGAGCCTCGCGCCGTCGGCGGCGCGACTCACCGCTCAGATCTCACTGAAGGACCGTCGCCTGCTCGGTGACGGACTCGAGCGTGGCCATCTCCGCGAGCACCACGGCCGCGGTCCGCAGCAGCGGAAGCGCCGCCAGCGCGCCACTGGCCTCGCCCAACCGCAGCTCGAGGTCCAGCAGCGGCGCCAGGTCGAGGGCGTCGAGGGCCAGCCGGTGGGCTGGCTCGGTCGACCGGTGGCCGGCCCACCACCAGGCCCGGGCACCAGGGGCCAGCCGCTCCGCAAGCAGCGCACAGGCGCCCGAGACGACACCGTCCAGCAGCACCGGCGTACCCCGTTCAGCGGCCCGGACCAGAAACGCCGTCGCCGCGGCCAGGTCGGCGCTGCCGACGGTCCGCAGCACGGCCACCGGGTCGTCCGCGTGCGGCCGGGCCCGCTCGAGCGCCACCGCGATCGCCTCGCATTTGCCGAGCCGGGTCGGGTCGTCGACGCCGGTCCCCCGACCCACGACCTGGTCGGCGTCGAGACCGAGCAGCGTCCCGACCACGGTGGCCGCGACGGTCGTGTTTCCGATGCCCATGTCGCCCGGCACCAGCAGGTCGGCGCCGGCGTCGATCTCCTCGTCGGCCACCGCGCGCCCGGCGCTCAGCGCGGCCCTCACCTCGACGGTGGTCAGCGCGTCCTCGCGGTGGATGGCGCCGGAACCGCGGCGCACCTTGTGGCGGCGTACCTCGTCCGGGGTGTCGGCGAGGTCGTCGTCGACCCCCAGGTCGAGCACCCGCACCCGCGCGCCCTGGTCCCGGGCCAGCACGTTGACCGCGGCGCCCCCGCGGAGGAACTCACGCACCATCAGCGCCGTCACCTCCCGGGGGTAGGCCGACACCGACTCATCGGCGGTCACCCCGTGGTCACCGGCGAAGACCACGACCGCGACGTCCCGTGGCGGGTGTGGCCACGCCGTCCCCTGGACGGCCGCCAGCCAGACCATCGCCTCCTCCAGCCGGCCCAGGGCCCCCAGGGGCTTCGCCAGCCCGTCCACCCGAGCCCGGGCCTCGGCGCGAACCCGGTCGTCCATCTTCGCCACAGCTGGGATCTCCTCCGGCGTCATGCGCGTTCGTCCTCCAGTCGTTGGACCCGCCCGGCAACCACCAGGCGTACGTCGTCGGTCAGGTCGGCGACCCGACGGTTGAGCCGCCCCAAAGCGTCCCGGAACAGCACGCCGGACCGGGTCCCCGGGACCACCCCGGAGCCGACCTCGTTGCTCACCGCCACCACGGGCACCGAGGCGGACTGCCATGCCGTCAACAGTCGCTCGACCTCGACGTCGACCTTCTCCTGCCAAGCGGTGTCGCCGTCGGACGACTCCCAGGCCCCGGCCGCGTCCATCACCCCGGCGAGCCAGGTGGCCAGGCAGTCGACCAGCACGGGTTGCGTCGATGACTCCAGGGCTGCCGGCACGTCGGCGGTTTCGAGGGTGGTCCAGCCAGCCGGCCGGTTGCGGCGGTGCTCGAGCACCCGGGCCGCCCAGTCCGAGTCGTTGTCGCCGGGGACCGGTCCCGGCGCGACGTAGAGCACCTCGGCACAGCCGGCGAGCAGTCGCTGCGCGTGCCGCGACTTGCCGGAGCGTGCCCCACCGAGCACGAGTGTCCGCTCAACGGACGGCCGCCGAGCGGCAGCGCTGGGGGCGACAGCGGGATGGCTGACCGGCGCCGGTGCGTCCGCCAGCGCGTCGCCCAGGGCGTCGACCAGAGCGGCCCGTCCCTCCGGATCCGGATGGACAGTGACCCGGACGAAGCTGCTGTCCAGTCCCGGGAACGTCTCGCCCCGGCGAACGGCCACGCCTCGGTCGAGCAGGCGGGACCGCAGGTCGGCGATCCCGGCGCGGATGAGCAGGTAGTTGGCAGGTGAGGGCCACACCTCCAACGGCAGCCCCGAGAGGTCCGCGAGCAGCTCCCGGCGGGCCGCGCCGACCCGGTCCGCCCGTTCGCGACGCTGCTCCTCGGCGGCGCACAACAAGGCAGTGGCGCGCACCGCGAGGGCGTTGACGGGCCACGGCTGGCGGACGTCGTCGAGACGACGTGCAAGGGCCGGCTCGGCCAGGAGGTAGCCGACCCGCAGGCCGGCCAGACCCCAGAGCTTGGTCAGGCTGCGCACGCAGACCACACCGGGCAACCCCGCGGCGTAGACCCCGGACGCGTCGGGCCAGAAGTCGGCGAAGGCCTCGTCCACGACCACCACGCGACCCGGCCGCGTCAGCGCCGTCAGGACGTCGAGGTCCTCGGTGCGACCGGTCGGGTTGTCGGGGCGTCCCAGAACCACGAGGTCGGCCCGCTCGGGCACCGACCTCGGGTCGAGGGCGAAACCGTCGGCCGGGTCGCGCAGCACCCGCTCGACGGGCACACCGGCGCTGCGCAGGGCGGCCTCCGGCGCCGTGAACGACGGGTGGACGCAGGCCGCCAGCCGCGGACGCAGCACCTGGGCGAGCATCGAGAACGCCTCGGCCGCGCCGTTGACCAGCAGGCACTCCTCTGAGGAGACGCCATGCCGGCCGGCGACGGCCTCCCGGCCGGGGGTGGGATCGGGGTAGGCGGCCAGGTCCACCTCCGACAGCCGGTCCATCAGCCAGGCCGGAGTCGGACCGAGCACGTTGACGGCGAGGTCCAGCGCACCGGCCGGCACCTGCCGGTCTCCGTGGTCCCTCAACTCGTCCACGGCTAGAAGTCGATTCCACGGCGGGCCCGGACGCCGGTGTCGTAGGCGTGCTTGACCTTGCGCATCTCGGTGACGGTGTCCGCCAGGTCCATGAGCGGCTCGGGTGCGTCGCGCCCGGTGCAGATGACGTTGGTGTCTGGCGCCCGGTGGCGAATCGCCGACCAGACCGGTTCACCGTCGATCCACCCGTAGTTGACGGGATAGGTGACCTCGTCGAGCACCACCAGGTCGTAGCGTCCCGACGCCAGCGCCGCGGCGGCTGCCTTCCAGGCCTCGCGCGCGATCACGGCGGAGCGGTCGAGGTCGTCCGACTCCCAGGTGAAGCCGTCGCCGATGGTCCACCAGTCCACCCCCAGCCGGCGGGCGACGGCCTCCTCGCCGACGCGCCACTTCCCCGACTTCATGAACTGCACCACCGCCACGTTCCAGCCTCGGGCCACCGCGCGCATCAGGGTTCCGAAGGCCGCGGTCGACTTGCCTTTCCCGTCTCCGGTATTGACCAGGACGACCGAGGCGACCTTCCGGCGCTCCGGTCGGGGTCGGTCGTGACGGGGCAGTGGTTGACTGCTGGTCATCGCGGTGCTCCTCGGTGTCGACGGGCGAGGCCCTCGCTCGCCGCGGCGACGGCCACGGCGACCAGGGCGGTACGACGGCCCGCGCGGACCGCGTCGGTCACGTGACCGGGTCCCGGTTCGGCTCCGACCGGGTTGAGGTCGTAGTGGCCGCGCTTGGTGAGACGCAACCCCAGCCGCAAGGCCATGGCGGCCATCGGCCAGCCGGCGTTGGGCGAGGAGGTCTTGCCCGCCTCACGGCGCAGGTCGGACCACCCGGAGCCGCCGTACAGCATCAGGGCGGTGAGCCGGGCGGGGAGGAGGTTCAGTGCGTCGTCGGCACGGGCGGCCACCCGGCCCGCGTACTCCCAGCGCCCGGAGCGGTAGCCCCAACGAGCGTCCGCGGTGTTCGCGAACCGGTAGAGCGCCGCGCCGGGGAGCCCGGCCAGCAGGTACCAGAACAAGGGGGCGACCAGCGAGTCCGAGAGGTTCTCCGACAGCGACTCGATCGCCGCACCCCGCACCTCCTCGGGTCGGAGCTGCCCCGTGTCGCGGCTGACGATGCGGGCCAGCGCCTCCCTCCCGGCTTCCGTGCCCAGCCCGAGTGAGCTCTCGACGGCCCGCACCTCGTCGAGGAGCAGACGGGCCGAGAGCAGGGGCCACAGGACAGCACCACGCACGGCGCTCCCCCACAGGCGACCAAGGCGGGCCGCGACCCGCTCGGCCAGCCGACCGAGGACGACGGCGCCCACGGCCCCGCCCAGCCAGGCCGCCGCTCCGGTGGTCAAGGCCGCGACCGGGGGCTCCGTTGGCACCACCCGCTCGGCGGCGGACAGGTAGCGCCCGATCGCCACGACCGGATGCAGACGTAGCGGAGGCTCGCGGAAGGTCAGGTCCAGCGCGCCGGCGACGACGACACTCACGTCCGGTCCCGCGGGTCTGCGTTGGCGTGGTTGGGCACCGGGACCACGGCAGGGCCGCCGGCCCGAGGCAGGACCTCGACCCGGGCGCCGTAGACCTCGGACAGCCGGTGCGGCTCGAGTACGTCGGCAGGGGCACCGTCGGCCACCAGCCGTCCCTCGTGGATCAACACCACCCTGCGGCCGTACTGACCGGCCAGGGTCAGGTCGTGCATGGCCGCCACCACCGTGAGCCCGTCCTGCCGACGGAGGCTGCTGACCAGGTCCAGCACGCTCTGCTGGTGACCGATGTCGAGCGCACTCGTCGGCTCGTCGAGCAGCAGGACGCGCGGCTCCTGGGCGAGGGCGCGGGCGAGGACGACCCGTTGCAGCTCGCCGCCGGAGAGACCGAGCGCGGGACGCTCCGCGAACTCGGTGAGCTCGAGCCTGCCCAGCGTGCGCTCCACGGCGTCCCGGTCGGCGGCGGTCTCGGTCCCGAACCGTCGCAGGTGCGGGGTGCGCCCGAGCGCCACCAGCTCCCGGACGGTGGTGCCTTCCGGCACGATCGGCCGCTGCGGCATCAGGGCGACGACGCGGGCGATCTGGCGGCGCGGGGCGCGCCCCGGATCGAGACCGCCGACGCGCAGCTCCCCGGTCGCCGGGATCAAGCCCGCGACCGCGTGCAGCAGGGAGGTCTTGCCGGCGCCGTTCGGCCCCACGATGGCGACCCAGTCGCCCTCCTCGACCATGAGGTCGACGTCGGTCACCACCCGGCGGCCGCCGCGCTCCACGGACACTCCACGGCACTCCATCGCCGCGGTCGTTGCGGAGGAGAGCCGGCGCGCGCCGTCGGTGTTCACAGGTCCCCTTTGTTGTGCCGCAGGACGACCAGGAAGAACGGCGCACCGACCATGGCCGTCACCACGCCGATCGGCACCTCGGCGGGAGAGAGCGCGGTGCGGGCGACGACGTCGGCGAGCACGAGGAACGAAGCCCCGAACAGCATCGCCAGTGGCAGGAGGGTGTGGTGGGCGGTGCCGAACAGGAGCCGGACGGCGTGCGGCACGACGATGCCGACGAAACCGATCAGCCCGCTGACGCTGACCACGGCGGCGGTGCCCAGCGTGGCGGTCAGCACCAGGACAAGTCGCACCCGCGCCGGGTCGACGCCCAGGCTGGCCGCCTCGACGTCACCGACAGCCATCACGTCCAGCACGCGCCGGTGCAGCACGATCACCACGCACGAGACCACGACGTACGGGAGCGCGATCACGACGTCGGACCAGCCGTCGGTGCTGAGCCGGCCGAGCATCCACGAGTAGACCGAGAGCAGCGAGTCGTCGTACCGCTGCTGCACGAAGTTCTGGATCGCGTTGAAGAATGCTCCCACCGCGACGCCGGCCAGCACGATGACGACGGCGCCCCGTCCCCCACCCACGCTGCTCCCCAGGGCGTACGTCGCGGCCACGCCCAGCAGTCCGCCGACAAAGGCCAGCAACGGGATGCCGATCGGGCCGATGGTGCCGCCGGCCACGATCCCGAGCGTCGCCCCGAGCGCGGCCCCGCTGGAGACGCCGAGGAGGTAGGGATCGGCGAGCGGGTTGCGGAAGACGCCCT
>JBJMIQ010000066.1:0-3973 GCA_045806805.1 Nocardioides sp. | reverse complement strand
GGCCGGGCACGCGATGTTCTCGTACGCGCTCAGCGAGCCGGAGGCGGGCAGCGACGCGGCGGCGATGCGGACCAGGGCGGTGCGCGACGGCGACAGCTACGTGCTGGACGGCGTGAAGCGCTGGATCACCAACGCCGGCGTCTCGGAGTTCTACACGGTGATGGCGGTGACCGATGTGCAGGCGCACGCCAAGGGCGTCTCGGCGTTCGTGGTCGAGAGGTCCGACGAGGGCGTGTCCTTCGGCGCCCCGGAGAAGAAGCTCGGCATCAAGGGGTCGCCGACCAGGGAGCTGTACCTCGACCGGGTCCGGATCCCGGCGGACCGGCGGATCGGCGCCGAGGGCACCGGGTTCCGTACCGCGCTGCGCACCCTCGACCACACCCGCATCACCATCGCCGCCCAGGCCGTCGGCATCGCCCAGGGCGCGGTCGACTTCGCCCTGTCCTACGCCAAGGAACGCCAACAGTTCGGCCGGCCGGTCGCCGACTTCCAAGGCTTGCAGTTCCTGCTCGCCGACATGGGCATGAAGGTCGAGGCCGCGCGACAGATGACCTACGCGGCCGCCGGTCGCTCCGAGCGCAACGACAAGGACCTGACCTTCTTCGGCGCCGCTGCCAAGTGCTTCGCCTCCGACGTGGCGATGGAGGTCACCACCGACGCGGTTCAGGTGCTCGGCGGCTACGGCTACACCCGCGAGTACCCCGTCGAGCGGATGATGCGCGACGCCAAGATCACCCAGATCTACGAGGGCACAAACCAGGTCCAGCGGATCGTGATCGCACGTCAGCTCCTCGCCGGGGTCCAGAGCGAACTCTGAGCTGCCGAGGACGTCGTACCTCAGGGTCCCTCGAGCCGCTGGGCGAGGTACGGCGCGGTGGCGCTGCCCGATGCGCGGGCGACCTCGGCCGGAGTGCCGCTGGCGACCACGCGTCCGCCCGCGTCACCACCGCCAGGACCCAGGTCGATGACCCAGTCGGCGGAGGCGATCGTGTCGAGGTCGTGCTCGACCAGGACCACCGTGTTGCCGGCGTCGACGAGGGCGTGCAGCTGCTGCAGCAGCAGCGTGATGTCGGCGGGGTGCAGCCCCGCCGTCGGTTCGTCGAGGAGGTAGAGGGCGTGACCACGGCGCGCCCGCTGCAGCTCGGTGGCGAGCTTGATGCGCTGGGCCTCCCCACCGCTGAGCTCCGTCGCCGGTTGGCCCAGCCGTAGGTATCCCAGTCCGACGTCGCGGAGCGTCTCGAGGCTCCTCGAGGCGGCGGGGAGGTCGGCGAGGAACTTCGCGGCGTCGTCGACCGACAGTGCCAGCACCTCGGCGATGTTCTTGCCGCGATAGGTGACCTCGAGGGTCTCGGCGTTGTAGCGGGCGCCGTGGCAGGCCGGGCACGGCGCGTAGGTACCGGGAAGGAACAACAGCTCGACCGCGACGAACCCTTCTCCCTGGCAGGTGTCGCACCGGCCTTCGACGACGTTGAAGGAGAACCGGCCGGGGGTGTAGGAGCGCGACCGCGCTTCGTCGGTGGACGCGTACAGCCTGCGTACCGCGTCGAACAGCCCGGTGTAGGTCGCCAGGTTGGATCGAGGCGTACGACCGATCGGCCGCTGGTCTACGAGGACGAGCCGATCGAAGGAGTCCAGCACGGATGGGTCCTGCACCCCGACCTCGAGCTCGGCGTCCTCCTGGTCCTCGGCCACGACGTCGAGGTGACGGCTCACGACCTGGGCCAGCACCTGCGTGACCAGGGTCGACTTGCCGGCACCGGAGACCCCGGTCACCGCCGTCAGCACGCACATGGGTACGTCGACCGACTCCCCCCGCAGGTTGTGACCCGTCACGCCGCGCAGATGCAGCCAACCCTGCGGGGAGCGGGGCCGATGGTCCAGCCGCTGGGCCCGACCGAAGAGGTAGCGACTCGTGGCCGAGGTCTCGACCTCCTCCAGGCCGGCGACCGGGCCGCTGTAGAGCACCCGACCGCCGCCCTCGCCGGCACCCGGGCCGATGTCGACCACCCAGTCGGCGCGCCGGACCACGTCCATGTCGTGCTCGACGACGAACAGTGAGTTTCCCGAGAGCTTCAACCTGTCGAGCACCTCCAGCAACGGCTCCGCGTCCGCGGGGTGCAGGCCCGCGGAGGGCTCGTCGAGCACGTAGACCACCCCGAACAAGCCGGAACGGAGCTGGGTCGCGATGCGCATGCGCTGGGCCTCACCCGGCGACAGGGTGGTCGAGCGCCGCCCGAGGCTGAGGTAGCCCAGGCCGAGGTCGAGCAGCACCTCCACCCGTGCGACGACGTCGGTGCAGATCCGCACCGCCACCTCCGTCGACTCCCCGGACTCAGCGCTCGAGGTCGCGGCACTCGCCTCGCGAAGGTTCGCCACGGGTCTCAGCAGCTCCACGACCTGGGTGAGCGGCATGGCGTTGACCTGTGCGATCGACCGGCCGGCGAAGGTCACCGCGAGTGCTTCCGGCCGCAGCCCGCTGCCGCCGCACTCGGTGCAGGCCACGCTCTGGACGAACCGCATCACCCGCTCCCGCATCCGCTGGCTCTTGGAGTCGGCCAGCACATGCATCACGTGGGCGCGGGCACTCCAGAACTTGCCGTAGTAGCCATAGTCGGAGCGGTCGGGCTCGGGCTCGACCAGGACCGAAGGCTGCTCGTCGGTGTAGAGCAGCCAGTCTCGATCCTTCTTCCTCAGCTTGCGCCACGGCGTGTCGATATCTATCCCCAGACCGGCCACGACGCTGCGCAGGTTGGCGCCCTGCCAGGCGCCCGGCCACGCAGCGATGGCGCCCTCACGGATGCTCAGCGACGGGTCGGGCACCAGCAGGTCCTCGGTGACGTCATGAACCGAACCCAGCCCGTGGCAGCGGGGACAGGCCCCCGCTGCGGTGTTCGGCGAGAAGGCCTCGGCCTCCAGCCGCGGGGCTCCCCGCGGGTAGGTCCCGGCCCGGGAATAGAGCATTCGCAACAGGTTGGACAGCGTGGTGATGGTGCCCACCGTCGATCGCGAGCTCGCCGCGCCGCGACGCTGCTGCAGGGCCACGGCGGGCGGCAGCCCGAGGATCTCCTGTACGTGCGGGGCGCCCACCTGCTGCAACAGCCGGCGCGCGTACGGTGCGACCGACTCGAAGTACCGTCGTTGGGCTTCTGCGTACAGCGTGCCGAACGCGAGCGACGACTTCCCCGATCCAGAAACGCCAGTGAAGGCGACAAACGCGTCCCGAGGGATGTCGACATCGACGTTGCGCAGGTTGTTCTCGCCCGCACCCCGGACGTGCACGAACTGGTCCACCGCATCCTCAGGCACGACGGCGCCGTACCCCATCCCTCGTCTCCGCACTCAGGGCTCGCCCGGCAGCCTCAGACGAGGTGGTCGAGCGGGTGCCGGGCGCCGGTGGAGGTCTCGATCAGGGCTGCTCTGGTCACCGGCGCGGTGAGCGGCAGGATGTCGTAGACGATCCGGGCCAGTGCCGGGAGGTCCGCGGTGTGGAGCCGCGGAGCCAGGGTGAGGTGAGGCACCCAGACGCCAGGCCGGTAGTGGCGGTGCAGCTCGGCGCCGGTGCCCAGGGCGGCTTCGACCACTGCCTCGTGCCGGACCACCAGGTCGGCCGACGCGGCCGGGGCCAGCCAGCAGCGGCTGCGCCGGAAGGCGCCCAGGGCGTCGAGGTGCAGCACGCCGGGGGCGGCGGTGGGGAGGGCGTCCAGGGCGTGCTGGACGTCGGGAAGGCAGTAGGTGCGCAACGCCGCCAGGGTGAGGTGCGGGACGTGCCGGCCGTGGGTGTGGGTGGCCAGGCTGGGGATGCCGGCCCCCTCGAGGCGCCGCCAGAGCTCACGGATCGCAGCGTCGGCGGGATCGTCGACCAGCAGGCACACCGCCAGGCTCATCGGGGGTTGGCCCGGTGCGAGTTCAGGACTCGTCGCGGGGTCGGCTCTCGGCGTTCTCGATGACCTCGCGAGCGACCTCGGTCAGCTTC
>JBJMIQ010000065.1:0-4525 GCA_045806805.1 Nocardioides sp. | reverse complement strand
CGGAAGGCGTGCTTGTAGAGATCCATGTTGGCGTGCAGGCAGCCCGGTTGCTCGTACGCCGACCGGTCCCGGCTGCCCGGCGACAGGGTGTTGAGGGGCCGGGCCGTGGCCGTGAAGAACCGGAAGGCGTCGAAGTGGGAGCAGGAGATCCGGTGCGACTCGACGACCTCGTCCGTGCCCCGAGCGCCCAGCCGGAGCGGCCACGGATGCCGGGGCTCCTTGGTGCGGTGGACCATCGCCCACTCGTGCAGGCCGAGACAGCCGAGCTGGGCGGGCCGGTCGGCGGTCGCCCGGAGCAGGGCACTGATGGACTCGATCAACGTGGTGTGAGCGGCGACGTACCCCTCCGGGACGGTCCCCTCGCGGTACCCCTTCAGGCCGTCGTACTCCGGTGCGTCCGCCAGCGCCACGCCGAAGCCCGGGTGCCATCGCCGCAGCTGCGCCGGCCGCTGCGAGTAGTAGGTGAACAGGAAGTCGTGCACCGGGTGGTTGCGGCCCTCACGGCGGCGCGCCAGATGCGGCTCGATGAACGCGTCCATGCGTCGGGTGTGCGACGTTGCCCGCGCCCGCCACGTCGGTTCGTCGAGCACCTGCAGGTCCACGCCGCCCAGCGTAGAGGCGCTCGATAGGGTCAGGCCTGTGCGCATCTGCAGATTCACCACCGGGGAGGACCCGCTCTACGGCGTCCTGACCGGTGACCTCGATGAGTACGGACAGCCCGCCGACGACGCCGTGATCGTCGCCCTGGCCGGCGACCCGCTGTACGTCGGAGTGAAGCCCCTCGTCGAGCAGGAGCACCGGCTCGAGGACGTGCGCCTCCTCGCCCCAGTCCTGCCGCGCAGCAAGGTGGTCGGGATCGGCCGCAACTACGCCGCCCATGCCGCGGAGATGGGCAACGAGGTGCCCGTCGAGCCGCTGATGTTCATCAAGCCGAACACCAGCGTGATCGGCCCCGGCGACCCGATCGTGTACCCGAAGCAGACCGAGAACCTGCACTACGAGGGGGAGCTCGCCGTGGTCATCGGCCGGATCTGCCGCGACGTGCCCGCTGACCAGGCCACGGACGTGATCCACGGCTACACGATCGGCAACGACGTCACCGCCCGTGATCTGCAGAAGAGCGACGTGCAGTTCACCCGCGGCAAGGGGTTCGACACCTTCTGCCCGCTCGGACCCTGGATCGAGACCGACCTCGACCCGCAGACCTTCGCCGACGGCGTACGCGTCCAGACCCACCTCAACGGCGACCTGGTCCAGGACGGGAGCACCAGGGACCTGATCTTCGACATCCCCACCCTCATCGCCCACGTGACCAGCGTGATGACGCTCCTGCCCGGCGACGTGATCCTCACCGGCACCCCGGAGGGCGTCGGGCCGATGGAGGTCGGCGACGAGGTCGAGGTCTCCGTCGAGGGCCTCGGCGCCCTGACCAACCCGGTGGTCAAAAGATGAGCGTGCGGGTGCGGTTCTGCCCGTCCCCGACCGGCTCCCCGCACGTGGGACTGGCCCGCGCCGCGCTCTACAACTGGGTCTTCGCCCGACACCACGGCGGCACCTTCGTCTTCCGGATCGAGGACACCGACAAGGAACGCAGCACCGAGGAGTCCTACGACGCGCTGCTCGAGACCATGCGCTGGCTCGGCTTCGACTGGGACGAGGGCCCGCTGACCGGTGGCCCGCATGGTCCCTATCGGCAGTCCGAGCGCACCGACCTCTACCGCGACGTTCTTGCGAAGCTGGCGGACTCGAAGTTCACCTACGACTGCTTCTGCACCACCGCCGAGGTCGACGCGCGCCGCAAGATCAGCGGGTCCAAGGTCCAGGGGTACGACGGCTTCTGCCGCGAGCTCGAGCCGGCGCAGCGCGCGGCCTTCGAGGCGGAAGGTCGTTCCCCGGTCGTCCGCTTCCGGATGCCCGACGGAGAGATCACCTGGTATGACCTGGTCCGCGGGGACGTCACGTTCCAGACCGAGTTCGTGCCGGACTTCGCCCTGTGTCGCGCCAACGGCGACCCGCTCTACACCCTGGTCAATCCGGTCGACGACGCGTTGATGCAGATCACTCACGTGCTGCGCGGCGAGGACCTGCTGTCGAGCACCCCGCGCCAGATCCCCCTGCACCGGGCGCTGGTCGAGCTCGGCGTCTCCCAGGCGGTCCCGGAGTTCGGACATCTCCCGTTTGTCATGGGGGAGGGGAACAAGAAGCTCTCCAAGCGCGACCCTCAGGCACACCTGTTCATGTACCGCGACCAGGGGTTCCTGCCCGAGGGTCTGCTGAACTACCTGGCCCTGCTCGGCTGGGCGATCGGCCCGGACCGTGACGTCTTCACCCTCGAGGAGATGGTGGCGGCTTTCGACATCAAGGACGTCAACCCCAACCCCGCCCGGTTCGACCTGAAGAAGGCCGAGGCGATCAACGCTTCCCACATGCGGCTGATCACGCTCGAGGACATGACCGAACGGGTCATCCCGTTCCTGCAGCAAGACCGCGTGCTGTCCGATCCCGTCACCGACGCCGAGCGCGGGCTGCTCGACCGGGCTATGCCGCTGGTCCACGAGCGGATGAACAAGCTCGCCGAGGCACCCGCCCTGCTCGGCTTCCTGTTCGCCGACGAGGAGTCGTTCACGCGTGATGAAGCTGACGTGGAGAAGATGCTGGACGAGGACGGTCGCGCCGCCGTACGTGCCGCGCGTGACGCGCTGACGGCGCTGCCGACCTGGGAGACGGCGGCCATCGAGGACGCACTGCGCACCGCACTGGTCGAGGAGCTCGGCCTCAAGCCGCGCAACGCCTTCGGGCCGGTGCGGGTCGCGGTCACCGGCAGCCGGATCTCGCCGCCGCTCTTCGAGTCGCTGGAGCTGCTCGGACGCGAGCGCAGCCTGAGCCGGCTCGAGGGTGCGCTCGCATGACGACCGACGTGCAGCCGACATCCCGCGGTCTGCCCTACCACCTGATCCTGCTCGGCGGCCGGCCCGGATGGTGGCGCCCCGTGGTGGGCATCGTGTCGCTCGTCGTAGGAGCGGGCCTGCTCGCCCCGGCGCTGGTGAGCATCCCGTTCGTGGTCGGGCTGGCGGTGACCGGCCACACCGGGTCGAGCATCGAGCGGATGCTCGACCTGGACGATCCGACTCCGCTCGGGCTGGCTTACCTCAACCTCGCCCTCGCGGCGGCCATCCCGCTGACCTGGCTGATCATCCGCGTGCTGCACGGGCTGCGGCCTCGTTGGCTCGCCTCGGTGCTCCCGCGGCTGCGCTGGCGCTACCTGGCCGTCTGCTTCGGCCTGGCCCTGGTCGCCCTGATCGTGACGATCGTGGTGTCGGCGTTCCTGCCCGCTCAGGACACGGGTACCGGGGTGACCGGCCAGGTCAACGACTTCACCAGCACGACCCGCGACTTCCTGTTCGTCGTCCTGCTCCTCACACCCCTCCAGGCCGCCGGCGAGGAGTACGCCTTCCGCGGCTACCTCACCCAAGCCTTCGGCGGGCTCTTTCGCCACCCGGTCCCGGCCGTGGTCGCGCCCGCGATCCTGTTCGCTCTCGCCCACGGGCTCGGCCAGAGCATCCCGATCTTCTTCGACCGGTTCGCCTTCGGTCTTGTGGCCGGAACGCTCGTGATCCTCACCGGCGGCCTCGAGGCGGGTATCGCGATGCACGTCCTCAACAACTGGCTGGCCTTCGGCCTCGCCCTCGCCTTCGGTGACATGGGGTCGTCCCTGAACCCCACCGGCGGCTCCTGGTGGGCCATCCCCGTGACCCTCACCCAGTCGCTGGTCTACCTGGCGCTTGCGCTGTTCACGGCAAGACATATGGGGCTCGTGACGAGGACGGACCCGATCGTTTTGGTGGCCCCGCAGAGCCGCGTGTAACGTTTCCCCTCGGCCCGGCCACAGTGGTGGTAAGGCCACTAAGCCAGTGGGATATGGTGTAATTGGCAGCACGACTGGTTCTGGTCCAGTTAGTCTAGGTTCGAGTCCTAGTATCCCAGCGAGATCGCGGCCACACCGGCCGCGATTGGTGCGTCTGAGGGGCTCCCAAGTAGAGTTCCGCAGGTTGCAAGTGCCACGCCCCCGTTGTGTAGCGGCCTAGCACGCCGCCCTCTCAAGGCGGTAGCGCCGGTTCGAATCCGGTCGGGGGTACTCACCAGATGGCCCCCTGAACTGCAGGAATGCAGATCGGGGGGTCTCGTCGTCCGGGTTCTGCTGCCACGTCGTCCGGTGGCCGGATCCCCGGCGGTGTTCCCTCGGTGTGTCTCGCCGCCGCTCGTGGGTACCCGGGCCGCATGGTGTCCGTCCGCGTCGGGCTCGTGGCCGATCCAGCTGCGCCGACCGAGATCGCCCGCGGTCTGACCGACCTGCGACCCGTTGACGGCAGCGACGCGTGGGACATCACCGTCGTGAGCGAGCCGTTCACCACAGGCTCCGAGGATGTCGAGGCGGCGGTGGGGCGCCTGCAGGACCACGGTCGCCAACGCGATTGGGACCTCATCGTCGGCCTGACCGAGCTACCCCTGCACGATCAGGAGGGCC
>JBJMIQ010000064.1:0-30593 GCA_045806805.1 Nocardioides sp. | reverse complement strand
CGAGGAGATCCCGGTGATCCACTTCCGCGACGCGCTCACCCTCGCCGGGGCGCCCGAGGACGAGCCCGACCTGGCGCCCGAGCACGAGCGGGCGCTGGGCGCGTGGGCGCTGACCGAGCACGGGAGCGACTTCGTCGCCGTGGAGGGCTACCCGATGGCCAAGCGGCCGTTCTACACCCATCCCTGGCCCGGCGACGAACGGTGGTCCAACAGCTTCGACCTGATCTTCCGTGGGGTCGAGCTCGTCACCGGCGGGCAGCGCCTGCACCGGCCGTCGGCCTACGACGCGGCGATCCGCGCCCGCGGCGAGGACCCGGCCAGCTACGCGTCGTACCTGCAGGCGTTCGAGCACGGCATGCCACCCCATGGGGGGTTCGCGATCGGGCTGGAACGGTGGACGAGCCGGTTGACCGGCGCGGCGAACGTCCGGGAGGTGACGCTCTTCCCGCGCGACCTCAACCGACTCACTCCGTGACGGGGCGCACCCCCCGTCACGTGATTTAACTGTAGTCGATCAGTATGATTTAGGCATGCTGCGAGATCGCCACGGGCGGCCCGAGGGGGACCACTTCGTCCACCACGGCACCGACCTGGAGACGGTGTGGGAGGGCCCGGTTCAGCACCTGACCCCCAACGACCGGTTCTTCGTGCGCAACCACACCGCCCCGGCCGTCGTCGACGCCGCGGCCTGGCGGCTCCTGGTGACCGGCGATGGGGTGCTGCGGGAGGCGACGTACTCGCTGGCGGAGCTGCAGTCGTTCACCAGCCAGACACAGGAGCGCGCCCTCGAGTGCACGGGGAACGGTCGACGCCTCTTTGCCGACCAGCAGGGACACCCGCGGCCCGGCACCCAGTGGGGCCTCGGCGCGATCGGTGTCGCCCGCTGGACCGGGGTCCCGCTCGGGACGATCCTCCGGCACGCGGGGCTGCTCGACTCGGCGGTTCAGGTGATGGCTGTCGGCCTCGACGAGCCCTACGTCGACGGCGGGGTCAACCACGGGCGGGTCCGCCGACCGCTCCCCATCGCCAAGGCGCTCGACGACACCCTCATCGCCTGGGCGATGAACGGCGAACCGCTCCCCCGCGACCACGGATTCCCTGCCCGGTTGATCGTGCCCGGCTGGGTGGGCATCGCCAGCATCAAGTGGCTCGGCGAGCTGCGCGTGACCACCACCGCCGAGACCTCGCCGTGGAACACGAAGTGGTACCGCATGCACGGCGTGGGCTGGTCCGACGCCAACTCCGCTCTCGACCGCATGCCGGTGATGAGCTGCCTCGACACCGTGGGCGAAGCCCGGGCGGGTGCGATCTCCGGCCAGAAGACGGTGCTGCGGGGGCGCGCCTGGGCCGGCGAGGCCGCAATCGGCCGGGTCGAGGTGAGCACTGACGGCGGCCGTCACTGGCACGACGCCGCGCTGGTCGGCGCCAACGACCCGTCCTGCTGGGTTGCCTGGACCCTGCCCTGGACCCCGGCGCGCGCCGGACTTCACGATCTGGTCGTCCGGGCCACCGACACCACCGGGCGACGGCAGCCCCAGCGCGCCCCCGACAACGACGACGGCTACCTGTTCAGCGCTGCCGTGCACTACCAGGTCGACGTGGCCTGCCAGGCTGCCGGCTGATCGGCCGGTCGGTCATTCGCAGATGACCGTGTCGGACGGGAGGTACGTCGAGTGGAACTTCTCGTCGTGGCCGAGGCTGCTCTCACCTGCCCGCCGGAAGTGACGGGTCACGTCGACGTCGAAGCCGGCGTAACCGTCGTTGGGCACGCAGTCGTCGCCGGTCAGGTGCCGGGTCTTTTCCGGGGTCCGGTGGTAGCGCTCGGACGTGGAGGCGGTGATGTCCCAGTAGTCGGTGGACCACATGCGCACGGTGACCACGCCCTGTCTCGAGGCTGTGCTCGGGGTGACCCGGGCGGTGATCAGGACGCCGTAGGGCGTGGTGTTCTTGAAGCGCAGGTCGACCGAGCCCCAAGCGACCGTGGCCTCCCGACCCACCGGGTAGCGGTCGATGTAGAACGAGTGGGTCTTGTGCTCGATGTCCTCGAGCCCGGCGAAGAACATCGCGTTGAACGTGGTCGTGGCCAGCTGGGAGACACCGCCTCCGAGGTCTTCCTGATAGACGCCGTCCTCGATGATGAAGCCCTTGGTGAAGCCGTTGGCCCGGGTGCGCTTCCCCACCGTGTCGTTGAGCGAGAAAGTCTCCCCCGGCTTGAGCACGGTGCCGTTGACGAGCTCGGCGGCGCGGCCGATGTTGATGTTGCGGTAGGCAGCGTGGGGGAAGTTGGTCGTGAACTGGGAGACCTGCTCCTCGATCCCCAGCTTGCGGGCATCGCCGGTGCGGAAGTCGGCGCGGGCCACCTTGGCGGGCACGCTGGCCTCCCGTCGGCCGGCCGGCCGGCGTAGGAGGCTGCGGAAGACCCGGCGTACGTCCTCGGGCTGGTACTTCACGCCGGGCCTGTCGGGGATGACCCTGGGCTTGCCGTGCACGAGCCGCACCGTCGCGTCGACCGGCTTGCCGCTCCTGCTCATGGCGCCCTCGACGAGGTGGATCAACCGGTCTTCGTCGAGAGTGGGCACCAGCTCGCTGCGTCGCGGCTTCAGCCCGAGTACGGGCGCGAAGTCGCGGGTGGCGAGCCGGACCCGGGTGCGACCGAAGTCGAGCGTCACCGGGCCGGAGAGCGCCGGATTGGCGAAGGCGTCGAGTGCCTCGGCGACGTCGCCGTCGTCGATGTCGGGCTGGGTGGCGGAGCTGCTCAGGTCCACGGTGGTGGCCTGCAGGTACGCCGCCTCGATGGCCGACCGGGCCTCCTCAGGGTCGACACCTTCGCCGAGCCTGGGCTCGACGACTTTGACCTGACCGTCCTCGAACAGCACGTCCCCGTCTCTCGGCGCATGGCTGTTGGCCTCGACGAGCTGGTCGACTGCCGCGGTCATGGCGGTCTCGTCGACGGTGACCACAGGGTCGAGGTCATCTCCGCCGGTGTAGTAGTTCCACAACCGGTCGGGCGCCCATGACCGCTCACCGCCAGCCGCCGCGACGGACGACTGGAGGTCCACTGCCAGGCCCGTGGTCGTGGGGTCAACCGCCTCGGTGGGCTTTCCGTCGACCGAGACAGGGATCGGTGCCCTGCTCCGCTCGTCCAGTCCGCTCTCGAGGGCGGTGACCGCAGCCTTCTGGCTGCGGCCGCCCACGTCGATCCCGGCGATGGTGGTGCCCCGCGGGACGTTGTCGCCGGCCGCGAGGTAGGCGAGGACGTAGCCACCGCCGAACAGCACGATCAGACCGAGCACCAGGAGGAGGACGACCCGGCCGCCCTCGGCCTCCCGGCCCTGATCGCTCACGCCGCCAATCCTAGGAGCGGGCGCCTACCCCTTCCGGCCTCCACGCCGGGGGCGCGGCAACGTGACCACTGAGTAGATGAAGACCACCAGTGCGAAGGCGATCAGCCCGTAGCCGGCGAGGTCCGAGGAGATGACGTAGTCGCCCTCGGCCCGGCTCGGTGTCACCCAGGCGACGAACCCGACCCACCCGAGACCGAACGCGAGCCTGGTCCACCAGCCCGGCCCGACCGCGACCAGAGCCGCCAGGGTGGCGAGCGCTCCCAGGAGGAACCCCCAGCCGAGTGTGTGCAGCGCCACCGTGGCGAGCGCGGTCGCGGCGCCGGCCACCAGCAGCAGCACCGCCACCACGATGCGCATCAGGCGCCGACGCTCCTAGGCACCGGCGAACAGGTCGGACTCCCACCCGTCCTCGCCGAGTTCTCCGGGAGTGCCCTTGGCCAGCCGGAAGAACTCCTCGGCCCAGAACGCGTGGCCGCTCTCGGCGCCGGAGAAGAAGAAGCCGTTCTGCTCGACCTGGGACCGGTGGGCCGCCAGCGCCTCCATCTTGCGGTCGATCACCGCCGAGCCGTCGATCCTCGCGGTGAGCTGGTCGTCCGGAGTCACGAACGGACCCAGGTTGCCGTCGGGGTCCATGCCCTCGAAGGTCTTGGTGTCACCGGACTCCCGGATCTTGCGGAGGCTCTCGCGCATCCGGCCCTCGCTCATCGCACTCCAGTAGACCTTCGTCACCTCGTGCGGCTCGCCCAGGTCGGTCTTGTACGACGGGACGGCGGCCAGCAGGGCGGCGTACATCGCGACGCGGTGGGCCTGGATGTGGTCCGGGTGGCCGTAGCCGCCGAACTGGTCATAGGTCACCAGCACCTGCGGTCGCACCTCGCGGATGACGCGGACGAGGTGGTCGGCGGCCTCGTTGAGGTCGGCCTTCCAGAACGCGTTGTCGTGGATGACGTCGGCGGGGACCGCGTGGCCGTCCTCGTGCCAGGCCATGCCGGAGTCACGGTAGGCGCCGAACCCGCCGAGGAAGCGGTGGTCGGTGACGCCGAGGATCTTCATCGCCTCGGCCAGCTCCTCCTGACGATGCTCGCCGAGGGTGTCGTCCCTGTCGGCGGCCTTGTGCTCCCACTCCGGGACCAGGATCTCGCCCATCTCGCCGGCAGTGCAGGTCACCAGGGTGACGCCGACGCCGCGGTCGACGTAGCTGGCCATCGTCGCCCCGGTGCCGATGGTCTCGTCGTCGGGGTGGGCGTGGACGACGAGGAGCCGCTGGGCGGGAGCATCGTTCATGGCGTCAGCGTAGTCAGGAGGTCGTGCAGCTCGGCCAGGAACGGGCGGTCGGCCTCCAGCCAGTCCACGTCGCGGAGCTCGCTGGCCGCCAGCCAGCGGACGAGGTCGTGCTCGACCGGCTCGGGCTCTCCGTCGACCAGCGTCGTGAGGGCCACGGCCAGGGCGTGGATATCGCTGATCGGCACCTCCCCGGCCAGCCACCCGGTCACCTCGACCCGGCACCCCAGCTCCTCGGCCACCTCGCGGACCAGCGCGGCTTCACGGGTCTCTCCGGGCTCGACCTTGCCGCCGGGGAACTCCCACCTCCCCGCTGCCGCGGCGGGTGAGGTACGACGCGCGGCCAGGACGCAGCCGTCGCGAAGGATCGCGGCGCCGACGACGGTGGTGGTCACGACGCCCGAGCATGCCGCATTACGGTGAGCGCCATGGAGCAGAGCGTTGCGGGCGTGCATCTGCGCCGGGGTGAGGAGAACCGGGCCGCGATCGACGCCCTGGACTCACTGCTGGGTGGGCGGGTCGGGCTGCGGGGGCTGCTGGCCGATCTTGACCGCCGGGGCCACCGTGTGTGGACCCGACCGTTCTGGCCGCCCGGCCGGGCGGTGCACCGGGCCTTCACCTGGGACCGGGCGGACCGGCGTACCGCGCAGTGGTGGCCGCAGGGAATCTCGAGCTCGGCCGACGCCTGCGACACCGGGAAGATCGAGGGCCGCCGGATGCTCGCGGTCACCTGGTACGCCAAGGACTTGGGCGAGGGCGGACAGGGCTCGCGGGTGACGTTCGTCGACCTCGAGGACCGGCGCTACCGGCACGTCCTCCTCGTGGTGCCGCGCCTGCACCGGGACGGGTCGCTCGGGCTGCAGCCGCTGCGCATCCATGCCGGCGGCCTGGTGTGGTGCGGCGACTACCTGCACGTCGCTGCCACCGCGCACGGCTTCATGACCTTCCGGCTCAGTGACCTGATGCGGGTCCCGGAGGAGCGCCGAGGCCGCGCATACGCGTGCGAGATCGACGGCGACCGCCTGTCGTCGTACGGCTATCGCTACCTGCTCCCGGTGCGCTTCGCCTACGAAGGGCTCTCGGACGAGGGTCACGAGAAGCTGCACTACTCGTTCCTCTCGCTCGACCGCGCGGCCTCGCCACCACAACTGGTCGCCGGCGAGTACGCGACCGCCAAGCGTGGGACACGGCGACTTGTCCACTACGCCCTCGATCCCGAGTCGCTGCTGCTGCAGGCCGGGGAGGACGGCATCTCGCGGCCGCTGCTGCTCGAGAATGACGGAGTGGCCCACAGCCAGGGCGCGGTGGTGGCCAAGGGCAGCTACTACGTGTCCGCGTCCGCCGGCCGCTACCGGCCGGGCTCGATCTACGTGGGCCGGCCGGGCGCGTTCCGCCGGTTCTCGCAGGTGACGCCCATGGGCCCCGAGGACATCACCTGGTGGCCGTCGACCGACGAGCTGTGGTCGGTCACCGAGCATCCGGGACGCCGCTGGGTGTTCTGCATGAGGCGAAGCCGGTTCGACGGCTGAGCCAGCCTCCGGTCAGCGGGGCTGGCGGGCCAGCTGCCGGCTCTGCGCCACCAGCCGCCCGGCGGAGTCCCAGATCTCGCAGTCCTCCTCGAACATGCCGCCCGCCATGTTGCGGGTCGCGTGCCGGACCTTGAGCCAGCCCGGCGCCGGATGGGCCCGCACATGGGCGGTGAGCTCGAGCGTCGGCGCCCAGCCGGGCATCCCGAGGTCGAAGGTCACCGGTGGGAGGGCGTCGACGGTGAGCAGCAGCGAGAGCGGGTCGGGCTCACGCTCGTCGTTGAGCCGGAACCACGCCTGCAGGACACCGTTGCCGCTCGGCTTCCCGACCGCCCAGCCGACGTGGGCCGGGTCGAACCGCATGTCGAACCGCTCCATCAGGGGCGCGATCCGCCGCACCTCCTCCGGCGCCATGGTGTTGGGCACGCACTCGTCGGGCGGCGGCAGCACCGGCTCCTCCGCGGACGTGCGCACGTCGTCGGGAAGATCTCCGAGGTCGCCGTACGTCGCCAGAGTCGTGAGTCGGGTCTGGTCGCCCTGCACCAGGTCGGCCGCGACCGTGGCGACCGAACGCCCCTCCCGCAGCGTGCGGGTCCCGACCGTCACGGGCCCCGGCTCGGCCGCGGCCAGGTAGTAGGCACTGATCGCGATCGGGTCCGGCTTGTCCGGGAGGCTCGCACGGATCGCGTTGCCGATCACCGCCAGCAGGTAGCCGCCGTTGACGCCACCACCGACCACCCAGCCGGGAGCCAGATCGGCCTTGAAGTCCCCGTTGCCCGCCGGCTGAACCGCGATCTGCTGGTCGAACTCGCTCACGCGGACAGGCTAGTGGTCGCATGTCCTGACCTGCCGGCGCTCTGCCGTCGTCACTCACCAGCCGAGCTCACGCAGCCGCGCGTCGCCGATCCCGAAGTGGTGGCCCACTTGTGGAATAACCGTTCGTCGAACCTGCTCGACGACCTCTGCCTCGCTGTTGCAGGTCGCACAGATGGCACGCCGGTAGATCGTGATCCGGTCGGGCAGTGCGCCGGCGTAGGACCTCCCCCGACGAGTCAACGGCACTCCCTGGTAGAGCCCCAGCAGGCGCGCCGGGCCGCGGTCGTGCTGCACGGTCACGGCCACGTTGCTCATCAGCTCACCCAGTTCCACCGGGATGCCGTCGAGCGCCTCGGTCACCATCACCTCGAAACGCTCGGGATCAACCTCGACCATTCAGCAAGTGTGCAACCCGGCCAGAAGCGGTGACAGAGTTGCTGCGATGACCGATGACGCAACTCGGCGGGGCGAGCTTCCGTTGGAGACGAGTCGCCTGCTGCTCCGACCTTGGCAGGCGGCCGAGGCTGCTGTCCTGCGTCAGATGTGGACCGAGCGTGACCCGCGAGTGCCGCCTCACCGCCGAATCGATGCTGATGGACACCCCACACTCGCCGAGCTCGAGGATTCGATCCGCACCAGCCAGCCGTCGTCCATCGGAACGCTCGCGATCGAACGGAAAGCCGAGCGGGACGTGATCGGCTACTGCGGGCTGGTCGACAGCGGACGAGGATCAGAGCGGGAGCCGGAAATCGCGTTCGAGGTGCTACGCAGTGCCTGGGGTCGGGGTTACGCGACCGAGGCCGCCTGGGCGGTCCTGGGCTGGGCCAGATCGTCCGGGTACGAACGCCTGTGGGCCACGGTCTGGGACTGGAACACCGCTTCGCGTCGCGTCCTGGCCAAGCTCGGGTTCACGGAGACCGACCAGAAGGAAGTGGACGCGGCCCACGGCACCACGTTGTTCACCACCAGACGGCTCTAGCCACAAGTTGGCCGACGGGCATGGACCGATGGTCTCCGCCGGTCCTAGAGTGTCGCCACGTTCGACCAACCGCGGCCGGGCGATTTCCTGGGGCTGGGGGAATCCATGCACTCGTCACGCATCTTCGCGGTACTCACCTCGTCATTGATCGCCGCCGCCATGCTGCCGGCCCTGCCCGCGCTCGCGGCTCCGCGCGACCGCACGCCGCCAACACTGCAGATCACCGGCGTGCGCAACGTGACCTTCTTCCCCGCCGACGACGGCTACAAGGACGTCGTCCAGGTGACCTATCAGGTGTCGGACGACAGCGCGGACCCCACCCTGAACCGCCGCGTCCAGATCACCGACAGCCAGGGGCAGGTGGTCCTCGACCGCTCGGCGGACGTGGCCACCCCGGGGAGCCACAGCTTCCCGTGGGACGGCCGCAACGCCTCCGGTCGCCTCCAGCCGAAGGGTGAGTACCACCTGATCTTCACGCTCACCGACTCCTCCGGCAACGCGGCCACGGCGAGGTCGCGCGCGGTCACCCTGTCCCCCAAGCGCATCGTCACCCGCACGTTCCGCAGGACAGTGGGTGCGGCCGGATCGACGGTCCATCGGCAGGTTGGCCGCTGCTCGTCGCTCCGCAAGCCCTCCCTTCACGAGTGGGCCGGGTCGCTGGGCTACTACTCCAACACCCGCTGTCGGAGTCGCAGCCAAGCCAGCGTGGCGGCCACCGTCAACGCCGTCTACGTCCCTCGCGCTTTCCGAGGCCGTTACGGATCGCTGAAGGTCCTGGTGTACGGCGGCGCAGCGCGCACGCGCCCGCACAGCCGGGCCGGCCTCGATTACTGGAACCGGAAGCGGCGGGACTGGGTCGGCTTCTCGTTCATGAGCTCTGCCGTGAAGAGCCACAGCGGCAAGAGCGTCGCAGCCGGGCCGATCGTGAACCGGAACCCGGGTGGCCGACCCTCCGTCGCCTGGGGCTTCCTGACGGCTGCGAGTGACCGGTTCGACGTCAAGACGTTCACGGTCGTCCTGAGGTACCAGCTCCTGCGCTGACGCGCGGCTCCCCCAGCGCCGCATGACGCGGCCGGACCAGCCGGGTCGGGTCAGGACGCCACTCCGCGGCCCGCCTAGGCTGAAGAGTCCGGAACGGGCGGGCTCAAGGAGGATGTCTTGGGCAAGGCACTGCACGCGCTCGGCATGTTCTGCGCCAGGCGATCGTGGACCGCGCTCGGCATCTGGGCACTGTTGGCGGCCGGCGTGGTCGGCCTGGTCATCGTCTACGGCTCTGAGACCAGCAACGACCTGGAGCTTCCCGGCACCGAGAGTCAGCAGGTCCAGGACCTGCTCACCGAGCGCTTCCCGCCCCAGCAGAACGGCGCGAACCCCGTCGTCTTCCACGTCGAGCACGGCAAGCTCACCGACCAGGACAACAAGCAGGCCATCAAGGACGCCGTCCAGGGGCTTCGCGCCGCGCAGCACGTCTACAGCGTCACCTCTCCGCTCAGCGATGCCGGTCAGACCGCCGGGCTGCTGTCCAAGGACCAGCAGACCGCCTTCGCGCCGGTACTGCTCGACGTCGGTTCGGCCGAGCTCGACGCGGCGATCGCGACCTCCGTCTTCGCCACCACCAAGCCGGCCTCCGACGCGGGCATCCAGGTGGAAGCGGCCGGGTCCATCGGCAGCGAGCTGTCCGACCAGCCCACCGAGAGCAGCGAAGTCGTGGGCATCCTCTCCGCGATGCTCATCCTGACTCTCGTCCTGGGCAGCCTGATCGCCATGGGCATGCCCATCATCACCGCGGTGGTCGGGCTGGCGTTCGCGCTGGCCACCATCGGCCTGATGGGACACCTGTTCGCCGTCCCCGACACCGGCGCCACGCTGGCCACGATGATCGGCCTCGGTGTCGGCATCGACTACGCGCTCTTCATGGTCACTCGACATCAGCAGCACCTCGAGGAAGGCCTGCCGGTCGAGGAGTCCATCGCCAAGGCGGTTGCCACCTCTGGTAGCGCCATCGTGTTCGCCGGCGGCACCGTCGTGGTGGCACTCGTGGCGCTGCGCGTGGCGAACATCCCGCTGTTGAGCACGCTGGGGCTCGCGTCGGCGGTCGCGGTGCTGACTGCCGTGCTGGCGGCGATCACCTTCCTGCCCGCCGTGCTCGGGCTGCTCGGCCACCGGATCCAGTGGCTCTCCCTGCCTGCGTTCATGCGGCGCAGGCGCACCGACGGCGGCGTCTGGGGCGCCTGGGCCGGCTTCGTCACCCGGCGTCCCGTACTCCTCACCGTGGTTGCGCTGGCGTTCCTGGCGCCGCTGATCGTCCCCGCACCGTCACTGGCCTTCGGTCAGGAGGACATCGGCGCGGCTCCGACCGACACCACCGAGCGCAGGGCGTACGACCTGATCAGCGCCGGGTTCGGGCCCGGCTACAACGGGCCGCTGCAGGTCGCGTCGAAGCTGGACCCACCAGCCACCCCCAGCAAGGGGTACAACCAGAAGTACGCCAAGGCGAAGTCTCTGCAGAAGCAGCTCCAGAAGGACCAGAACACGCTCCCCCAGGAGAAGAAGCAGCTCCAGGCGCAACAGACGAAGCTGGAGGCGCAGCAGAAGGATCTCGAGGCCCAGCAGTCGGAGCTGGAGCGGCAGCAGGCCGAGCTCGAACGGCAGCAAGCCAGCCTCGAGGAGCAGCGGAACCAGCTGGAGGCCCAGGCGGCGCAGCTCCAGCGTGAGCAGGCGTCACTCAAGGGGCAGGCGCAGAGACTCCAGAGCCAGAAGGCCAGGCTCCTGGCCGAGAAGCAGCAGCTGATCGCCCAGCGCAACCGGCTCGAGCGGCAGGCGCGTGCCCTCGCCGAGCAGGCCAGGCCGCTGATCCGGAGCCTGGCCGTGCTCGAAGCACGCGAGCGAGTGCTCGAGCGTCGTATCGCGCAGGCCGAGGCCAACGGCAACAACAACCAGGCTCGCCGGCTTCGGACCCGGCTGCAGCGGGTGCAGGACCGGGCAGCCGGGGTGCAGGCCATGCTTGCACCGATCGAACGCGAGGCCGAGCGGCTGGCCGTCGAGGCTCGGGCACTACAGTCCCGCGCAGACCAGCTCCAGCGTCAGGCCGACGCGCTGCAGAAGCAGGCCAATCAGCTGCCGGTCAGGGCGGACCAGCTGAAGGCGCAGGAGCGGCGGCTCGAGTCGCAGAAGACCGATCTCCAGGCATCGGCGGACGAGCTCCAGGCCTCGGCCAACCGGCTGCAAGCCTCTGCTGATCAGCTCCAGGCGCAAGGCACCCGCCTGCAGCAGCAGGCGACTGCGCTGCAGAAGCAGGCCAACAACCTCAAGTCGCAGCAGCAGACTGCGGAGCAGCAGAAGCAGGAGGCGGAGAAGCTCCAGAAGCAGCTGACGACGATGGTCACCGCCGCCGGGGGTGACCCGAGGGCGACCGACCCCCGGGTCACCAAGCTCCAGCACTCGCTCTCAGGCACGCCCGGCGTGCAGACCCTCACGCCCCCGCAGACCAACAAGAAGGGCGACGTCGTCCTACTCTCGGCGGTGCCGACGACCGCGCCGGCCACGGACGCGACGGCCGCCCTGCTGAACGACGTGCGTGACCACGTGGTTCCCGAGGCCACCGCGGGGGGCGGCATCTCGACGTACGTCGGCGGCTACACCGCGTCGTACGCCGACCTCGCAACGCTCATCTCCCAGCGGTTGCTGCTCGTGATCGGCACCGTGATCCTGCTCGGGTTCCTGCTGCTGATGATCGCGTTCCGCTCCCTCCTGATCCCGCTCCAGGCGGCGGTCACGAACGTGCTGTCGGCGGCCGCGGCGTTCGGGATCCTGACCGCGTGCTTCCAGTTCGGCTGGGGCATCGATCTGGTCGGCCTGGACACCTCGTCGAGCACCGTGCCCATCGCGAGCTACGTGCCGCTGATGATGTTCGCCGTGCTGTTCGGGTTGTCGATGGACTACGAGGTCTTCCTGGTCAGCCACATCCAGCAGCACCACCTGGCCGGTGAGCCGGCCCGTCAGGCAGCGTGCTCCGGCCTGAGGACCAGCGCCCGGATCACCACCGCGGCCTGCCTGATCATGACCTCGGTGTTCGCGAGCTTCATCCTCAATGGCGACCCGACCATCAAGCAGTTCGGTGTCGGTCTTGCCAGTGCGGTGCTGCTCGCCGGCCTGCTGGTGATCACCCTCGCGCCCGCGACCATCGCCTTGATGGGCGAGGCCGCATGGTGGCTCCCCCGCTGGCTCGGCCGGGTGCTGCCGCACATCGACGTCGAGGGCGGTGGCGAGGGAGGGACTCCGGTCCCGCCCCCGGTCCCGCCGCCGCCCTCGATGCCGCCTCCGCCCGAGGCGGCACCGCAGCCCGGGCGACCAGTGGTCGCACCGCCCAGCCCTCTGGGAGTGAAGCCTCGCGGCGTCGGGTGAGGACGGCGGCTCACGCCGCGTCGCGACGGATGTGCCGTTCGGCGAGGACCAGAGCCATGTCGTCGTCGATCTCCTCGGCGGCGTGGTCGGCCACCTGGCCGAGCAGGCCATCAAGGGCGTCATCGAGAGTTCCGCTGCGCAAGGTGTCGACACGGTCCGTCAGCGGGAAGAAGTCCCCCTGGCGGTCGCGAGTCTCGATCATGCCGTCGGTGTAGAAGAGCATCCGGGCGCCCTCCGGCAGGTGGGTGGTGACCGGGTGGGGTGTCGGGTGGAGACCCAGCGGAGGTTGTGGCTCGCCGGTGTCGACCAGCGCGCCGGTGTCACCGTCGCTGATCAGCAGCGGCGGGTGGTGCCCGCAGTTGACCAGCGTCACGGTGTGGTCGTCGTGGAGGTCGGCGAGCAGAGCCGTCACGAAGTCCTCCATGCCGGCCACGGCGCTCACCACATTGTCCAGATCGGTTGCGATCTCGGTCAGCGGCAGTTCCAGGGCCGCGGCGCGGCGGAACGTCGCGAGCACGGTGGCGGCCATCTGGACGGCGTCGAGACCCTTGCCGCGGGCGTCTCCGACGATCAGGCGTACGCCGTCGGGCGACTCCACCACCTCGTACAGATCCCCACCCACGAGCGCCTGTTTCGTCGCCGAGACGTAGCGACTTGCAAAGCTCAGGGATCCGATCGAGCTGGGGATCACACGGAGCAGAGCGCGCTGTGCGGCCTCCGCGATCGTGGTCATGTGCTGCAGTGCCTGCTCCCGCCGGACCCGGACGGTGGCCAGGATGACGGCCAGGGCACTGAGACCCACCGCCATCGCCATGCGGATCCACCAGCCGACGGTGTTGAAGTCGTGGTTCCAGATCGGTGACAGTGCGGTCACCAGCAGTGCCGCGAGTCCGACCATGGCGGTGCGCCGCACCGTCGTGATGGCGCTGGCCACGACGGCAGCGACGCCGAACGAGCCGCTCACCAGCAGCCTGGGCGGCAACGCCGCGTCGATGCCGGCCAGTACGCCGAGGACCCCGAGCGGGATGAGCAGGTCATGGTCCTGGAGCGAGCGCTTCGTCGACATCTCGGCTCCTCACGTAACGGAGGCCCCGTCTATCGACGGTATACCTGTTCGGTGCGGATGGCAGTGGCCCAGTCGGATGAGGACAGGCCGCTCCACTCGACCAGCACTGGCCTCAGGCGTCGTTCGCGCTGTAGTCGTTTCCCTTGGTCTCGACAACCTCGGCCGCCACGTCCCTGAGCAGGCGGCGCGCGTTCCGCGCGCGCTGTCGTAGCAGCACGAACGCGTCGTTGAGCTCGATGTCGAGGCGGCTGGACAAGATGCCCTTCGCCTGCTCGATCGCCACCCGGCTCTCCAGCGCGGTCTCCAGCTGCACGATCAGCGTGGCCCGGTCGCGCGAGACCTGGTCCTTCTCGATCGCGACCGCGGCGACCTTGGCCATCGCTTGCGCCACCCGTGCCGTCGTCATCGTCGGCCCCGGTTGTTCGGAGGTCCCGAAGAGGTTCAGCCCTCCGACCACCCTGCCGTCCACCTGCATCGGTACCGCGAAGACGCTGGTGAACCCCGCCCCCTCGGCGGCCGCGGCGAACCGCGGCCATCGCTCGTTGCGCCCATCGAGCACCTCTTCCACCACGACCTCGCCGGTGCGGTAGGAGTCCAGGCAGGGGCCTTCGTCGTGCTGGATCTGGAACAGTTCGAGAAGTTTCGCTTGTTCGCTTGAGGCGACCATCACCTGGAGGTCGGAGCTACCGTCGGCCAACATCAGTCCCGCGGCCGCCACGTCCAGCACGTCGACGCACCGATCGACCAGGCTCTGCAACAACACATGGACGTCGAACTCGCCGACCGTGGTCTCCACGAGTTCCGCAAACGCATCGGCGAGCCTCTCCAGACCGCCGGACAGACCAGAACCGGCCTCCATTGCCACACCCCTTTGATTTCCGACCGACCCCGAGCGGGAGGTCGATGACATGCCTCTCAGGCCTGGACGACACGGCCCTGGCCCGGCAATGAGCGAAGAACCCCCGGCATCATCAACAGTACGCCGCGCGGCTCCACACGTTGACGCGGAACGATCAAGCGGGGCTTCGGCCGAATACTTTCGGACCATTTGCGGACCGATGGGGCCGCACGGAGGCTGCTCTTCAGAGTCTGGTTCGATCTCCTCCAGTGGCCCGATCGCGGGCTACCCCGGTGCCGGGGAGTAGCCTGCTCCCCGAACTTCATCGTGCCTGAGGCTCCCGCTCGCGTGCGTCCGGCTCACGAGCGGGGGCGAGCGTCCTGGTTCACATCCGGCGCGGATAGCGTGTCCCGGACCGGTGAGGGAGAATGAATGAACGACAGGTTTGCCCGCGAGGTGTCGCGCTATAGCGCGGCCATCGTCGGCGTGCTCGGCGTCTTCGGGGCAGGGATGTTCGTCTCCGCACGTGACCTCCCCCCGGCCCCACAGCTGCGCAACCTTGAAGACACCTACGGGTCGCTCGTCGGTTCCGCCCAGGAGGAGTGGTTTACCACACCGTCGCAGGGTGCCGAGGTGAAGACATTCCTGCCCGACGAGGTCCAGCCCGGCCTGCTTCTCGTCTCCGTCACACGGCGGAACGAGATGCTCATCAAGGTCATGGACCGCGACGGAAATGTGGTCCACTCCTGGACCCCCGATTTCGACGAGGTCTGGCCCGAGGGCTACCGGGACTTCCCACCACGCGTTGCTGAGGCCGACCACATCTTCGGCCTCGAGCTGTTGCCGGACGCCTCGATCGTCGCCAACTTCGCCCAACAGAGCACCTTCCGCATGGATGTGTGTGGGGACGTAGTGTGGCGTTTGCCGAATCTCGGGCACCACTCCGTCGGCCTGGCTCCGGACGGAACCTTGTGGGTACCGGCCGAGAACTACATTCCGGTCGACGGCGAGGTGGACATCCCGAACGCCAGCCCGCCGTTCCACGACTGGACGATCACGAACCTCAGCCTCGACGGCAAGCTGCTGCACTCCTACTCCGTGGCCGACATCCTCCGGGACAACGGGCTCGAGTCCCTGCTCTACCTGGCCAGCCGGGAACGCGGCGCACCCCACGTCACCGCCGACCCCCTGCACCTGAACAGCGTGAAGGCCTTGCCCGAGGGCGTCCGGTCCCGGCTGTTCGACCCGGGGGACCTGGTCGTTTCGCTGCGCAACATCAGCACGCTGCTGGTGCTGGACGGCGACACCATGGAGGTCAAGTGGCACACCACCGGGCCGTTCTTCCGGCAGCACGACCCGGTCTGGCTTCCCGGAGACCGGATCTCCGTCTTCGACAACCGACCGGTCGCCAACGACGACGGCTCTCTGGAGAGCCAGATCATGCAGGTGAACGCGCGGACGGGCGAGGCGAAGGTCGTCCTCGGCGGGGACGGCCCCGGCGAGGAGCCGTTCTACAGCTCGATCCTGGGCGACCACGAGTATCTGTCGAACGGGAACATCCTGGTCACACCCAGCGACGAGGGCCGCGTGCTCGAGTACACCCGCGACGGCCGGCTGGCGTGGGAGTGGCAGAACCGTCTTGACAGCGAAACCAACGGACGTACCTTCGAGGCATCGGTCCTCCCGGCGTCCATGGACCGCGAGTTCTTCGAGGAGAAAGAGGCCGCATGCGCGAGTTGAACAGGTGGAGGCGCTACGGCGCCGTGCTGGTGGTGGTCCTCACGGCGCTGGCGACCAGTGGTTACATCGGACCTGGTGCCGGTGCAGGTGCCATCGCAGTGCTGATCGCGGTCCTGCTCGGCCTCGTGCTGCTGTTCGCGGGGGTGTTCTGGTACCCGATCAAGCGGATGGTCCGCTCCCGCCGGGACAACGCGTCTGCCGAGGAGGACGCCGGGCGATGACGCTGGTCGTCGCGAGCGCGGCGGTCCTCGGATTCGCGCTGGTCCTGGCGAGGTCCCGTCTCGGCGTCGTCGTGCAGCGGATCGTCCGCGCTGCCCTGGACGGGGTCACCGCCGTGCTCGACCGCGACCTGGACGACCTCGCGAAGGAGCGAGCCGCCAGGCGTGCGGGCCTGCGTCTGCTCGGGGGTGCGTTCGGGCTGGCCTGGCGGTTCGGTCTTGCCTTGGGAGCCGCTGGCCTGGTGGTCTTCGCCGCGGACGCGAGCGGGGTCCAGCCGGCTGAACGCGTGCTCGACATGATGGCGGGGCTGTACTTCATCGCCGGGATCTCCGTGGCGGCTGCTGTGGTCTGGTGGGCCTTGGTCAAGGCCGGGGTCGTCGGTCGTCGGCGTCCGGCCGAGAAGGCCGCCTACGCCGAGGCCGACCAGCTGATGCACCGTCTGGCTTTCGCCAACCGGCGGATGTTGCTCGTGGTGGCCAGGCTGGAGAACCGGATCTTCGATCGCTCCATCCAGAGGGTGTCCCTCGGCCCTCCGGTGTTCATCGTCTCTCTGCCTCGCGGGGGGACCACCGCCCTTCTCAACGCTCTGCACCGGCTTCCCGGGGTGGCCACCCACGAGTACCGAGACATGCCTTTCGTCACCGCGCCCCTGCTCTGGTCGCGACTCGGCGGTGACCGTAGCAAGCGGGTCGAGAAGCGGGAGCGTGCGCACGGCGACGGCATGGAGATCGATCTGGACAGCCCGGAGGCCTTTGACGAGGTGCTGTGGCGCGCCCACTGGCCCCAGAAGTACGCCGCAGGGCGAATCCAGACCTTTGACCAGGGGGATCTCGACGACGACGCGACCGACGACTTCGTCCGGCATCACGCGAAGGTGGCTCTGGTGCGCCACGGTCGGAGCGCCGACGGCTGTCGTTACGTGTCGAAGAACAATGCCAACATCGGGAGACTGCGAGTTCTCGACCGGATGTTCCCGGGGTGCTCGATCGTGGTCGCACTTCGGCGTCCGGCCGCGCACGCGGCCTCCCTGCACCGTCAGCACGAGCGCTTCCTACGGCTGCATGCAGAGGATCCTTTCGTCCGCGACTACATGCGCGACATCGGGCACCTGGAGTTCGGGGAGCTGCACCAGCCCATCGACTTCGCCGACCTCGCCGACCTGGTCAGTGCTCGTGAGCCGTCGGAGCCGGACTACTGGCTGGCGTACTGGATCGCCGCTTTCGAGGAGGTGGCACGCCACCAGGGCGAGGTGGTCGTGGTGCTGCAGGACGACCTCCGCGCGCGGCCGCAAGCCACTATGGAGTGGGTGTGCTCGAGCCTGCAGATCGACAACGCCGGAACGGACTTCACCTCCGAGTTCCGGTCTGGAGCCGACCCGACGCCGGAGGACCTGTTCTCCCCGGACCTGCTCGCCCGGGCGGATGCCCTGTACGAGCGCGTCGCCGCAAAGGCGATGGCGGCCGACGGCAGTGGCGGCGACACGGCCTGATCGAGCCCACGACACAACATTTCTTGCGGACGCTGTGCGGACTGAGGGCGCTATACCCCACCCGACCTGCGCAGACGCGCAGACTCAGACGTTGAACCTGAACTCCACCACGTCACCGTCCTGCATGACGTAGTCCTTGCCCTCCATCCGCACCTTGCCGAGCTCGCGCGCCTTCAGCATCGAGCCCGCCGCCATCAGCTCGTCGAACGAGACGATCTCGGCCTTGATGAAGCCCTTCTGGAAGTCGGTGTGGATCACGCCGGCCGCCTCGGGGGCGGTGGCGCCCTTGCGGATGGTCCAGGCGCGGGACTCCTTGGGGCCGGCGGTGAGATAGGTCTGCAGGCCGAGGGTGTCGAAACCGACGCGGGCGAGCACATCGAGGCCGGGCTCGTCGACTCCCAGCTCGGCGAGCATCTCGCGGGCCTCGTCCTCGTCGTCGAGCTCGACCAGTTCAGCCTCGAACTTCGCGTCGAGGAAGATCGCCTCGGCGGGCGCGACCAGCTCCCGCATGCGGTTCTTGAGCGAGTCGTCGGCGAGCTCGTCAGAGTCGCAGTTGAAGACGTAGATGTAGGGCTTGGCGGTGAGCAGGGACAGCTCGCGGATCAGGCTGCGATCGACCGGGGTGGCGATGATCGGCGTACCGGCCTCCAGCGCCTCCTGAGCCTCACGGGCCGCGGCGACCACCGGGAGCAGCTCCTTCTTGCCCTTGGCCTCCTTCTCCAAGCGCGGGATCGCCTTCTCGACCGTCTGCAGGTCCGCAAGGATCAGCTCGGTCGAGATCGTCGAGATGTCACTGGCCGGGTCGACCGTGCCGTCGACGTGGGTCACGTCCTCGTCGCGGAAGACGCGGGTCACCTGGCAGATCGCCGCCGACTCCCGGATGTGGGAGAGGAACTTGTTGCCCAGCCCCTCCCCCTCGGACGCGCCCCGGACGATGCCGGCGATGTCCACGAACTCCACCGTCGCCGGCAGCACCTTGACGGAGCTGAACAGCTCCGCCAGGCGGGGCAGCCGGTCGTCGGGCACGCCGACCACACCGACATTGGGCTCGATCGTCGCGAACGGATAGTTGGCCGCGAGCACGTCGTTCTTCGTCAGCGCGTTGAAGAGTGTCGACTTGCCCGCGTTGGGGAGACCGACGATGCCGATGGTGAGAGCCACGGGCGGGGAGTCTACGGCGCGGCGGGAGGCGGGCCCGAATCGAGAAGGGCGAGGTCAGACGGGTCAGTGTTGGCGCCACACACGATCACTCCGACCCGCTGGTCATCGAGCTGGACGGCTCCGGCCTGCAGGGCGGCGTACGCCGTCGCGCCGGCCGGCTCGACGGCCAGCCGGAGCTCGCGCCACAGCGCCCGGCGTGCCGCCGCGATGTCCTTGTCGGTGACCAGCACCGAGACCGCATCGCGAACGGCGGCGAACCCGAGCATGCCCACCTGTGAGGCACCGAGCGCGTCGGCCGCGATCCCGCCCACCGGAGCCGGGACCGGCTGACCTGCAGCGACGGCCTCGTGCAACGCCGGGCACAGCTCCGGCTCGACGGCCATCACCCGCGTGCTGGTGCCGGCGTACCAGGAGGCGATTCCGCCGATCAGCCCCCCTCCCCCGACGGCGACGACGACGACGTCGAGGTCGGGTGCCTGCTCCGACAGCTCCCGGGCCACGGTCCCCTGACCGGCGAGGGTGAGTGGCGCGTCGTAGGCATGGATGGCGAGGACCCCGTCCTCGGTGGCGAGCGCATCGCTCGCCGCGAGCGCCGCGGCGTAGTCGGCGCCGTCCTGATGGACCGTGGCGCCCAGGGAGCGGATCGCCGCCACCTTCACCGGCGCCGCGATCTCGGGGACGAACACGTCGGTCGGGATGCCAAGGGCGGCGCCGACGTGGGCCACGGCCAGCCCGTGGTTGCCACCGCTCGCGGCCACCAGCCGTGCTGGCGGCGAAGACTGTGCGAGCACCGTGTTGAACGCGCCGCGCGGCTTGAACGATCCGGCGTGCTGCAGCATCTCGAGCTTGAGCGTCACGCCGTCGAGCTCGACCACGGGCGTGCGTCGGACCAGTCCGTCGATCCTCCGGGCAGCGGCGGTGATGTCGTCTCGGGTCGGCACGCTCACCCGGGCAGCGTAGGTGCCGAGCGCAAGACGGCCCTCCCGCAGGTCGCGGGAGGGCCGTCGGCGGTGCTGTTGGAAAGGGCCGAGATCAGCTGCCGTAGAGCGCGCGCACGCCCGCGGCATCGGACGGCTGGAACTCCAGGTCGTCCGACCCGCCGTTGCACTGCGGGTAGTGCATGATCGACTTCGAGTCGTACGGCGTCAGCGGACGCCAGTTGTTGTCCTCGAAGCAGGTGCCGGCCTCGGGACGGGTGTGCTCGTGCCGGAAGCCCAGGATGTGGCCCTCCTCGTGGCCGAGGATGTCGCCGGGCTCCCAGTTGCCGGAGTTCTGCAGCGATACCGCGTTGACCAGGATGTTGCGGCTCCGGTCGGCGGTGCTCGGGAAGAACGCCCGGGCGATGTACTGCGTGGTGCTGGTCGGCTCGACCGAGAAGAGCACCGCGTTGTTGCGCACCGTGCAGTTCGAGTCGGCCGAGGGGACGTAGGTGAAGTTCACCTTCGTGGTTGCACCCTCCCAGAGCGAGGCGCCCTGGGCCATCGCGGTGACGACCGCCGCCTTGTTGGTGCCGAACTTGTTGGTCACGCAGTAGGTCAGGTTGAGAGCCTGGCTGGCGCTCCACTTGTCGTCCCGGCCGTTGACCGTGTTGACGATGAGACCATCCTTGGCGGTCTTCTTCGGGCCCATCATCCGGTCGTAGAACTGCCGCAGCTGACCGTCGTTGGCGGCCGGCTCGTCACCGTTCACGATGTACTGGCTGTCGACGTCGCGGAACGTCGAGGCCTTGAACTCCTGGTACGACGGCGCACCGGATCCATCACCGGCACCGATGGCAGGCGTGGCCAGGCCGAGGGCCAGGACTCCGGTGGCGGCCAGGGCGAGCTGGCCGAGACGACTTCTCTTCATGCTGCTCCTCGTGCTTTGGGCAAGGGGCCACAGCCCCCCGCCGGCTGTGTGGACGTATGCGCCCTACACGTAGACGGGTCGCACGCAGAAGCAGCCCGAGAGGTGGAGCGCACTGTCCGAAACCCTCATGCAAAGCAACGGACGTTGTAAAGGGTCTAGACCAACTTCCCGAAATTCGTCCGGCTCACGGACCGTAGAGCGCGACGACTCCCTGGCGGTCGGTCGCCGTCATGCTCAGGTCGAGCGAGGTCCCGTTGCACTGCGGGTAGTGCATGATCGAGGCCGAGTCGTACGGCGTGAGCGGACGCCAGTTGAGGTCCTCGAAGCAGACACCGGCCTCGGGCCGGGTGTGCTCGTGCCGGAAGCCGAGGGTGTGGCCGAGCTCGTGGCCCAGGATGTTCATGGGCGCCCAGTCGGGAGTTGTCACGAGAGACACCGGGTTGACGAGGATGTTGCGTTTCGCGTCGGGGCTGCTCGGGAAGAAGGCGCGGGCGATGAACTGCGTGGCCTGGGTCGGGAGAATCGGAAAGACCACAGCCTTGTTCTTGACGGTGCACTTCGCGTCGGCCGACCTGACGTGGACGAAGTCGATGGCGGAGGAGGCTTTCTCCCACAGAGCGGTGCCTTGGGCGGCGGCCCTGACGACCGAGGCCTTCCGGTTCCCGAAGTTGTTGCTCACGCAGTAGGTGAGGTTGCCGACCTTGGCGTCAGGCCAACGGTCGTCCTTGTTACCTCTGACGTTGACGATGAGACCTGTGGCGACGGTCTTCTGCACAGGCCCGACCATGCCCTCGTAGTACGACTTCAGAGCAGCGTTGCCGTCCACGGGCTCGTCGCCGTTGACGAGGTACTGCCCGTCGGCGTCGCGGTATGTCGAGGCCTTGAACTCCTGGAAGGTCGGCACGCCAGTTGTCTGGGCCGCCTGGACGGAGGGGGCCGCCAGCGCCATGGCCACGGCCAGGCTTCCGGTGGCGGCCAGGGCAAGGCGGACGACTCGAGTGCGATTCATTTGGTGGCTCCTGTGAGGAAGCCCCGTCCCTTCCACCATGCTGCCACGCACCCGTGCACCGCGCCCGGGGCGAGCGGTAAAGACCGTGCGCGGTCCAGACCGGACCGGTCCCGGGTCCTACATCACTCGCCGTCCCGAACGCAGGCGGCGCCTCAGGTCCGCCATCACGACCTCGGCCGGTAGCCGTCGGAGTGGCCGAGGGACCCGACGGTAGATGGGCGGAACGGTGCGCCAGAACCGGTCATAGCGCGCCTGGTCCCTCGATGACCACGGGAGGGCCAGCACCTCCCGGGTCCGGGCATCGAGGTTGCCGCGGGTGACCAGGCTCTGAAGGGGTTGTGCCGGGCGAACCAGGAGCGGCGCGGCGCGGCTCGAGAGGAGCCGTGCGGCGTACTGCTGGACCGTGGGCTCCGGTGCCAGGAGCTTCACCGAGTCCCGCCAATAGTCCTCGAACTCCGCGCGCGTCTGCGGCCATTGGGTCGGCCGTACCTGCAGTGCGGTGCCGAGCACCCGGGACTCGCGGTAGACCCGCTCCCGGGTCATCGGGTCCATGGGGCCGAACACCCGCTCCCGGATCATCTCCCCGGTGCGGGCCAGGGTCGCGGCGACCCAGAGCTGGAGCTCCGGGTCGAATGCCGAGTAGCGCCCGGCCGAGCGGACCGGCGCGTGCCTCCGGTCGACCATGCCGGCGACGGCCCGTCGCTCCTCCTCCGTCCCCAGCGCCACGACGTAGACGTAGGTCAGGGTGGTCCGCAACCGGTCGAGCGGCCGGTCCAGCGTCGTGCTGTGCTCGACGACACCGAGGCCCACCTCTCTCCTGGCCAGCTGGTACATGACCGCGGATCCCGCGCCTGCGAGCATCACGGCCTCGGCGACGAGATCCGCCAGGCCGAAGGCACCCTCAGCGGGGTCGGCGTGCCCGTTCATCACCCCCTCATCATCTGCCCCTAGGGTGACCGCGTGCGCTTGGCCACCTGGAACGTCAACTCACTCCGCTCCCGCATCGGCCGGGTGGAGGAGTTCCTGCAGCGCCACGAGGTCGACGTCCTGGCGATCCAGGAGACGAAGGCCCGAGAGGACCAGCTGCCACTGATGGGGCTGCAGGCCCTGGGGTACGACGTCGCGGTCGCCGGCGTCAACCAGTGGAACGGCGTGGCGATCGTCAGCCGGGTCGGCCTCGACGACATCCAGGTGGGGTTCCCCGGGCAGCCGGGCTGGGGGGAGCCCCTCGCGGCTGAGGCCCGGGCGATCGCGGCGACCTGTGGCGGCGTCCGGGTCTGGTCCCTCTACGTGCCCAATGGCCGCAAGCCCGACGACCCCCACTACGTCTACAAGCTCGACTGGCTGGCACGACTCCGGGAGGCGGCCGGCGAGTGGCTCGACCGGGACACCGCGCTGGCGGGCGACTGGAACATCGCGCCTCGTGACGAGGACGTCTTCGACATCACTGCCTACGCGAAGGACACCCACGTGACGCCACGTGAGCGGGCGGCGTTCCAGGCGTTCCTCGACGACGGGTGGGACGACGTCGTGCGTCCCCATGCGCCGGGGCCGGAGGTCTACACCTACTGGGACTACTACCGGCAGCGCTTCGAGCGGAACCGGGGGCTGCGCATCGACTTCGTGCTGGCGTCGCCGTCGCTGGCCGCGCGGGTCTCCGGTGCCTTCATCGACCGGGACGAGCGGGCCGGCTCGGGGGCCTCCGACCACGCCCCGGTGGCCGTCGACCTCGCGGGGGCCGCGGCATGAGCACCCCCCGCATGCACACCAGGGAGACCGCGAGCGACACCGTGGCCCGGGACGGTCGGACCACCAGCTGGTGGCGCCGGATCGACCCCCTCGGGCCACTCCTGGCCCTGGCCGCGGTGGCGGTGTTCATCGTCCAGGGCTTCGACAGCATCCTGACCCGGGATCTGGCGCTCTACTCCTACGGCGCCCAGCAGACGATCGAAGGCGTGCCGCCCTACGTCAGTGTCCTCAACCGCGCCGGACCCCTCGCCCACCTCGTCCCGGCGATCGGGGTGGCTGCGGCCCACATCGTCGGGATGGACGACCTTTTGGGCATGCGGCTGCTGATGCTGCTGATCTCGGTGATCTGCGTGTGGGTGCTCTACGTCCTGGTCCGCGATCTGTTCAGCTCCAGGCTGGCCGGGGCCGCCTCCACTACCGCGCTGCTCACCTTCGCCGGGTTTGTGACCTATGCCGTCGGCGGGCCTCGCGAGAAGACCACGCTCACGCTCTTCCTGCTCCTGGCATTCTGGGCGGTGCTGAAGCAGCGCTGGCTGCTGGCGGGTATCTGCGTTGCCCTCGCGACCCTCACCTGGCAGCCGTCGTTCATCACGGGGCTGTCCGTGGCCGGGGTCGCGATCGCCGGTCTGGGCCGCACGGCGATGCTGCCGGCGGCCCTCAGATTCGCAATCGGCGGCCTGATCCCGACGGCGGTGATCACGGCAGGGTTCGCCCTGGCCGGCGCGACGACGGAGTTCCTGGACGGGTTCGTCCTGATCAACTGGCGCTACACCACGCCCGGACGGTTTTACGGCTTCTACGATCGCCTCGACCTGCTCCTTGACGCGTTCGGCGTCTCGCTCGTGGTGATCCTCGCCGGGCTCGTCGCGATCATGGTCTTCGCGGCGCTGCGCGCCCGGGATGCCTTCCGGAGTCGCGAGGCCCCCGGCCTGGCCGTGGTGGGAATCGGCGTCGCCACCGTCGGCGGAGTTGTGTGGAGCATCTTCGTGTTCAACGGCTGGGCCGACCTGATGGTGTTGCTACCCGCGGCCGCGGTGGGTGTCGGCGCCGTCGCGGCCGAGGTGCAGGCGAGGGTCCCCGCGCGGGTCGGGGTCCCGATCCTGGTGACGTGGAGCATCGTCTGCCTGGTGGCCGGGCTGCTCAGCTCCCTGGAGCACCGGGAGCACGTCCTGGACCAGCAGCGGGCCGAGGTGAAGGGGATGTTCGCGGCCGTACCGCGTGACGCCACGTTGATGTCCATCGGCGGACCGCAACCGCTCGTGCTGACCAACCGGACGAACCCGATCCGGCACCAGATGTTTCTCGCCGGCCTGGAGGACTACGTCGACGACACCTATCCGGGCGGCCTCCAGGGTGTGGCCGACCTGATCGCCGAGGACGAGCCCACGTTCGTCACCGTGGACCATCCAGACTGGTACCGGTGGCTGTCCCCCACGCTCGAGAAGGAGTACGTCGACGTGGGCACCACCCCGGGCGACTTCACGTGGTACGTCCACCGCTCTGTGCGGCCGGACGTGATCCGTGAGCTGAAGAAGGTGACCGAGAGCTCATGACCGACACCACGGCAGCTCGGAACCGGGTCCGGGGAGCGGTCGCCGCAGTCGACCCGCTGCTCGCCGGTTGCTGCCTCGTCGCCCTCGTGGTCTACCTGCTGCACGGCTTCGAAGGACCACTGCTCAGGGACAGCGGGATCTACGCCTACGGGGGCCAGCGGGTCGCCGAGGGTGTTCCTCCATACGTCGCGATCGCCAACCGGGCCGGCCCCCTGGCGCACATGCTCCCCGGCGGGGCGGTGGCCGTGGCGCGGGCGGTGGGAGTCGACGACCTCCTGGGCATCCGCGTGTTCTACATGCTGATCTCGGTCGCCTGTGTGGGACTCGCGTACCTGCTCGGCCGCGATCTGTTCCGCTCCAGGTTCGCCGGGGTGACGGCGGCAGCCACGCTGCTGTCCTTTCACGGGTTCATCTGGCTGGCCACCTATGGTCCGCGCGAGAAGACGCCGTTGGTGCTGTTCACCCTGGCAGCGCTCCTGGCGATCGTCCACCAGCGGTGGCTGACCACCGGTTTCCTGGTGGCCCTGGCCACCCTGGTCTGGCAACCGGTCTTCTTCGCCCTGTTCTCTGGCGCGGTGGTAGCGGTGCTCCTCGGCGTACCCGCACGCGACTGGTGGCGGCCAGCCGTCCGAATCGCGGTCGGTGGGCTGGTTCCCGCAGTCGTGACCGTGGCCAGCTATGCGGTGGTCGGCCAGCTTTCCCTGTTCTGGGACAGCTTCGTCCTCATCAACGCCAAGTACACGACCAAGGCTGCGCACACCCTGCTGAGCAGCGCCGACGTGTCCTGGCGGTCGCTGAGCTCCGGATTCGGCGCGTCGGTCTGGCTCCTTGTCGGCGGTGCCGTCGCGATGGTGGTGGCAGCGGTGGTGGTGCTCCGGAGGCCGCGGGAGCCGCGCCGCGCCGCCGTGGTTGGCTCGGGCGTCGGTAGCCTGCTGGCCGTCCTCTGGACGTTCCGTGCCTTCGACTCGTGGCCGGACGCCTTCCTGGTCGTGCCGTTCGCGGCGATCGGCATCGGCGCCGTGATGGCTGGGGTCGCTGCGCGGGTCTCTCCGAGAGTCGCGGTCGTCGCGGTCGCCGTGCTGAGCATCGCCTGCACGGTGACCGCCGTTGACTACGCGGTCAGCGATCGACAGCACCAGCTGAATGCTCAGCGCAGGGCGACGGCGACGCTCCTGCGGGTCGTCCCCGACGCCACGATCTTCTCGGTGAACGCCCCCCAGCCGCTCGTGATCTCCGGCCAACGTCAGGGGACGCGGTTCCACGCGTTCGGAAACGGGATGACTCCCTACATCGCCGATACCTTCCCCGGTGGCCTCCGGGGGTACGCCCAGTGGATCGAGGACCACGACCTCACGGTCATCGCGGTGGGCAAGAAACGATGGGGCCTGACCCGTGCCAACCCCCCCAGCGACGTACCATCGTGGCTGGCTCCGGAGCTCGAGCGCGACTACCAGCAGGTGGGAGAGGCCCCCGGGTGGACGTGGTTTGCACGTCGCGACCTCGGAGCGGACAAGCTGCAAGAGCTCGGCGAAGCGCTGAACGCCGGACGAAGTGAAGGACAGACATGACCGCACCATCGGGTGACGTGGTGCTCGATCGCGACCACTTCACCTACTCGGTCGTCATTCCTGTCTACAACAGCGAGTCGCTGGTCGGTGAGACCGTCGACCGGGTGGTCGAGGTCTTCACCGCCGCCGGCCTCAAGCACGAGGTGATTCTGGTCAACGACGGGAGCAACGACGGCAGCTGGGACGTGATCGCCGCCCGCGCCCGCACCCATCCCCACGTCACCGCGATCAACCTGCTGAAGAACTACGGGCAGCACCACGCCAACCTGGCCGGGTTCCGCGAGAGCACCGGCGACTTCGTCATCACGATGGACGACGACCTGCAGAACCCTCCTGAGGAGGCGCTCAAGCTCATCGACAAGGCCATGCACGGCCACGACGTCGTGTTCGGCCAGTTCGAGAAGAAGCAGTCCGCCGGCTACCGGCGGATCGGTACCCGCCTCATCGGGTTGATCAACCGGCGGATCTTCCTCCAGCCCCCCGACCTGGTGGTCTCCAACCACCGCATCCTGCGACGGGACGTGGTGGACCGGATCCTCGCGGCCCGCAACGCCCACCCCTACATCACCGGCCAGGCCCTGATGTACTCCAGCAACCGGGCCAACGCGACGGTCCGGCACGACAGCCGGCCGGCGGGCAAGAGCAACTACAGCCTGCTGCGCATCCTGTCGCTGGTCCTCACGATCCTGTTCAGCTACTCCTCCTGGCCGCTGCGGGCCACGGCGCTGGGCGGCTTCGCCGTGGCCGGGCTCAGCTTCCTGCTGGGCGGCTTCTACCTGCTCAGTGCCCTCTGGAGGGACGCCCGTGTGGAGGGCTGGACCACCCTGGTCGTTCTCGTCGCGGTCTTCAGCGGCTTGATCATCGCGATGCTGTCGATGATCGGCGAGTACGTCGTCCGCACCCTCGACGCGGTCAGCACCCGGGAGAGCTTCCACGTGGCCGAGAAGGTCACGGGATGAACACACCGACGAGGAGGAAGCACTTCCTGGTGATCGGGGCCCAGCGTTGCGGGACGACGTACCTCCACGAGCTGCTGGCCGATCACCCGGACATCGCGATGGCCCGACCATCCCGGCCCGAGCCCAAGGTGTTCCTCAGCGACGAGGTCGTCGACCGTGGCCCCGAGTGGTACGACCGCACCTGGTTCTCCCACGCCGGTACCGCCTCGCTGCTCGGCGAGAAGAGCACCAGCTACCTGGAGTCACCTGACGCAGTGGCCCGCGTGACAGCTGTGCTGGGCAGACCACGGATCCTCGTGCAGCTGCGCGACCCCGTCGAGAGGGCGGTGTCCAACTGGGGCTTCAGCCGGGCGCACGGCATGGAGGACCGTCCGGTCGCCGAGGCCCTCGCCCGCAACCTCGACGGACCCCTCCCGTGGGACCCCCAACTGACATCGGTCTCGCCCTACGCCTATCTCGAACGGGGCCGCTACGCGGACTACCTCGCGCCGTGGCTTGACGCCTTTCCCGACCTCGTCCGGGTGCAGTTCCTCGAGGACCTGGTCGAGCGTCCCAGCTCGGTCGGGGAGCTCTACGCGTGGCTGGGCGTCGACCCCGGCGTCCGGCCCGAGTCGCTCGGTCAACCGGTCAACCAGGGCGTCGGCCTCGATGAATCCCTCGACGACGCGCTCGTCGAGAGGCTACGCGACTACTTCCGCGACAGCGACCAGGCCCTGGCCGAGCTGCTTGGGCACGAGCTGCCGTGGCACACGACGGTAGGAGGAGCACGATGACCGGGCAAACGACCATCCCGTTCAACCGGACCGCGGCAGAGGGCCGTGAGCTCGAGTACCTGCGCGAGTCGATCGAAGGAGGTCACAGCTCCTCGTTCGGGCCGTTCTCCAAGCGGGTGGGCTCGATCCTGAAGGAGGAGACCGGCGCCGACGTGCTGCTGACCACCTCGTGCACCTCGGCGCTCGAGCTCAGCGCGATGCTGCTCGACCTCGGTCCCGAGGACACGGTCGTGGTGCCGTCGTTCACGTTCACGACCAGCGCCCTGGCGTTCGCCCGGCAGGGTGCCCGCATCCTCTTCTGCGACATCGAGCCCGACACCCTTGGCCTGGACCCGAAACATCTCGCCGAGCTGCTCGACGACACGGTCAAAGCCGTCGTGATCGTGCACTACGCCGGGATCGCCTGCGACGTGGACGGGATCAGGTCGGTGCTGGCCCACCGCCCGGACGTGGCCCTGGTCGAGGACGCCGCCCACGGCCTGTTCGGACGCTGGCGCGGTGAGCCGCTGGGCAGCCTCGGCCGGTTCGCGTCGCTGAGCTTCCACGAGACCAAGAACTTCGTCTGCGGAGAGGGCGGCGCCCTCCTCCTGAACGATCCGGCCGACCTGGCCCCGGCCCGCATCCACTACGACAAGGGCACCGACCGCCAGGCCTTCTTCCTCGGTCAGGTCGACAAGTACTCCTGGCGCGACACCGGTTCGTCGTTCGGGCTCTCCGACACCCTGGCCGCCTACCTGCTGGCCCAGCTCGAGCAGCGCGAGTCGATCCAGGCCAGGCGCCGGCACGTCTTCGAGGGCTACCTGGAGGGGCTGAGAGGCGAGGCCGCCGAGCTCGGGTACCGGCTGCCGGTGATCCCCGACGACTGCGATCCGGCCTACCACCTCTTCTACGTGCTGATGCCCGACCACGCGACGCGAACCCGCGTCATGGAGCTGATGCGCGAGGACGGCATCCAGACCACCTTCCACTACGTCCCACTCCACGACTCCGACGGCGGCCGGCGCTTCTCCGCCCGTCCGGTCGAGTGCCCGGTGACCAGCGACGTCAGCGGCCGGCTGGTCCGGCTGCCGTTCTTCAACAACCTCTCCGACGACGAGCTCGGACGGGTGGTGGACTCGTTCCTTCGCGCCACCCGCTCCGCCACCGGCGGTACGCAAACACCGCATTCGAGTGATCGCTCCGCTCCACTTCGAACGGGGACCCCGAATGGCTGACACGAAGAGTCAGCCCGGCTCCTCCTCCATCGACCAGCCCGACTACTGGTGGTACCGCGCCCGCACCGAGCTGCTCCGCGCCGCCCTGGGCGACTTCCTGGGCGAGCCGCGACGCTTGCTCGACGTCGGCAGTGCAGACGGACCCAGCGTGCAGTGGATGCAGGGCGACCACCAGCGGATCGCCATCGACCTCGACCCGCGCGGTCTCGCCCCGGGCGAGGGGGTGTGCGCCTCCGCGCTGGCGCTGCCGTTCCGGGACGGATCGTTCGACGTGGTCGGCGCCTTCGACGTCGTGGAGCACTGCGACCCCGAGGACCTGGCGCTCGCGGAGCTGGCGCGGGTCCTGGCGCCGGGCGGTCGGCTGCTGCTGTCGGTGCCGGCCTACCAGTGGGCGTGGACCGATCACGACGTCCAGGCCGGCCACTACCGCCGCTACACGCGCCGCCGTCTGCTGGCAGCGGTCGAGAGCGCGGGGCTCAACGTACGCCGCTGCACCCACGGTTTCGCCGGCGTCTTTCCGATGTTCGCGGCCGAGCGGGTGGCGCGCCGGCTGCGACGGCCGGAGCCCCACGAGGGGCTCCCGCGGGTCTCGCCCACCCTCGACTCCCTGTTCATGAGGCTCTCGCGCGCCGAGAGCCGACTGCTCCGGCGCCGCGACCTGCCGTTCGGCTCATCGATCTTCCTGGGCGCCGAGAAGCCCTGACGCGTCCCGCTGACCAGCGGCGCTGCGCACGTCCTCGAGGACCAGCCAGCAGAAGGCCGCAGCCTCGACGACCGTGAAGGTCCAGGTGGTGCGATCGAGCGCACTCATCGGCGAGAGCCAGAACAGCAACGCTCCGGGGACGCAGCCGATCACCCACGCGCGCACCAGCGCCGCGGTCCGGCCACGAGCCAGCGCCGTGACGGTCAGCACCAGGTTGGCCAGTGCGAAAACCGTGCCCACGGCGATCAGCAGGGTCAACCCGCCCGGCAGCCGGACGCCGTCGCCGAAGATCAGCTCCATCAGCACAGGCCCGGCCCAGAAGCCGATGCCGGCTCCCACGACGGCGGACCCCAG
>JBJMIQ010000063.1:0-5918 GCA_045806805.1 Nocardioides sp. | reverse complement strand
GCCGTGTTCGGCGTAGGTGCGACGGTCCCACTCCTGGTCAGTCGTGTAGGTGCCCCAGCCCATGTGCTCGTAGTACAACGTCATCGCCCTGAAGTGACTATCAGCCTCAACTGTCCAGGTCAGGCGGGCTGACGGCGAGAGCAACGAACGAGCATCCTCACCTCGCGGACCAGCAAGGCAGAAGGTGTACAGGCCCTCGTCCTCGGGGTCCTCCCACAATTCATGAAGCACGTGGGGATCATACGTAGGGCCGCCGCTCATCATCGGCGCGAGCGGATTGCGGCATGAGAGTGCGCTACTTCGTGAACGTGCGACTCACTTCGGCTCCGGTGGCGACGTCGATGCGCACTCGGTATCCGGACCAGGAATTGGCCAGGACAGCCCCTTCGTCCAGCGTGACTTCGGTCCACGAGTCATTCGGTTCGTCTGGAGGGCCAACGTGCCACGCAACGGTCTCGTCGGTGCGGTGACAGCGGATAGCCAAGATGTGGCCGTCGTCGCTGCGGGGCAGTTCCAAGTAACCCCTACCGCCTGGCAAGTCGATCGTGAGCACCAGCCAAGGATGCCGCACTGCCCATCCGCTCAGCGGCAGATCCGGACGCTCGGCTGCGTGGGCGGACCGCTCATCGCGACCCGGTCACTCGCAGCGAACGACCCTGCGACGTCGCCGGTGGGCAAGGGAAGGACGGCAGGTTGGCAGGCCCGGGCTGGGACAATGTCCTCGGCGTTGGGTCGCCGTCGGGCGGGTGATGTCGTTGGTCCACCCCGTGCGTGGGTCCCAATCGTGGGTGCCGAGGAGGGTGATCTGTGTCTGCGTTTGTTCACGGGCTCGACCTGAGTCGCCGGTTCTATCGGGACGGGGTCCGGCCGATCCTTGATGCCAAGTTTCCTGGCCTTCCCCACGGCGCGGGACTGCTGGGTCGTGGCTCCGAGGTCCTGGGGTTCGACGACGAGATGTCGACCGACCACGACTGGAAGCCGCGCGTTCTGATCTTCCTGCGCCAGGATGACCAGGCGAGGGACGTAGATGCCGTCAGTGATTCCTTGCGGCGAGAGCTGCCGCCGAGCTTCGGTGGTCGCCCGGTCGATCTCGAGATCCACACGGTTCGGAACTACTTTCTGCAGCAGCTGGACGTGGACGTGGACGCCGAGATCGAGACGCGCGACTGGCTCACCTTCCCGGAGCACGGGCTGCGGATGTTCACCTCGGGCGAGGTCTTTCACGACGGCGTCGGGCTGCAGGAGGTCCGTAACCGCCTCGCGTACTACCCGCGCGACGTATGGCTGTACCTGCTGATGGCCGGCTGGTGGCGGGTGCACCCTGAGGCCAACTTGATGGGCAGGGCCGGCTCGGTGGGGGATGAGCTGGGGTCGGCGTTGATCGGGTCGCGGCTCGTGTCGGACCTGATGCGTCTCTGCTTCCTGATGGAGCGGCAGTACGCGCCGTATTCGAAGTGGTTCGGCACGGCGTTCTCCCGGTTGGAGTGCGGTCCCGAACTATCACCGATCCTGTGGCGCGTTGTGCAAGCCGAGACCTGGCCGGAACGTGAGAAGGCGCTGCTGACGGCGTACGAGAAGCTGGCCGAGATGCACAATGCGCTGGGGCTCACCGAGCCTGTCGTGAGCGAGGTCGAGCAGCTGTGGAACCGGCCGTTCAAGGTCGCCTGGGCCGACTTCCCGGGCCTACTGGGGGCCCAGATCCAGGATCCGACCGTGCTCGGCATCGCCGAACGGTGGCCGACCGGCCCGGTCGACCAGTTCCGTGAGCTGCTCTGGCCGGCACGGAACCGACGCCTCCTGCTGCGACTGTTCGACCAGGAAGATAGCAACGGAGGAAGGGCAGCCAAGGTGTGAACGACGATCGCCCATTGGCCGGGTTGTCCCGAATGGGTTACCGAAAAATGCCGCCCAGACGTCGCGTCATGGGAGTGGGTCTTGGGCGTCTCTCTGCCGGGGGCCGGAAGTGCCGGCCCTTCTCACCTCACACCCGCAGAAACCACCCAAGAAGGTAGTGCGTACCCACACCGACATGGGGCGCGTATGGTCGCGCGGGCTCCTACACCCAAGGGGAATCTCCAGTGCGCAAACTTGCAATCGCGGCCACGGTCGTCGCTCTCAGCACCATCGGTCTCGCGGCACCCGCGCAGGCCGCTCCCGACGAGCCGCGCAACAACACCGGCTACTGCATCAGCGACATCTTCTACGGCAACCAGCCCAACCGGGATGCCGAGGGGCATGTCATCCCGAGCCAGTCGCCCGGTCCCAAGAAGACTGATCCTGTGACCGGCGAGGTCGTGCCCGGCAGCAGCATCGGTGACTACAACTCCGGACGCGTGACCGGTACCAAGGTCAACATCCCGCAGGCATGCCACGCCATGTTCGGCTGACCGTTTCGCTCCGCTTGATTTGGTGCCGGGCTTCTCCTTGCGAAGAAGCCCGGCACTGTTCGGTTGAGGTCCCCGCGCCCAGCGGCGCCACCGAGTCGGATCGCGGCATGAGCGTGCGGATCAGAACAACGTCGCGCGGGACGCGCGGGCGACATCTCTTTACCCGCGCGGCGGGTCAATCAACCGGTCCTCGGCGTATCGTGGCGGGATAACCATCCCGCCAGCCGATGCTGGTGAGCGGACCCGGACCTCGCCCACGTCGATGAGACGCTTGCGAGGTCCTTTTCATGTTTCTGCTTCGAGTGCCCGAGTCCGGCACGGCTGCTACTCGGCGTTCGCCCGGTCCTCGGGCACCGCTGCTGAGTGCATCGAAGACGAGCCCTGGGGAGGGGTAGATCGATGAGCATCCAGATCGTAATGATGGTGCCGCCAGAGGCGGCCAGTGTGTCCCTGGCACGGCACACCCTGACCGAGACGATGAGAATCGCCCGTGTTGCACCGGACTGCATCCAGGAAGCGGAGGTGGCTTTGTCCGAGGCCTGCACCAGGGTGTGTCGTGACCTGGCGGAGGGCAAGGGCCTCGAGGTGCTGATCAATGTCGGCGACGCGGACCTCACGATGCACGTCCTGGAGTCCGGCAATGGCTACCGCTGGCATGACCACCGGACCTTCCTTGCCGAGGTCAGTGCACAGAACAGCCGAGGGATGCTGCTGATGAATGAATTCGCGGACCACAGCGACTTCCACTCGAACGGTGGCGGGGGCTCGATTCGCCTCACGAAGCAGCTCCGGTGGATCGAGGCGCCACTGCCGGCCAGCTGAGCGCGGCGTGTCGGGGCGGGCACAGGCCTCAGAACCGCGCACCCACCTCGGCACGTGTTCGACATCCCGCGACTCGCCTCAGTCCGACCCCTCGGATGGGAATCCGGGCCATCGCTCGCCGATTGCGTACATCACGGCCTCGAGCCGGGAGTGAAGCTGCAGCTTCTCCAGCATGTTGCGTACATGGTTTTTCACCGTGTGCTCGCTGATGAACAGCTGCCTGCCGATGTCGCGGTTGTTCAGCCCCTGCGCGACCAGCCGCAAAACCTCCAGCTCTCTCTCGGTCAGCCGCGGCGTCCGCACCGCCGGCCGGTCGGCCCGCGCGACCTGCTTGAACTCATCCAGCAGCTTGGTCGCCATGCTCGGGGAGATCAGTGCGTGGCCTTCGCCGGCGAGTCGGACGGCGTCGGCCACCTCGTCTATGGAGGAATCCTTGAGCAGGTAACCGGAGGCGCCCTGCTTGAGGGCGTCGTACAGGTCGGCCCCCTCGTCGCTGGCCGTGAGCATGATGATGCACGTGGCAGGCGCGGCGTCTTTGATGGCCCGGCAGGCCTCGATGCCCGACCGCTTGGGCATCCGCACGTCCATCAGCACCACATCGGGAGCCGTGGCTGCAACCAGAACGGCCGCAGCGCGACCGTCCCCCGCCTGACCGACGACGTCGATGTCGTCCTCAAGACTGAGGATGGATCGCAGGCCGCCGAGAAATAGATCATTGTCGTCAACGATCACGACCCGAACCGGTTCAGCGCCCCTGATCGGGAGCTGGGAGCCTGGGGTCACTCCTGATGGTCCCACGATTCACACCTCGGCACGGGCAATCGGCGCTCATCGCGGCATGTGAGGCACCCAGCCACAGCGATCGGGCGGCCACGACGTCCGGGTCCGACGGGACTTGGGGGGCCACTCACCGTCGGACCCGGACTGGCCGACCGCGACCAGGGCAGCCACGGGGACAGGCCGACCACGCGGCAACGCGCCGGGCTGGCGAGCCGGGCCGAGGGCGGTTCCCGGAGCCGTCCTCGCCCAGCGTGGCTGGTCGTTACCCCGGTCGAGGTGTGGGTATGCCTTCCGAGACACGGATCGGTTCGGCGTTGCCGTTCAGGATGCAGTCAATCGCCTCGAGGGACAGAACGCTGTCGGAGGCGTTGGCGGCGACCATCAGGTCGGCGCACAATTCCAGCTCCGCCATCAACTCGGGGTCGGTCACGGTCATATCGAACTGGTCAGGCATGAGACCCCCGTCCCGTTGTCCCCCGTCACGGACCGAATAGGCGAACATCCGCCCTTCCCTGACAAGCGATCCTTTACTTTACGCCCACGATCTTCAACTGGCCAGATACGCACTCAACTCGGTGCGGGCTCAGGCGGTCAGCGCAACACCTCGGCTAGTGCTTGTGATGGTGTCTTGAAGCCGAGGGTCTGTCGAGGTCGTCCGTTGAGCTGGTCGGCGATGGTGTCGAAGTCGGCCTGGGTCAGGGTGCGGAAGTCGAGCCGTCGGGGTAGGTACTGGCGCAGCAGCCCGTTGGTGTTCTCGTTGCTGCCGCGCTGCCAGGGTGACTTGGGGTCGCAGAAGTAGACCTCGATCCCGGTCTCCTCGGTGAACCTGGTGTGGGCGGCCATCTCGTGTCCCTGGTCCCAGGTCAAAGTCCGGGTCAACGCCGCCGGCAGAGTGGTGATCTTTGCGGCCAAGGCGTCGGCGACGACATCCGCGCTGTGACCGTCGGGCAACGCCACCAGCATCACGAACCGGGTCGACCTCTCCACCAGAGTCGCGACCGGGCTCATGTACTTGCCGAACACCAGGTCGCCCTCCCAGTGGCCGGGCACCGCCCGGTCCGCGGCCTCGGCCGGTCGTTGGGAGATGTTGAGGATGCCCGGGCGCCCGCCGCGTCCGTCGGACTGTCGCACCCCGGCCGGGCGACGGGTGGCGCGTTTGGTGCGCAGGTGCGCGGTCAACTCCTTGCGCAGGCTGCCGCGGGTCTGCACGAACAGCGACCGGTAGATCGACTCGTGCGAGACCTGCATCCCTCCATCATCGGGGAACTCGACCTTGAGCCAGCCCGCGATCTGCTCCGGCGACCACTTCTGCTCCAGCTTGGCTGTCACCAGTGCGGCCAGGGCCGGGGTGGTGGCCAGCTTGGTTGCCTTCGGCCGCGCCGCACGCGACCACGCCGCCCGATCCGCGGTAGCCGCCCGATACCTCCTCCGGCCGCCATTGCCCAGCACCTCGCGGCTGATCGTCGAGGGCGCTCGCCCCAGGGCGGTTGCGATCGTCCGCAGCGACAGCCCGGCCGCGAGTCCGCGGGAGATCTCCTCCCGTTCGGCCAGCGACAGCCGCACCTCCCACCGTCGCTTCGGCGCCGGCCGGATCCCACCCGTGCGATGCAGCAGATCCCGCACCGTCGACGGGTTCACCCGCATCTCCCGCGCCAGCACCTTCACCGCCTGGCCCGACCGCCACCGCGACCAAACCTCATCGACCTCGACCGGCGACAACCTCAACGCCCTACCCACCACGACCACTCCCTTCGCTGCATCAACTCAGGAAGTGTTGCGATGACCTATTGAGACCACACCGCGATCCGCTCGTGCCGATGAGCGGGCGGGTCCGAGGTGTCACGCCATGCTTCGACGGCTGTTAGTTGGAGCGGATCCTTCGCAGGAGTTCCTCGTAGATGTAGGAGTGCTGGGGGAACTCCGCGGCCG
>JBJMIQ010000062.1:0-5330 GCA_045806805.1 Nocardioides sp. | reverse complement strand
CGGGTCGCGGAGCAGGTCAAGCTACGCGACCGCCACTGTGTCTTCCCCTACTGCCACCGGGCCGCCACTCACGCCGACATCGACCACAACGTCCCCTACGACCCCGACGGGCCCGACGACCAGACCTCGACGACCAACCTCGCGGTGCTCTGCCGGCTGCATCATCGGATGAAGACCCACTGCGGCTGGAGCTACACGATGATCGAACCCGGGATCTTCCACTGGCGCTCGCCCTACGGCTACACCTACCGCCGCGACCGCACCGGCACCACCGACCTCACCCCGGGCCCCCTCGAACCACCGGTCGAACCACCCGACCCACCGCCCGACCACTAGCTCCACCGCCCGACACCCGGCGCACGCGCCGGGCTACAGGCATGCCCGGAGGTCATGCGGCGGCTGGGGCGAGCTCCTTTGCCCGGGCGAACACGGCGTCGAGCATCTCGGGGGTGAGTCGACCGGTGAAGGTGTTCTGCTGCGAGGGGTGGTAGCAGCCGAGGACGGTGAGGTCACCGGGTCCGGTGAGCGGCACCTCGACGGCATGGCCGAACCTCGGGAGGGGGCGTGGCACGGCGTAGCCGGCACCGCGGAGGGACTTGAAGGCCGCCGACCAGCCGAACGAGCCGAGGCACACCACCACGCGCACGGTGGGGGCGACGAGGCGGATCTCCTGCTGGATCCAGGGCGCACAGGTGTCGCGCTCGAGCGGAGTCGGCTTGTTGTCCGGAGGGGCGCAGCGGACGGCGGCCACCATCCGGGCACCGATGAGCGCCTGGCCGTCTCCGGCATGGACCGAGGTCGCCTGGGAGGCGAGGCCGACGCGGTGGAGGGAGGCGAACAGCCAGTCGCCGGAGCTGTCGCCAGTGAAGACACGGCCGGTGCGGTTGCCGCCGTTCGCCGCCGGGGCGAGACCGACGATCAGCACCGACGGAGCGGGCGAGCCCCAGCCGGCGATCGGGCGGCCCCAGTAGGGCTGGTCGGCGAACGACGCCCGCTTGTTCCGCGCCACGTCCTCGCGCCACCGGACCAGTCGCGGGCAGGCCCGGCACACCGACACCCGTGCCGTCAGCTCGGCCAGCGGGTCTGCGGTTTGGTCCCCAACCGCAGCTTGCCGGGTCGAAATGCTGCGGTTGGTGACCAGACCGCGCACCTGGGCAGCCGTCCGGGCGACCGGGGTGTCAGGTGTGGCGGGGTCGTCCGGCCACCCGGAACCGGGCGGGACGGGTGAGGGAAAGGAGCCCCCGAACACCGGATGCGGGAGCAGGACCGGATCGTTCAGCGGCGTCGGCGCCACACGACCAGGCCGACCACGCCGATCACCGCCGCCGCGGCGAGGGCGGCGAGCTCGGGCCGCGGCTTCCCGGTGTCGGTAGTCGCGCGGTCCTTCAGCTCGGCGGCCTTCTCCTTGGCGCGGCTCTTGACGTCAAGCCGGTCCTGCAGGGCCGAGACGGTGGCGGCCAGCTCTTCGCGCTGGCGCTCGATGTCAGCTTCGATCGCGTCGGGCGACGAACCGTTGACGTGGGAGCTCGTGGAGCGGTCACCCGGTGTGGTGCTCATGAGTGATGGCCTCCCTTGACGGTCGCGACGTCCTCGCGGACGCTGGCGATGGTGCGCTCGGGCGCGGGCGGCGTGGCCTGCTCGACTTCCTTCTTCCCGACGAGGGCGGCGACGCCGGCCCCCGCGAACAGCAGGACGGCCACGATCAGGGCGGCAGCCCAGGGGGGCAGCACGAGCGCCAGGACGAGGACGGCGGTGGCGATCAGGGTCGAGAGGCCGAGGAACGCCAGAAGGCCGGCGGCACTGAACATCCCGATGCCGAGACCGGCGCGCTTGCCCTTCTCGGTGAGCTCGGCCTGCGCCAGGCGCAGCTCGCTGCGGACGAGCTCGGGGATCTGCTCCGAGAGCCGGTGGACGAGGGCGCCGATGGGCTCGTCGTCCGTGGGTCGCCCGGACGTTGTCACGGTCGGGTCACTCATGCTGCCTCCGTTCCCCAGCGGGATTCGTCCAAACGGTTCATCCGGAGATGGACCACGCTATCCCTTCGAGGATGTCCGCTTCGGAGGCCACCATCGACTCCGCCCCGGTGCGGCGCAGCACACGCGAGAGGATCAACGCGCCGGCGTCGATCACGTCGGCGCGGCCCGGGTGCATCCACGGCAGGGCCAGGCGCTCCGCCAGGGGCATCGCCACCAGCCGGTCGACGAAGTCGTGGATGTCCGCGACCGCGACCACCGACTGGTCGAGCAGGTCGCCGTCGTACGCCGGCAGGTCCAGCACTCCGGCCACGACCGACAGGGTCGTCCCGGCCACGCCGACGACCGTGGCCGCCGAGGCCAGGCCGACCGGACTCTGGTCGAGGGTGGTGTCGATGTCGTCGACGCAGGCCTGCACCTGGGCGGGCGTCGGTGGGTCGTGGTGGAGGTGGCGTTCGTGCAGGCGGACCGAGCCGACGTCCATCGAATGGGCCACCTCTGGCGTGGCCGCACCGAGGACGAGCTCGGTCGAGCCGCCGCCGATGTCGACGACCAGCACCGGCGTCTCCGGCGGGGTCCTGAGGTGGCGTAGGGCGCCGTCGAAGGCCAGCGCCGCCTCCTCCTCACCGGTCAGCACCTCCGGGGCGACGCCGAGCCGCTCCCGGACGCCGGCGGCGAAGACATCTCCGTTGGTGGCGTCGCGGGTCGCGGAGGTGGCACAGAACCGGATCCGCGACACGTCGTGCTCCCGGATCAGGACGGCGTACTCGTCCAGCGCGGCGAACGCCCGCGCCAGGGCCTCCTCGGAGATCCGGCCGCTTCGGTCCACACCCTGGCCGAGGCGCACCATCCGGGTCTCGCGCACCGCCACGTCGGGCAGGTCTCCGATCAGGAGCTTGAGGGTGTTGGTGCCGCAGTCGATGGCGGCGATCGTGGTCACGCGCCCGGGGCCTCCGAGGGCTCGACGCACGTTCCGGGTTCCCACCACGCACCCAGCAGGTCGAGCACCTCGTCGCCGAGCGGGTTGGCGCCGCGTCCCTGGGCCAGTGCCTGGGCCGCGAGGACGTGCAGGCACTTCACCCGGTCCGGCATCCCGCCGGCCGACACTCCCGCAATTTCCGGCACCTCTCCGAGGACGGCCCGGGCGTCGAGGTACCGCCGGTGCGCAGTCTCGTACGCCGCTGCCAGGTCCGGGTCGCTCGCGAGCCGGTCCTGCATCTCCTTCATCAGCCCCGATCCCTCCAGGGTGCCGATCCGTGAGGCAGCGCGCGGGCAGGTGAGGTAGTACGTCGTCGGGAACGGCGTCCCGTCGGGCAGCCGGGGCTCGGTGGTCACGACGTCGGGGTGGCCGCACGGGCAGCGGTGGCCGACCTCGTGGATCGCTCGGGGCTCACGGCCGAGCTGCGCGGCCACGGCGGCCTCGTCGGACGGATCGATCACCGGCGCTTCCCGGCCGGGGCCTCGATCTCCGTGGCCGACGGCGCCTGGTGACGCGGCGGGTTGCCGGCGAGCTCCGTGGACTGCCAGACCGGGCTCCACCACGCTTGGGGCTCGGGCTTGCGGACGTCACTGGAGTCGGGCAGGTCGGTGTCACTCTCGAGCGGCTTGCCGTCCTCGCCGAGGACGACGTACGACGTCTCGCCGGGCATCAGGTAGCCGAACCGTTCCCGGGCCTGGGTCTGGACGTAGGCGGGATCGTTCCAGCGACGCTTCTCGCGCTCGAGGTCGTCGATGCTGGCCGACCGCTCGGAGATCTGTGCCTTGAGCTCGGCGATGTGGGCCCGCTGCTGGAGGTAGGCGCGCAGCGAGGAGGCGTAGGAGACGGTGAGCACGGCCACCACGAGGACCAGGATCGCGGCGCGCCCGGTGAACCGGGGCCGTCGCGGTCCGGCCGTGGGCGCCGCCGCGGCGGGGCTGGTGCGGGACCGTTGCGGCGTTGCGCGTCCGCCCGGTCGCCGGCTGCCGCCGGGACCGCCTCGCGCGTTGCGCCGCTGTGCCATGGCCGCCGCTCAGCCCCCGAACCGCGGGAAGGCAGCGGCGCCGGCGTAGCGCGCCGCGTCGCCGAGCTCGTCCTCGATGCGCAGCAGCTGGTTGTACTTCGCCACCCGTTCGGAGCGGGCGGGTGCGCCGGTCTTGATCTGACCGCAGTTGGTCGCGACCGCGAGGTCGGCGATCGTGGTGTCCTCGGTCTCGCCGGACCGGTGGCTCATCATGCAGCGGAAGCCGTTGCGGTGGGCGAGCTCGACGGAGTCGAGGGTCTCGGTGAGCGAGCCGATCTGGTTGACCTTGACCAGCAGAGCGTTGGCCTGGCCGCCCGTGATGCCGCGTTGCAGCCGCTCGACGTTCGTGACGAACAGGTCGTCGCCCACGAGCTGGGTTCGCGCGCCGAGCTGGTCGGTGATCGCCTTCCAGCCGTCCCAGTCCTCCTCGTCGAGCGGGTCCTCGATCGAGACGATGGGGTACGACGACACGAGGTCGGCGTAGTAGGTGGTCATCTCGTCGGCGGACTTCGTCTTGCCCTCGAAGGTGTACTTGTTCTTCTCGCAGAACTCGCTGGCCGCGACGTCGAGGGCCAGCACGACGTCGCGCCCCAGCTTGAGCCCGGCCTTCCCGACGGCGTCGGCGATCAGGTCGAGCGCGTCGCGGTTGCTCGCCAGGTCGGGCGCGAAGCCGCCCTCGTCACCGACGCCGGTGGCGAGGCCCTTCTTCTTCAGCACCGCCTTCAAGGCGTGGTAGACCTCCGCACCCTGGCGGAGCGCCTCGCGGAAGGTGGGGGCACCGATCGGGGCGACCATGAACTCCTGGACATCGACGTTGGTGTCGGCATGGGCTCCACCGTTGAGGATGTTCATCATCGGCACCGGCAGCAGGTGGGCGTTGGGTCCGCCGACGTACCGGTAGAGCGGGAGCCCGGCGGAGTCGGCCGCGGCCCGCGCCACGGCCAGGGAGGTGCCGAGGATGGCGTTGGCGCCGAGCTTGGCCTTGTTGGGGGTCGCGTCCACCTCGAGCAACCGCTGGTCGACCAGCCGCTGGTCGTCGGCGGCCAGCCCCTCGACGGCGGGCCCGATCTGCTCGATGACCGCGGTGACGGCCTTGCCCACGCCCTTGCCGAGGTAGCGGTCGCCGCCGTCACGCAGCTCGACCGCCTCGAACGCGCCGGTCGACGCGCCGCTGGGCACCGCCGCCCGCGCGAACGCTCCGTCGCTGAGGAGGACCTCGACCTCGACGGTGGGGTTGCCGCGCGAGTCGAGGATCTCGCGTGCGCCGACAGCTTCGATGGTGGCCACTGACTGCTCCTGGTGCGTCTGGGAAGAGGGCGTCGCCAGCCTAGACCCTCCCGGAGGTCAGTCCTGCGCC
>JBJMIQ010000061.1:0-13726 GCA_045806805.1 Nocardioides sp. | reverse complement strand
ACGTCGCTTCGCTCCGTCGCGGGGCTTACTCAACCTTCGCCCGGACCAGGCCCGCTGACGCGGACCTGCCGGACTCACTCAGTTCAGGTCAGGATCGACGGGTCGCGTGGAGTGCCAGGCGAGCTCGCCGGGTTGGCGGCGCAGGACGTCTCGCCACAGGTCGTCGGGGTCGCCGCGGAAGACGTCGAAGGGCTGCGCCGGTACGACGTACCAGCTGCCCTCCTCGATCTCGCCCACGAGCTGCTCGGCGCCCCAGCCGGCGTAGCCGGCGAAGATGCGCATCCCGTCGAGACTTCCGTCGACCAGCTCCACCGGCGTGTCCAGGTCGACGATGCCGAGCTGGCCGAAGACCTCACGAAAGCCGACCGGGGCGTCGTCTGAGTTGCGCAGGAGCCCGACGGCGAGCGCGCCCTCGGTGCTGACCGGACCGCCGTGGAAGAGCACTCCGGGCTCGGCCACCACCTCGCCCCAGTCGGCGAGCACCTCCTCGACCGGGACGGCGGAGGGGCGGTTGAGCACGACTCCGAGTGCCCCGTTGTCGTCGACGTCGAGGAGGAGCACGACGGTGTCGGCGAAGTTGGGGTCGAGCAGGGCAGGCGTGGCCACGAGCAGCATGCCGGCTCGGGCGTCCTCGGTCATGGCTCCATCATGGCCGACTGCACCGGGCAGCAGACAACCCCGGGGCCGACGCGAGGGAGGTGCGGCGCATGCCGCTGAGGGAGGGTGCGTCGGCGCCCGGGGTTGTCGATCAGGGGGCGGCCGTCAGGCCGCCAGCACCGCCTTGATCCGGTCCAGCAGCCTCTCGTGCGGCTCCGCGTCCGCACGGTGGGTCCCCGGGCGGCGTCCGGCGCGGGCACTCTGCTCGATCGCCTCGCCGACCCGGGCAGCGGCGGCGTCCCGGACGCTGGCCCGCCCGGCCATGGCCGCGAGCATCGTCTGCTCCTTGGCGGTGGCCGTGGCCATCGCCTGCGCCATGGCTGCGTCGGTCGGCTCCGATCGGTAGTGGTCGATGATCAGACGGACTCCGGGGAGCTCGTCGCGCGTGCCCCGCCAGGCGGTGATGACCGCCTGCTCGAGGTCCATCGGCTGGTTCATCAGCTCGCGCTCGATCCGGCCGGCCAGGCGGGTGTGCCAGCGCAGCTGGAGAGCTCCGAGCAGGGCGAGCTCATCACCGAAGGTCTCGGCGACGCCCGCGACGTCCATGGGCAGGATGCCGTCCTGCCGGTCATTGGCCGTGGCGATCACGGTGTGGAGGATCTCTCCGCGCCTGTGAAAGGACTTCCAGGTCATGGCCATCTCCGTTCACTCACATACCGTTGGTACGTACTTACGGTATGCCGCACACCGACGGTACTTCAAGTTGGGACGCCGTGACCTGGCTCACCCCTCCCCCGGGTCGGTCCTAGACTGCCGGGATGACGAAGTCCTCGGTACACAAGCTGGTCCCGAAGGTGCCAGGTGTGCCGGGAGCCAGCCGCCGCGCGCAGTACTCCGCCTCCACCAAGCGCGCCTTGATCGACGTCGCGGAGGAGCTGTTCACCGAGAACGGTTACGCCGCCACCTCCCTCGACTCGATCGTGGCCGGTGCGCGGGTCACCAAGGGGGCGCTCTACCACCACTTCAGCGGGAAGCAGGCGCTCTTCGAGGCGGTCTTCGAGCGGGTGGAGTCCAACGCGTCGAAGGCGATCCAGAAGTCGCTGCGGGGCGAGCGAGACCCGTGGGAGAAGGCGATGCTCGGGTTGCGGGCGTTCCTCGAGGTGGTGCGCGAGCCGACGTACCGCCGCGTGGTGATCCTCGAGGGACCGGCCGTGCTCGGCTACGCGCGGTTCCGTGAGCAGGAGGAGCGGTCGACCTTCGCCAACGTGCTCGAGATCGTGCGGTCGGTCCTGAGTGCCGGCAACTGGGATCTCGACGAGGACATGCTGCAGACCTTCGCCCGGATCTTCTTCGGGGCGATGTCGTCGGCCGGGGAGTCGGTCTCGGGCGCCGAGGACCGCGAGGCGGCCGCGGCCCGGGTGGAGGCAGCCATCAGCTTCATCCTGATGGGCTTCCAGAGCCTGGCCGAGGCCGGCGTCGAAGTGCCGACGGGCGAGGATCAGGCCGAGGCCTGACCCGCGGAACCGCCTACTTGAACGTGACGTTCCCGTTCTTGGCGGGGACCAGCTCGACCCAGGTGTGCCCGGCCGGGACCTTCAGGTCGCCCTGCTTGGTGGTGAGCGAGATCGGGCCGTCCAGGCCGTTCTTGCTCCACGTGCCCTTCACCATGCGCCCGTCGGAGAAGAGCATCGCCTCGCCCTTCCCCTCGAACTTGGTCTCGGGGACGGGGAAGCCGGCCGGGTCGCGGTAGCCGGCCAGCCCGACCTGGACCCTCAGCACGAGCACGTTGTCGGCGCTGAACTCGTCGCCCTGGGCGGCGAAGGAGTTGATGTTGGTGTAGTGGCCGCCGGCGTACTTCCAGTTCGTCGTGTGGTTGCCGAAGCTCGCGGCGAGCGTGTTGGCCTTCACGCCCTTGGGCAGGTCCTTGGCGTCGCCCCACGGCAGATAGTCGTCGGGCCGGGACTCCTCGTGCTTCCGGTTCGCGGGCGGGACCTGGGTCAGGTTGGCGAACAGGTTGTACGGCGCGCTCCGGGAGTTGTCGCGGTAGGTCCCGTCGGCGCCCTCGCCGTAGAACGGGATGTTGGCGTCCTGGATCCGGGCGATCGTCTTGGCGGCGGCGCCACTGGTCACGATCGCCGCCTTGACCGGCGAGACGATGCCGACGTCGCTGGCCCGCATGGAGCGGACCGGGCCGACCGTCTTGGGGATCTCGGAGTAGTAGAACGCAGCGAGCCGGGTGACCCCGCCCTCGACGAGCTCCTCCACGACCATGTCGGCGCTGCCGAGGCCGAGCTGGGGGCTGCTGGACTCGGTGTTGTCGATCTTGGTGACCATGACGGGGTAGGTCTGGGCGGCGCTGTCGTCGCCCTTGACCGGGAGGCCGGTCAGCGGCCAGGTCGAGTCGAGCGCCGAACCTCCAGCGATCTCCTGCGGGGAGTCCCCGCCCGGCTCGTCGTCACCGCTGCATCCGGCGAGCACGAGGCTCGCGGCAACAAGGACTGCGGGGAAGAGACGAAGGCGACGCACAGTGGCTCCGATCATGTGACTCCGGGGGATTTCAAGTGTGACCGATGGTCACGGCGACACCGCGCAGGCTAGGCAGAACGAGACGACAAAATCCAAATAGCACGGGCCAATTGGCCCGCCTGCGACCCAGGTCACTCAGCCGAGCTTGGCTCCCCCGTCGACGTACAGGGTCTGACCGGTGATGTAGGACGCCTCGTCGCTGCACAGGAACGCGGCGGCGGCGGCGATGTCCTCGGGCTGGCCGACGCGGCGCACGGGGTTGGCGTCGGCGTTCAGCTTGCGCAGCTCCTCGGGCTCCATCTTGAGCCGGCGTGCGGTGGCGTCGGTCATCTCGGTGGCGATGAAGCCGGGGGCGATCGCGTTGGCGTTGACCCCGTAAGGGCCGAGCTCGATGCCGAGGGTGCGAGTGAAGCCCTGGATGCCCATCTTGGCCGCGGAGTAGTTCGCTTGCCCGCGGTTGCCGAGCGCGGAGACGCTGGAGAGGTTGAGGATCTTGCCGTAGCGCTGCTCGACGAAGTGCTTCTGGGCGGCGCGGGTCATCAGTAAGGCGCCGCGCAGGTGGACGCCCATCACCATGTCCCAGTCCTCGTCGGTCATCTTGAACAACAGGTTGTCGCGGGTGACGCCGGCGTTGTTGACCAGGATGTGGATGCCGCCGAGCTCGCTGACGACCCGGTCGACCGCCGCCTCGACGGCCCCGGCGTCGCTGACGTCGCATCCGATGCCGACCGACTTCTGGCCCTCACCGAGGGGCAGCTTGGCCGCGGCCTCGGCCGCTGCGGACTCGTCGAGGTCGATGACGGCGACCGAGGCGCCCTCCTCGGCGAACCGCTGGGCGGTGCCGAACCCGATCCCGCGCGCGGCTCCGGTGACGACCGCGACCCGTCCGTCAAAGCGACCCATCTGCTGCTCCTCCTGTGTTGCCGATCGAGACGCAGTCACCCTAGGCGACCGGTCTCGGCACGCCGGTCGCGACCTCCTTCGTCGGTAGCGCGGTTCGCTCGAGCACCATCAGTGGTTCCGCTCGAGTGCGTCTCCGCTAGCCGAGAGCCCGACGTAGCCTCTCGGCGTACTCCGCGGCCTCGCCGTCGGCGTACTTGGTGCGCGGCCAGAAGAAACCGCGCAAGCCATCACCCTTGGTGCGAGGCACGACGTGCAGGTGCAGGTGCGGGACCGACTGGCTCACCGTGTTGTTGACCGCGACGAACGAACCCTGCGCGCCCAGGCCGTCGAGCATGGCCCCCGCGAGCCGCTGGCCCGCGGCCAGGAATCCGTCACGCAGCTCGGCGGGCAGGTCGGGCAGGGTCACGATGTGCCGCCGCGGGACGAGCAGGGCGTGCCCCTTGAAGACCGGACGCCGGTCGAGGAAGGCCACGAAGTCCTCCTCGTCGAGGACCAGCTCGGCCGCAGCTCCGGCCACGATGGCGCAGAAGGCGCAGTCGTCGCTCACCTGCGACCGACGCCACCCTCGAGCAGTCCGAGCAGCACCATCGCCAGCACGCAGGCGAACGTGAAGCTCCACGGGTTGAGGTCGGTCATGCTCTCGCTCAGGACCAGGTTGATCCCGGCCCCACCGACCACCGCTCCGACGACACCGACCGGGATCGTCAGCGTCAGCGGCGGATTGTCCGGGCCCCCGCGCAGGGTTCGGGCGAGGACGCCCAGGATCAGTCCGGCCACCAGGAAGGCGATCATTCGGGCAGGTTATCGGTCACCGGCTTGTCTGGCGGACGGGCCGCGGTTTCATCACGGTATGCAGACAAACCCGCGCTTCCCGCGGCGAACTCACCCGGGGAAGCGAGGTTTCATCAAGGGATGTCGCCGAACCTGCACGACTTCCCCCCTGCCGAACCACCAGCCCCGTCAGTCCAGTGCCGGGCCGGCCGGGTCGGCGTACCGTGCCGCGAGACGGCCGCGACTGCCGTAGGCGTCGAAGTGCTGGGTGTCTCCGTTGCCGTAGGTCCAGCGCAGCCCGTGCCGGGCCATCACCTGGACTACGGGGTGCGAGCGGGAACGCCACGCCACCCGGGGGTGGGAGTGACCCATCCACCACGTGTTGGGAACCGTCCCCTGACGCGAACGGTAGGGGTTCTCCCAGGTGTTGAGGTCGAGCGAACGCCCGTAGGAGTGCGGGGAACGTACGCCGGGCTTGCCGACGACGTCGCGACAGTTGAAGGCCGACGTGTTGCCCGCGGCCATCGACCTGTAGTCGTCTCCCCCGTGGACACGGCTGGACCAGCCGAAGCGGTCGACGCGGTACATCGAGCGGATCGGGAGCTTCTTGCGGTACATCTCGGCCAGGGCGCCGGCCATCTTGCCGATCGCGGAGGCGTGGGCGACCAGCTCGCCCCGCCGGCGGTAGCCGCTGTAGTCCCAGTAGTTGATCCGCAGGTAGCGCAGACCCGACCGGCCGACCGGGCATCCCCGGTGCCACGTACGCCCGGTCATCTGGTTCCACACCCCGGTCGGGATCCGTGAGATGTGGGCGTTCGGCCCGGCCCCGACGGCATGGGGCTGGTCAGGCAGGTTGATCCGGGGTCGTGGCGCCGCGCTCGGCAGCTGCACCGGCACACCCGGCGGGAGGTTGTCGATCGCGTGGACCCCGCTGGTGTCGCCGAAGACCCAGTCGAGCCGGGGGGCCCGGGCCCGCCACCTGGTATCCACGCGCGGGCGGGTGGTGAGCTGCGCCCGGCCGTCGGCTCCGGTGCGGAGCTTGCGGACCAGCTTCCAGGCACCTCCGCCGTTGCGGCGCTGTAGACGCACGGTCCCGTTCACGGGCATGCCGTTGCCTGTCTGCCAGAGCACGGTGACGGTCACCGACCGCTCGTCGACCACCGAACCGGCGCCGCCGACGGTCACCCGGCTGGTTCGGCGCACCAGCGCGACCTGAACCGGCCCGGTCCTGTCGGGGCCGGAGCTCGTGTCGCCGGCGTACGACGCCCGGAAGACGTTGTCGCCCGCCCGACGGAACATCGTGGCGTCGACGACGGCGTGTCCCGTCTCGTCGGTGGGCACCGTGTCGACCGTGCCCCAGGTTCCCGCCCGTCGCCGCTCGACCAGCACCGCACCGGCGACGACCGGGGTGCCGTCGTCATGGAGCAGGTCGATCTGCAGGTGGGTGACCTCGTCGGCGTGCGCCGGCCCGCCGGACATGGTGAGCCGGGTGGGGGCTGGCGCCTGGGCATCAGCCGGCGCAGCCAGGCCGAGTGCCACCACGATCGCGATCACTGGAGAGAGCGGGAACCCGAGGCGCATGGGGAGGATTGTGCCTCGTCCCTGCCTGTCTAGGGTGGAGGACATGGATGGACCTGTGGTCATGGTTGTGGGAGCAGGCCCGGGTGTGAGCGGCTCGGTGGCGCGCCGGTTCGCCCGGGAGGGCTACGACGTCGCCCTCGTCGGCATCAACGAGGATGTCTTGACGGTGCTCAGTGACGAGCTGCGCGCGCTGGACGTCGCCTCGGAGTGGGCGGTGGTGGACCTCACCGACACCGACGCTGCCGCCATCGAGCTCGGCAAGCTGGGCGAGCGGTTCGGCCGGGTCGACGTGCTCCATTTCAACCCGAGTGCCTTCCGCGAGAAGGACCCGCTCTCGCTCACCGTGCCCGAGCTCCTCGAGGATGTGGCGCTGGGCGTCGGCGCGCTGCTGACCTCTGTCCAGGCCGCGCGTCCGTTCATGTCTTCCGGCGGTCGGGTGACCGTGACCGGGAGCATGGCCGCGGACAAGCCATGGAACAAGGCCGCGTCCCTGGGGGTGCAGAAGGCCGGCGTCCGCAATCTCGTCCGCAGCCTCGACACCACGCTCCAGCCAGACGGCATCCGGGCAGTCTCGGTGACGGTGCGTGGCACGCTGTCGAGGGAGGGACCGTTCACGCCCGACCGGGTCGCCGAGGCGTTGTGGTCCGCCGCCCACCAGGACGAGTCGCATTGGCAGACCGAGGTGCCCTACGAGGGCTAGCGTGGTGTCGGCGGCTCTTCGGGGGAGGTAGCTCATGACCGACCACACCGACCTGCTGGTGATCGGCGCAGGTCCGTACGCCTACTCCGCGGCCGCCTACGCGCGCGACAACGGCATCGCCACCCAGATCGTGGGTCGGCCGATGTCGTTCTGGCGGGACCACATGCCCGCCGACATGTTTCTCCGCTCGGGACCGGACTGGCACCTCGACGGCAACGGCGTGGACACGTTCGAGGCCTTCTTCGAGGACCGCGGGCTCGACCCCTCCGACCATGACCCCATCCCGATCGCGCTCTTCCTCGACTACACGGACTGGTTCGCCGAGAGGAAGGCTCTGGCAGTCGAGGAGCGGATGGTCGAGCAGCTCTCCCGCCCCAACGGCGCGTTCGCCGCCGAGATGGACGACGGCGGCGTGATCACCGCGTCGAAGGTGCTGGCCGCTCCCGGCATCGCGCACTACGCCGCGCTGCCGGACTGGTACGACGCCGTGCCCGCTGATCGCAGGTCGCACTCCAGCGAGCTGATCGGGTTCGACGAGCTGGCCGGTGCCCGCGTCGTGATCGTCGGGGGCCGGCAGAGCGCCTACGAATGGGCGGCCCTGCTCTGCGACCACGGCGCCGAGACGGTCGACGTGGTCCACCGTCACGACACCCCGGACTTCGCGCGGGTCAGCTGGGCGTTCGTGAATGACTACGTCCAGCAGACCCTGGCGACCCGCGGCTGGTGGCGCCACCTCCCGTCCACCGAGCAGCAGGCCATCGCCTCGAGGTTCTGGCAGGTGGGGCGGCTCACCCTCGAGCACTGGCTGGTGCCGCGGCTGGATCCGGACGTGGTGAACCGACATCCCCGGTGCGAGGTGGTCGCGGTGGACGAGGCGCCCGGCGGCGGCGTACAGGTGACCCTCTCGGACGGAGAGGCCCTCGAGGCGGACCACGTGGTGTTCGCTTCCGGCTACCGCGCCGACCTGGCGCGGGTGCCGTACCTCTCCCCTGTGGTCGACCAGATCTCGGTCACCGACGGATTCCCCGACCTCTCGGAGGGGTTCGAGACCAGCCTGCCCGGGCTGTACGTGGTCGGGTTCTCGGCGACCCGCGACTTCGGGCCGTTCTACGGATTCACCAAGGGGTGCCCGTCGGCGGCCCGGATCGCGGTGACCGAGATGCTCCGCTAGCGAGTCCTCGCCCTAGGGCCCCTCAGAGGAGGCCCCGGTCCTCCTTGAGGCGAAGGATCCGGAGTGCGGACCGGTCGACCTTGTCCCGGAAGCTCTGGCGGGTGTGGGCCGCGGTGAGAACAGCCCGGTACATCGCCGGCAGCGTCCTCGGGTCAACCGTCAGCACGACGTTGCCCCCAGCTCGGACGAACTTCACCGCGCGCTGGCCGTAGCTCCACCGGGAGACCTGCGCCGCGGACGCGAGGTCGTCGGAGATGACCACACCGCGGAACCCGAGGTCGCCGCGCAGGACCTGGCCGATGATGAACCGCGAGAAAGCGGCGGGGTTTCGGCGGTCCATCCGGGCGTAGTAGGCGGTGGACATCATCACGAACGGGCTTCCGGCATCGATGGCCGACTTGAACGGTCTCAGGTAGGGGTCGTGCCGACGGGTGACTCGATCAGTGACGCCGGCGGAGGTGTCGGTGTTGCCGTGGACCCGGCCGAGGCCCGGGAAGTGCTTGATCGTCGGCACCACCCGGTTACGGGACATCCCCTGCACGAAGGCGCGGCCGTGGTTGGCGACGACCTCCGTCCGGTACCCGAACTGACGGTCGAACGCCCCGATCGGCGGATTGGTCTGCGCGGCCGACGGGCTGGGGACCGTGTCGACGACCGGAGCGAGATTCATGTTCACACCGGCGCGATGCAGCTGCCGGGCCCACCGGCCGGCCCTGGCCCGGAGCCGGGACGGCGCCCACCTGCCTTGGGTGAGGGCCGAGGGCAGGTCGGTCAGCCCGGTCCCGTTGAGGACCTGGACCAGGCCGCCCTCCTGGTCGGTGGCGACCAGGAGCCCCACCCGCTTCGTGGCCGCCCGGGTGGCCCGCGCCTGCATCGCGGCCGATACCCGCGCCGCCGTACGGACGCCGCCGAAGGCGCGACCGGTCAGCATCACGTTGCCCACGTGTCGGTGGGTGATGTGCGACCTGGTCGTGGTGCTCGCCGCAGTGGCTGGGGTGCCGACCATGAAGAGCTGCCCCACCCGCTGCCGCAGGGTCATTTCGGCCAGCACGGTCTCGGCCGTCCGGGCCGCGTGCTCCGAGGTGAAGGTGGCCGTGTCGACGCTCGGGGCCGGATCACTTCGGGCCGGGTTGGGGCCGATGACCAACGGCGCCGCGACCAGAACGACAGCCGTGACCGCGACCCGGGCCGGTGCGGAGGGCAGGTTGAGCGACAGGCGCACCTGCGAAATCTTCCCTTCGAGGAGCTGGAGGAAACTTTCGGAGCCGTCGACGTTACGGCAGTGACCGGCGAGTCCTGAAATAGGATGCCGGGATGAAACCCTCGGTCGGCATCCCCGTACGACGCAACGCGTCCCGGGTCCTTCTCGAGCTGGACCTGTCCCGGGGCCTGCAGGAGGCCCCGCCGGCCTCGCCGGTCGAAGCGTTGCGAGCCATGCACGTTCCAGGACTCCGGGGAGTAGTGGAAGGGCTGAGACGGGCCGCCCGGGACCAGCAGGTGGTCGGGCTCATCGCCCACATCGGGGCGAAACAGCCGACCCTCGCCCAGTCAGGCGAGTTACGTGCAGCAGTCGCGGACTTCCGGGCAGCCGGGAAACCCGCCGTGTGCTGGGCGGAGACGTTCGGCGAGATGGTGCCCGGCAACGTCGGCTACCACCTGGCCACCTCGTTCGACGAGATCTGGCTGCAGCCCAGCGGCGACCTGGGACTGGTGGGCTTCACTGCTGAGTCGTTCTTCCTCCGCGACGCCTTCGACAAGCTCGGTGTCCAGGTACAGATGGGGCAGCGGTACGAGTACAAGACCGCAGCCGACATGTTGTTGAAGTCGTCGATGACCGACGCCCACCGGGAGATGGCCGCCCGGCTCGTCGAGTCTTCGACCGAGACCCTCGTGCGAGATGTCGCTGCGGGACGCGAGCTGTCGGAGGACGAGGTCCGCTCGATCATCGAGGTCGCACCGCTGTCACCGGAGGAGGCGCTCGAGCGCGGACTGGTGGACCGGCTCGGCTACCGCGACGAGGTGTACGAGGATCTCCGTGGGCGATTGGGCGAGGTGACGCTGAAGTACGTCGAGCGCTTCGGCAAGGGCGCGCTGCCCCAGGCCGGGGCGGCGCTGGCCCGGCGCGGCAAGCCGGTCGTCGCCCTGGTCCATGCCGCAGGACCGATCCATCTCGGCCGCAGCAGCTCGACGCCCTTGTCGTCCAGATCGATCGGCTCCGACACTGTCGCCGCCGCGCTCCGGGCGGCGGGGTCGGAGGAGTCGGTGAAGGCGGTTGTCCTGCGCATAGACAGCCCGGGCGGCTCGTACGTCGCCTCCGACACGATCCGTCGCGAGGTCATCGCGCTCCGAGGGACCGGCAAGCCGGTGATTGCGTCGATGGCAAACGTGGCCGCCTCCGGTGGCTACTTCATCGCGATGGCGGCCGACAAGGTGCTGGCGAGCGCCGGCACCATCACCGGATCGATCGGTGTGCTGGCCGGGAAGCAGGTGATTCGCGAGACTCTGGAACGGATCGGCATCAACCGGGAGACCGTGTCCGCCGGCCGGTACGCCGACATGTTCTCCACCAACCGACCCTTCGACGAAGAGGAGTGGGCGCGCCTGGGGGGCTGGCTCGACCGCGTCTACGACGACTTCACGGGCAAGGCCGCAAGAGACCGGGGCATGCCGCTCGAGGATCTGCGAGCGGTCGCCCGCGGCCGGGTGTGGACTGGTGCCGACGCGCTGCGGCGCGGCCTCGTCGACGAGCTCGGAGGCCTCGAGCGATCACTGGAGCTGGCGGCCACCGGCGCAGGGATCGCCCGTGAGGACGTCGAACTACGGATGGTGCCGAAGCCGAAGTTGTTCGAGCGCTTCCTTCCCGCGGACAACAGCGAGTCGCCTGCTGCGGCAGCCGCACTCGGGCTCAGCGGGCTGCTTGATGGGGGCGGGATGCCGGCGTTCGAGCGGTGGCTCGCGGTCTCGGGCCTGGCTCCGTACGGCGTGCTGTCGCTCCCTTCCGCGTGGCGCGTGCACTAGGTGCCGTGCACTTTCCGTGCCTGGGTGTCCGCGGTCTCGGCGGCCCGCTTTACCGAGGCAGCCCCGTCTCGACGTACCGCTCGGTCAGCGGCCGCCTCGTGGTCACAAGCCGCAAGGAATGCGCCCGCAGACGTGCGGTTCGTGACCCTTCGTGGGCTGCGGTGTGACCGGATCCGCGGCCGTCCGCAAGGCATAGCGTGACTGCCCTTGCCGGCTGGCACGGCTGTGGGCCGCGCACGGCCCGTCATCGGCGCGAGCGCTCCACCATGACCTTGAGAAGTTCGCGGCTGGTCTGCTCATCGGGTGTGAGGGTCAGCCACCCGAGGTCGCCGCTGGCCCATCCGACCGCATACGCACGGTAGTCCGAGGCTCCCTCGGCCCCGGCCACCTCGCAGGCGAACCACCACGGGTCGACCTTCTCGTCCGAGCCGAAGCCGGGAATGAGCCCTCCGCGCTCGGGCTCTGCGGTGCCGCGATACGTGGCCCTGTCGCAGGCCATGCCCATTCCGAACATCACGGCCAGGGCGGCCTTGGCGTCGCGAACTGTCTTGTCGGCTGCCATCGACCACGCCGTGATCCCGGTGTTCACGGGGCCGTAGTCCACACCGGTGGACGATCCGTAATAGTGCGGATGCTTGACCTTCCAACCCTGAAACGTCGCAGGCATGTCGTCGTAGAACTCGGTCGCGCCGTCGAGGTCGACCGCCCATTCGCCGGCCGCGATGTCGTATGGATCATCGGCGGCGTCCTCCGAAGCGGTACTGCGCTCGGCGGTGTCGCTCGGGCTCGGCGCCTCCGATGAAGACGGCGTCGCGGCGTTGGGAGCGCGGTCCTCACCGCATGCGCCGAGGATGAGCAGGGTCAGGGCGGCTGCTGCGGCTCGGATGCTGGTGCGCATGGTCTCCTCCAAGGTCAGGACTGGCAGCAATCCTGACCGGCCATCGCCGACCAGACATCCGTAGCCGTGCTCACTGGCTCTGCGGCCCATCATTGTCTAGAGCAGCGGCACCGAGGGCGATCATGAGGCCACCTTCGACACCGACTCCGAGTTCGTCCAGTTGCTCAAGGCGCGTGGCGGCGCCATTACCGGCGGCGCCGGGCTCGCCCACAGCAGTAGGGCACGGACGATCAAACGGGGATCGAAGTCGAACCCGATGATCACCGAAGGCCCCTTCGCGGAGACCGTCGAGCAGCGTCCCGGTTCTTCATGGTCTCCTGCGACGACTACGACGCGCTTGCGGAGGCCGCACAGGTCCTCACTCGGGCTCACCCCGTCGTGGAGATCCGACCCGTCGAGGAATCCTGACGCAACGAGCTCGTTGACGAGCTGGCCACCCATCCGCTCATCGGCAGGTCCGCGCACATCGCGGCAGATGAGGGCGTTTCTTCCGGGTCGACCACGCTCACTGATTGACTGTCGGCATGCCCACAGACATGCCCGAGGGCCTCACCGTGGAGGTCGCGATGGTAGTAGCGGGGATGTGCAGCACTCCACCTAGAGCGGGGGCCGCTCTGCTGCTCAGCCTGTCTGCCCCTGTCCGCGGCTCTCGGCGACGCGGTGCGGAATTCGTAGCAGCCGGATGCCGGTGACGAGCACGAGCCCACCCAACAGGTTGCCGAACGTGGACCAACCGAGCGCGCCCAACCAGTCAAGGTAGTCGTAGTCGGCGTCGCCCGTCAGCAGCCCGGCGAACATCATGATCGAGTCCAGCACCGAGTGGAAGAGCTGGGCGCCGACGAGCACGAACGACATCAGCGTTGCGGCGACCAGCCGGACCCCTAGGTTCTCGGTCGCGTTCTGCATCCGGGTCAACAATGTGATCACCGCGCCGGCGAGCACCGCGAGAAAGAACGAGCGCCACGAGACACCGAGGTGGGCGTAGTGGGAGCCAGCCTTCACCGCCACCTCGTGCACGTCCGGAAACGCCACCACGATCATCCCTGCCATCGCGAATCCCGCGACCAGGTTGGCCACGAGGGTAACGACCCACAGCCTGACCAGCTGTGGGAGTGTCCCCACCTTGGCAACCACGGAGATCACCGGGACCAAGAAGTTTTCGGTGAACAGCTCGCTGTTGGCCAGCAGCAGGGCCACGAAACCGATCGTGAACGCCATCGAGGCGAGCAAGGGGTTCCCGGTCTCCGCCTCCACCACCAGATACATCAGCACCCCCACCCCGACGTCGACGCCGCCCAGGAGCCCTGTTGACACCAGTGGGAGCAGGGGCCTGTCCAGCCGCTCGTGGCCTTGGGAGACCAGGCGCTCGTAGGTCTCCTCCAGCTCGGGCTCATCACGAGAACCCGCTGGTGCAGCGAAGTCGGCGGAGCCGCCCAACGACCGGCTCATGCGCGGGGTCGGCGGCCGCATGGAAATGGGTTCATGACGGGTTCCCTTGCGGCGAGCATGGGTGCGGCCAACCGATCGGCCACGATCCCCCACACATCGGGATCGACGCCCA
>JBJMIQ010000060.1:0-2831 GCA_045806805.1 Nocardioides sp. | reverse complement strand
CGAGGCCGCGCTCGTGGCCCACTGCCGCGCGTCGATGGCGCACTACAAGTGCCCGACCTCCATCGAGCTGCGCGACGAGCTCGCCCGCACCGCCACGGGCAAGCTGCAGAAGTTCAAGCTGCGGAAGCCGTACTGGGAGGGGCGGGACCGGCAGGTGAACTGAGCCGGCGCCGTCCCGTTAGCGTGACCCCATGCCGACGCTGAACGAGATCGTCGACCTGGTCCACGGGTGGTACCCGCCCGAGACGGCCGACTCCTGGGACGCCGTGGGACTGGTGGCGGGTGACCCGGCCGCCACCGTCGCCAAGATCCTGTTCGCGGTCGACCCCGCCCCCGAGGTGGCCGGCGAGGCGGCCGAGTGGGGCGCCGACCTGCTGGTGGTCCACCACCCCCTGTTCCTCAAACCGGTGCACGGCATCGCCGCCACTACCCCGAAGGGACGGACCATCAGCACCCTGGCCGCCGCGGGGTGCGCGCTTCTGACAGCCCACACCAACGCCGACCGGGCCGTCGACGGAGTGTCCGAGGCCATCGGCCGGGCATTGGGGCTCACCGACCTGACCCCACTCACCGGAGCGTCCGGCCCGGCGATGGACAAGCTGGTGGTGTTCGTCCCGGCGGAGAAGGCTGACCACGTCCGCGATGCCATCGCCGCGGCCGGTGCCGGCGCGATCGGCCACTACGACCACTGCACGTTCTCCACCAAAGGGAAGGGCCGGTTCCGGCCGCTCGAGGGAGCCGACCCGGCGATCGGATCGGTCGGCAACATCGAGGTGGTCGACGAGGTGCGGATCGAGTCGACGTTGCCGCGCAGCCGCCGTTCGGCCGTGGTCAGAGCGATGCTGGCCGCCCATCCCTACGAGGAGCCGGCGTACGACGTCCTCGAGCTCGCCGACCCGGGAGTCGCCGAGGCCGGGGTCGGCCGGATCGGCTCCATCCGCGAGACCACGCTCCAGCACTTCGCCGAGCACGTGGCCCACGCCCTGCCCGAGACCGCCCATGGCGTGCGCGTCGCCGGTCACGCTGACCGCACCGTCCGCCGGGTCGCGGTGTGCGGGGGATCCGGCGACTTCCTGCTGGACACGGTGCGCGGCACCGACGCCGACGTCTACATCACCAGCGACCTGCGCCACCACCCCGCCAGCGAGTTCCGCGAGCACGACGGCCCGGCGCTGGTCGACGTGGCTCACTGGGCCGCGGAGTGGACCTGGCTGCCGGTGGTGCAGGCAAAACTGGCGAAAGTGGTGGGGGATACGGTGGACACCCGGGTGAGCACGATCCGCACCGACCCCTGGAAGTTCCGCATCTAGAAGGAGCCGACGCTGAAAGCCGACCCGTTCGTCCAACTGAAGCTGCTCGACGTCCAGGAGCTCGACTCCCGAGCCGACCAGCTCCGGCACCGCCGGACGAACCTGCCGGAGCTCGCCGAGATCGCGGCCCTGACCAGGACCCGCGCCGAGCTTGAGGGCCAGAGCCGTGACGCCCGGATCGTCGTCGACGACCTGACCGTCGAGCAGAAGAAGATCGACGGCGACGTCGAACAGGTCAAGGCCCGCCGCGCCCGGGACCGTGACCGGATGGACCGGGGCCTGGTCAACAACCCGAAGGACCTCGAGCGGATGCAGCACGAGCTGGTGTCCCTCGAGCGCCGGATCACGGCGCTGGAGGACGAGGAGCTCGAGGTGATGGAGCGGCTCGAGGAGGCCCAGCACGCACTCGATTCCCTGCTCGGCCAGCTGCGCGCGGCCGACGAGCGGCTCGTGGCACTGGGGGAAGCCCGTGACCGGCAGGTGCTCGAGATCGACGAGGAGCTGGCCAAGGTCACCGCCGAGCGGGATCCTTCAGCGGCCGACATCCCCGCCGAGCTGCTGGCCCTCTACGACCGGCTCCGCAAGAACAAGGGCGGGGTCGGCGCGGCTCCACTTCGGGCCCGGCAGTGCGGTGGCTGCCGGCTCTCCCTCGACAACGCCGAGCTGGCCGTGATCCGGAACGCGCCCAGCGACGAGGTGATCCGGTGCGAGGAGTGCCAGCGGATCCTGGTCCGCACTGCCGAGAGCGGTCTCTAGGTGGGCGAGCACAAGTCCGTCGTCATCGAGGCCGATGGCGGGTCCCGCGGCAACCCTGGCCCCGCGGCCTACGGAGCGGTGCTCAAGGATGCCGACACCGGTGAGGTCATCGCCGAGGACGGCTCCACGATCGGCGTCGCCTCCAACAACGTCGCTGAGTACTCCGGACTGATCGCCGGTCTCAGGCTGGCCGAGGCTTTCGCTCCCGAGGCCGACATCGAAGTCCGGATGGACTCAAAACTTGTGGTCGAGCAGATGTCGGGCCGCTGGAAGATCAAGCACGCCAGCATGAAGCCGCTCGCGCTGGAGGCCAACCGGCTGGCGCCGTTCGGCACGACGTACACCTGGGTGCCGCGCGAGCAGAACAAGCACGCCGACCGGCTGGCCAACGAGGCGCTCGACGGTCCCGAGGGCGTCGTCATCGGCGGTCCCGTCGCCTCGGCGCCGGAGGACCCGGAGGCCGACGACCCCCTCGCCGAGGTGCTGGAGCAGGAGGAGCCGAGCGCGCCCGCCGCCCGCACCGCCGTACCCACGCCCCCGTGGGAGCAAGGACCGCCGACGACGCTGGTGCTCGTCCGGCACGGCGACACCGACCACACGCGGGCCCGCGCCTTCAGCGGCCGCTCCGGAACCGACCCGGCTCTCAACGACGACGGCCGGGCGCAGGTCCGGGCGACGGGGGAGTGGCTCGCGCCGCTCGCCGGGGTCGCACCGGTGCTGCTGACCTCACCGCTGCGGCGGACCAGGGAGAGCGCGGAGATCATC
>JBJMIQ010000059.1:0-22390 GCA_045806805.1 Nocardioides sp. | reverse complement strand
GGACACCGCTCGGTGGCCGTGGTCCAGGGAAACGTGCCGGGGGACGGCGACGACATCCTGCTCGACCACCGGCAGGTGACCCGCAACCACGTCGATGCCACCATCGCGCTCGCCGACCGGGTCGCTGCCGGCGAGGAGACCGAGCCGGACTTCGTGCTCTGGCCGGAGAACTCCACGGCGGTCGATCCCTTCGTCGACACCGCCATCAATGCCGAGATCCGCGAGGCCAGCGACGCCCTCGCGCGACCGATCCTGGTCGGGGCGATGGTCGACGCCGGGGCCGAGCACGTCCTGAACCAGGGCATCGTGTGGATGCCCGGAATCGGCGCGGGCGATCGCTACACCAAGCGGCACCCGGTCCCGTTCGGCGAGTACATCCCTTGGCGCAGTGTCTTCCGCAGCAACTTCGGACGCCTCGCGCTGATCCCGCGTGACATGCGCAGCGGCACCCGGACCATGCCGCTGCGCATCGCCGACACCCAGGTCGCGGACGCGATCTGCTTCGACGTCGCCTACGACGACGGCATCCACGCCCAGATCCGCAACGGCGCGCAGCTGCTGGTCGTCCAGACCTCGAACGCCATGTTCATCAACACCAGCCAGATCGACCAGCAGTTCGAGATCTCCCGACTCCGTGCCATCGAGACCGGCCGCTACGTGCTGGTGGCGGCCACCAACGGCGTCTCGGGCGTCGTGGCTCCCGACGGGACCGTGCTGGACCGAGCCGCGCCCAAGACCCAGGCGGTGCTCACCGAGGACGTCGGGCTGAGCACGGCGATCACCCCGGCGGTCTGGCTCGGACCGTGGGTCGGGCGCGCCTGCGCCGTGGTCGCCGTCGGCGCGCTGCTCTTCGGGACGCTCACGTATCGTCGACGGCAGCGCAGGGGAGAGGAGGTGGCGGCGTGAGCTTCGAGTCCCTCGGTCGGGTCGTGGTGGTGGTCCCGACCTACGACGAGGCCGACAACCTCCCCGGGGTGGTCACACGGCTGCGCGACGCTGTCCCCGAAGCCGATGTGCTGATCGTCGACGACAACTCCCCCGACGGGACCGGGGCGGTCGCCGACAGGCTCGCCGAGGCGGACCCCCGGGTCCAGGTGCTGCACCGCGAGCGCAAGGAGGGGCTCGGTGCGGCCTACCTCGCCGGCTTCGGCCAGGCCCTCGTCTCGGGGTACGACGTCATCGGGGAGATGGACGCCGACGGCTCCCACCAGCCCGAGGAGCTTCCCCAGCTGCTCGAGGCGCTCGGCGAGGCCGACCTCGTGATCGGCTCCCGCTGGATCCCGGGTGGGTCGGTCGTCAACTGGTCCCGCGGTCGTGAGGCCCTCTCTCGTGGCGGCAACCTCTACGTCCGCGCGCTCCTCGGTATCGACGTCCACGACGCCACCTCCGGGTTCCGGGTCTTCCGCAGCCGGACCCTGGAGAAGATCGACCTGGCAACCGTCCGTTCGGCCGGCTACGTGTTCCAGACCGACCTCGTGGCCCGGACCCTGGAGGCCGGACTGGCGGTGCGGGAGGTGCCGATCGAGTTCGTCGAGCGGGTCCGCGGGGAGTCGAAGATGAGCGCCCGGGTCGCGATCGAGTCGCTGCGCCGGATCACCGGGTGGGGACTCCAGCAGCGCTGGTCCCGGCTTCGGCAGGCCGTGCGGCCCCGGCACGGAAGGACGCCATGATGCGCCGGCGCCGCTGGATCAGGCTTGGCCTGTTCGTCGCCTTCATCGTCGTACCGCTGGTCGAGATCTATGTGCTGATCCAGGTCGGCCAGGTGATCGGGCCGTGGTGGACGATCCTGCTGCTGATCCTCGACAGCCTGTTCGGCACCTGGCTGATCCGGCGTGAGGGCGGGCGCGCCTGGCTGGCGCTGCGGGTGGCGCTCGAGTCCGGCAGCATGCCGGCGCGGGAGCTGGCCGACGGCGCCCTGATCCTGGTCGGCGGCACGCTGATGCTCACGCCGGGCTTTGTGACCGACGCCTTCGGCATCCTGCTGATCCTGCCGTTCACCCGTCCGGCCGCGCGACGGATGCTGACCCAGCTGGTGAGTAGGCGATTGCTGGCCGGATACACAACTCGCCCCGGGCCCGGTCCTGGTGGACCGGTCGTCCGGGGCGAGGTGGTCGACGACTAGCGCGTCGGCGCGGCGTACTTGGTCAACCGGCCTTCTTCTTGCGGGTCGACGCACGGTGCAGGTGGGCGGGACCGATCTCGCCGCCCCGCAGCAGCTCGAGGCGCTCCTTGAGGATGTCCTCGAGCTCCTTCTCCGAGCGCCGCTCCAGCAGCATGTCCCAGTGGGTGCGCGCCGGCTTCTCGTTCTTGGCCTCCGGCTGGATGCCCGAGGTGCTCAGGGCTTCGCTGCCGCACTTCTGGCACTCCCAGGTGGCCGGGACCTCGGCCTCGACCGACATCGTGATCTCGAACTCGTGCCCGTTGGGGCACAGGTATCCGACCTGCTGACGAGCCGCGAACTCGATGCCGCGCTCGTCCTCGAAACTCTGACCCCCCAGTCGAGCGCCACGCAATGTTCGCTCTGCCATGAGCCACCTCCTGGCTAATTTCCCCCGATTGACGACTGCGAGACGGCCGCACGGCCCAGAACATGACGCCGTCCTGGCGTCGGTCGCCCTTGATCTTTCAACGCTAGTGGGGTCTCGAAGATTCCGAAATCCCCTCCAGCCAGCGAGGTGGGTCAAATCACGGCTGGTACGACGTTTCCTGCCTCGTGGATGCCGCGTTCGGTGTCCACCTTGAGCAGCAGTACCCCGCCGACCACGAAGAAAACGACCAGCGCGAAGATCGCCGGCCGGTAGGAGTCGGTGAACTGGAACACCAACCCGAAGACCAGCGTCCCGAACCATGAGGTGCCGCGGTCCATGGCGTGGTAGAAGCTGAAGTACTCCGCCTCCTTGCCGTGCGGGATGAGCAGCGAGAAGTACGACCGCGCCAGAGCCTGGGTGCCTCCCAGAACCACCCCGATCGCCACCCCCAGGACCAGGAACGGCACCAGCGCCTGCTGGGGCAGGAACAGTGCCGCGGTCACGATCCCCATCCAGCCGACCAGCCCGCCCAGGATGACTCGCTTCGCGCCGTGGCGCCCGGCCAGGCGGCCGAAGGCGAGGGCTCCTCCGATCGCGACGAACTGCACGAGGAGGTAGGTGCCCAGGACCGTACCCGTGGAGAACTTGAGCTCCTCGACCCCGTAGATCGAGGCCGACGCGATCACCGTCTGGATGCCATCGTTGAAGAACAGGTAGGCCACGAGGAAGGTGAGGGCGACCGGATAGTTCCGCAGGTCCTTGAGCGTGTGGACGAGCTGGCCGAAGCTGCGGTGGAGGATGCCGCCGGACTCAGGCACGACGTCGCGGGGCTCGCGGTTTTTCAGGCCCCGGAACGGGATGAAGGTGAAGGCGGCCCACCAGAGGGCCGCCGAGAGCATGGACAGCCGGACCGCCAGGCCCTCGGTCAGCCCGAACGCGTCGTGGAAGCTGACGACGACGAAGTTGATCGCGAGCAGCAGCCCCCCGCCGGCGTAGCCGAAGGCCCAGCCGCGCGACGAGACCCGGTCGCGCTCGTCCTCGGTCGAGATCAGGGGGAGGATGGCGTCGTTGAACACGGCCGAGGCGCCGAAGCACAAGTTGGCGACGATGAAGGCGATGGCGCCGAGCTGCCAGCTGCTCCCGGTGACGAAGAACAGCAGGGCCGCGGCGGCGGCGCCGGCCCAGGCGAACCCTGCCAGCAGGTCCTTCTTTCGTGCGGTGCGATCGGCCACCGCCCCCAGGACCGGAAGGGCGACCGCCGAGAGCAGCGTGGAGACGGTGATCACGAACGAGGGGAGTGACCCCGGAGCGACGTCAATGCCCAGCACGCTGATCCGGTTGTCGACGGCCCCTTCCTTGGCGACGGCGATCAGGTAGGGCGCGAACAGGACTCCGGCGACGGTGGTGGCGAACGCCGAGTTCGCCCAGTCGTACCAGTACCACGCGCGTTGTTCCCTGGCCCGCGCCAGCGGACGAAGATCAGCGACGCCGCCGGCTGGCTCGCTCATTCAGCCTCCCTCCCATCGCTCATCCACTGGCCGCGCCGGACGAGCACTTCCTTGAGTATGTCGGTGCGATCGGTCATCACCCCGTCGACACCTCGGTCGAGCAGCTCGCGGATCTCCTCGGGGTCGTCGATGGTCCACACGTGCACGTGCTTGCCCGCCGCGTGAGCCCGTCGGACGAGTCCGGGCGTGACCACCGTCAGGGGGCCGCGGCGGTGCGGAATCTGGAGGGCCGCCACCCGGCGGCGGGTCAGCCGGTCGGCCAGCCGGCCGCTGGGCAGGAACCGGAACGCCACGACCTCCAGTGGATGGGCCGAGGTCGGCACGCGGCCCCGCGTGAGGCGGCGGAACTCGTTGAGCCGCCGGGCGGAGAACGAGCCCACGAGCACCCGGTCCCATGCGTCGTTCTCGTCGAGGAAACGGGCCAGCAACGGCACCGCAGCCCCCGCCTTGAGATCGATGTTGAAGCGTGCGGTCGGGAACTCCTCGAACAGTGCGCTCAACGTCGGGACCCGCTCGCGGCCCCCGATCAGGGCCTCCGTCACCTCGGCCAGGGTCAGGTGCCCGATCCGGCCCTTCAAGTCGGTGACCCGGTCCAGTACGGCGTCGTGGAAGGCGAGGAGCGCTCCGTCGCTGGTGGCGTGGACGTCGGTCTCGAGGTAGCCGTAGCCGAGCTCGGCAGCATGCCGGAAGGCGGCCAGCGTGTTCTCGAGGCCCTCGAGGTCCGGGTGGTAGGCGCCGCCGCGGTGGGCGAAGGCAAGGGTCGAGCCCGGGTGGTCCAGCACGGCGTCGAGGTAGCGGTGTCCGGTTCGCGGCGCGCTCATCCGTGCAGTAAACACCCCCCGTGTGGCCGCGCTCACGGCTTTCGGTGGCCCCGGCGCGCATGGGTCACGGCGACCGGGGAAGAGGAGTAGCGTCGAGCCCATGGATGCGTTGACCTGTCCTCGTTGTGGCGCCGAGATGGTGAGTCGGCCTGTGGCCGACGCGGCGGTGAGCCAGTGCCCCGACGGTCACGGCGTGTTCCTGTCACGAGCCGACCTGGGCACCCTGATCGAGTCCGAGACCGACTGGCACCGCAACGCCAGCCAGCACACCGCGCCGCTGCCGCGGATCACCGCCGACATGACCGCGCCGCCGTCCGGGAAGGCCAAGGCGCGGGCCTGGGTCGAGACGCTTTTCGGCTGAGCGCTGCTCCGGTGGTTGAGGAGTGAAGGCGCCCTGGCGCCTGAGCCTCGAAACCCCGGGAGACTGAGCGGGGTGGCCACGCCGGGTCACCGGCCCGGCTCCGGTTACGGGGTTTCGAGGCTCGGTTGCTGCGCAACCTCGCACCTCAACCACCGGGACGCTAAATGCCGCGGAAAGTCTCGATGTTCGCGCCGAGCAGGTTGAGGCGCTCGGCCAGCTCCTCGTAGCCGCGGTGGATGACGTAGGTCGACCGCAGGACCGACGTGCCCTTCGAGGCGAGCATCGCGAGCAGGACCACCACCGCGGGCCGGAGCGCCGGAGGGCACACGATCTCGGCACCCGACCAGTGGGTGGGCCCCTCGATCATCACCCGGTGGGGGTCGAGCAGCTTCACGTCGCCTCCGAGCTTGTTGAGCTCTACGAGGTAGATGGCACGGTTCTCGTAGACCCAGTCGTGGAGCAGAGTCTGGCCGTGCGCGGTCGCCGCGATCACCGCGAAGAACGGCAGGTTGTCGATGTTGAGGCCCGGGAACGGCATCGGGTGAACCTTGTCGAGCGGCGCGTGCAGCTCGGAGGCCTGGGTGGTGATGTCGACCAGCCGGGTGTGGCCGTTGCGGGCGACGTACTCCTCGGAGCGGGAGTACTGGAAGCCCATCTCCTCGAGCAGGGCCAGTTCGATCTCGAGGAACTCGATGGGTACCCGCTGGATGGTGATCGACGACTCGGTGACGATCGCCGCGGCCAGCAGCGACATCGCCTCGATGGGGTCCTCACTCGGCGCGTAGTCCACGTCGACGTCGATCTCCGAGCGGCCGGTGACGGTGAGGGTGGTGGTGCCGATGCCTTCCACGTCCACCCCGAGCTTCTGCAGGTAGAAGCAGAGGTCCTGGACCATGTAGTTGGACGACGCGTTGCGGATGACGGTCGTGCCGGGGTGGAGGGCGGCGGCCATCAGGGCGTTCTCGGTGACGGTGTCGCCGCGCTCGGTGAGGACGATCGCCCGCCGGGGCTCGACGGTCCGGCTGACGTTGGCGTGGTACATCCCGTCGGTCGCCTTGACCTCCAGGCCGAAGGGGCGCAGGGCCGCCATGTGCGGCTCGACCGTGCGGGTGCCGAGGTTGCAGCCGCCGGCGTAGGGCAGCTCGAAGGTGCCGGCGCGGTGGAGGAGGGGCCCCAGAAACATGATCACCGATCGGGTACGGCGGGCCGCCGTCTCGTCGATGTGCTCGAGGTCGAGCACGGCCGGCGGAATGATCTCGAGGTCGCCGTCGTCGCCGAGCCAGCGCGTCTGTACCCCCAGGCTCCCCAGCACCTCGAGCAGCCGGTTGACCTCCTCGATCCGGGCGACCTTGCGCAGGGTGGTCCGGCCCCGGTTGAGCAGGGAGGCGCACAGCAACGCGACTCCGGCGTTCTTGGAGGTCTTGACGTCGATGCTCCCGGACAGCCGGGTCGGCCCGGTGACGCGCAGGTGGGTGGGCCCGGCGCCGAGTGCCACGATCTCGGAGTCGAGGGCGCTGCCGATGCGGGCCAGCATCTCGAGGGAGAGATTCTGGTGACCCCGCTCGATCCGGTTGATGGCGCTCTGGCTGGTCTTCAACAGCTGGGCCAGCTCGAGCTGGGTCAGGCCGCGATGCTTGCGCGCGTCCCGGATCAGGTTGCCGATCCGGCCCTTGTAGTCGACAGTCATGGCAGGCACGATATCTCAGATATGAGATAAGCCAACATCGCCACGCAGAGCGATCTTGAAGACACCTGAAAGGATGCGCGCATGCGAGCCACCACCATCCATGCGCCAGGAGACATCCGGATCTCTGAAGTACCCGACCCGGTGATCTCAACGCCCACCGACGCCATCGTGAAGGTCACCGCGGGCTGCATCTGCGGGTCGGACCTGTGGCCCTACCGCGGGGAGAACGACATCGACCCGGGCTCGACGATCGGGCACGAGTGCGTCGGGATCGTGGAGGAGGTCGGGGGAGAGGTGACCTCCTTCCGGCCGGGCGACTTCGTGGTCGTGCCCTTCTGTCACAGCGACAACACGTGCGCCCACTGCCGGGCCGGGATGCATTCGGCGTGCGTGGCTCAGGGGTTCACGGCCTCGGGCCAGGGGGAGTACACCTTGGTCAACCAGGCCGAGGGCACGATGGTCAAGACCGACGGGCAGCCCGACGCGGCGATGATCCCGTCCCTGCTCACACTCTCGGACGTGATGGCCACAGGATGGCACGCCGCCGTCGCGGCAGGCGTACGCGAAGGCGGCACCGCGGTCGTGGTCGGCGACGGTGCCGTGGGCCTGTGCGGCGTCCTGGCGGCCTCGGTCATGGGTGCGGAGAAGGTGGTCGTCATGTCGCGGCACCAGCCACGCCAGGACATCGCCCGTCAGTTCGGGGCGACGCACGTGGTGGAGGAGCGCGGCGACGAGGGATCGGCCAGGATCCGCGAGCTCACTGACGGTGTGGGCGCGGACGCCGTCCTCGAGTGCGTCGGCACCGACGCCGCGATCCAGACGGCGTTCGACATCGCGCGGCCGGGATCGACTGTGGGCTTCGTGGGCGTCCCACACGGCGTCGAGCTTCCGGTACGGCGGATGTTCGGCAAGAACATCGGTCTCGCCGGCGGCATGGCGCCGGTCCGTGCCTATCTGCCGGAGCTGATGAAGCTCGTGCTCGACGGGCGGATCAACCCCGGGCTGGTGTTCGACTCGACGCTGCCTCTGTCGGAGGTGGCGGAGGGTTACCGGGCGATGGACGAGCGTCGCTCGGTGAAGGTGCTGCTCCAGCCCTGATCCGGGTAACGCGCCTCAGGCGGCGGTTCCCGGCATCGGGGCAGGCGTGCAGCTGCACTCGTCGCCGCACACCAGGTACGTGTGAATGGCGTGCCCACAGCTCTGGCACGGCATGTCGTGCGACAGGTGGTGTGTCGTCGTCTGGACGGTGTCCCACATGGCCTTTCCCTCCTCCCCACACAGAGTTCCCGTTGTCCCCGCTCTCACACTCACCGGTCTGGATCCTGTGGATCGTGTGAACCTCGTGAGTAGATCGCACCACCATGATTGAACGTTCTACTGACGGCGCGCCGGGCTTTCGATTCAAATCCCTAGAGGTGACCAGACCGGCATAGTCCACCTGATCCGCCGGGTCCTTCGTTCGTGCGATGTTGGTGGTCACAGCGCGCCCGCTTGCAGACCATGCGGCCTGTGCCAGACTGCGGGCCGAGGCCTCCGCCGGGGGCACGACGGAAAGGCACCACATTGAACACTCGCACCATCGCCATTGTCGCCCTGGTCCTGGTCGTCATCATCATCCTGTTCCTGGTCCTCTGACGACGAACCGGCAAGGTCCGTGCATTCGGCCGGTGGGCGGTGCTCACCGGCCGTTTCCGCGGCCGGACATGCCCCGCCATCCCGCACGCGGTGCGACGTAGGCTTCGCGTGTGGCCACCGCACCCGCCCAGGAGCAGCACCTGCGCGACCTCGCGCGGCTGCGCCGGGTCCGCGACCGGATCGACCGCGAGTACGCGCAGCCGCTCGACGTCGAGGCCCTCGCCCGCGGCGTGCACATGTCGGCCGGTCACCTGAGCCGCGAGTTCCGCCGTGCCTACGGCGAGTCGCCGTACGCATATCTCATGACCCGGCGCATCGAGCGCGCCATGGCACTGCTACGCCGTGGTGACCTCAGCGTCACCGAGGTCTGCTACACCGTCGGCTTCTCCTCGCTGGGCACGTTCAGCACCCGTTTCACCGAGCTCGTCGGGGTTCCGCCGAGCACCTACCGGGCACAGAACGACGGAGAGTCGGCCGAGATGCCGTCCTGCCACGCGAAGCAGGTGACCCGGCCGATCCGGACCACAGCGACCAGATCGACATCGATCAGGAATGGAGAAGCGGGGGCCACCTAGCCGCAACTAGCGTGACCGGCATGAACATCACCATTCACTACGCCTTCCTCCCGCAGACCGACCCGGAGGCGTCCCTGGCCTTCTATCGCGACACCCTCGGCTTCGAGGTTCGCAATGACGTCGGATACGAGGGGATGCGCTGGATCACCGTGGGGCCGGCCAACCAGCCGGAGACCTCCATCGTCCTGCACCCGCCGGCCACCGACCCCGGCGTCACCGACGACGAGCGCCGCACCATCCTCGAGCTCATCGCCAAGGGGAGCTACACCGCCATCACTCTGGCCACCGACGACCTCGACGGGGTCTTCGGAAAGCTGGAGGCCAGCGGCGCCGAGGTCCTCCAGGAGCCGACCGACCAGCCCTACGGCGTGCGCGACTGCGCCTTCCGCGACCCGTCGGGCAACCTGCTCCGCATCAATCAGGTGTCGTGACCGACTCCGACCACCACCACAGGAAGAGGGACCCATGAAGACGATGACCTGCCGACAGCTCGGAGGAGCCTGCGACCTGGAGCTGCGGGGAGACACTGCCGATGACGTGATCAAGGCGCAGGACAGACACCTCCGCGATTCCGTCGCCGAGGGTTCCACGGCGCACGAGCCGGCGCTGCGCGAGATGAAGGGCAGGTGGAAGCACCCCATCAAGGGCATGGGCTGGTACAAGAACACCAAGAAGGAGTTCGCGGAGCTTCCCGAGGACTGAGTCCAGCCCGGCCCATCGATCGAGGAGACGACCACAGGCATGCCCCAGAAGAGTGCCGGGTCGCCGGCAGCGCACGCGGCCGACAACCACGACCTGATCCGCGTGCACGGCGCGCGGGTCAACAACCTCAAGGACGTGAGCGTCGAGATCCCGAAGCGCCGGCTGACGGTGTTCACCGGCGTGTCCGGATCCGGGAAGAGCTCGCTGGTGTTCGAGACGATCGCCGCGGAGTCGCAGCGGATGCTCACCGAGACCTACAGCGCCTTCGGCCAGGGCTTCATGCCGACCCTGTCCCGTCCGGAGGTCGACGTACTGGAGGGCCTGACCACGGCGATCATCGTCGACCAGGAGCGGATGGGTGCCAATCCGCGCTCGACCGTGGGCACCGCCACCGACGCCAACGCGATGCTGCGGATCCTGTTCAGCCGGATCGGCGAGCCCCACATCGGGCCACCCACGGCGTTCGCCTTCAACGTCCCGACCCGGACCGCCAGCGGGGTGATGAAGACCGACAAGGGCCAGGGCTCGAAGACCATCGTGCGCGACGCGGTCTACCAGGGCGGCATGTGCCCGCGGTGCGAAGGGATGGGGTCGATCAACGACTTCGACCTGACGGCGATCTACGACGAGTCCAGGTCGCTGGCCGAGGGTGCCCTGCTGGTGCCGGGCTACAGCATGGACGGCTGGTACGGCCGGATCTTCAGCGGCGCGGGCTTCGACATGGACAAGCCGATCGTGAAGTACAGCCAGCGCGACCTCAAGAAGCTGCTCTACGGCGAGCCGGAGAAGATCAAGGTCGAGGGCGTCAACCTGACCTACGAGGGGGTCATCCCGAAGGTCCAGAAGTCGATGCTCACCAAGGACGTCGAGGCCATGCAGCCCCACGTACGCCGGTTCGTCGAGCGCGCGGTGACCTTCACGACCTGCCCCGACTGCGACGGCACCCGCCTCAGCAAGGAAGCGCTGTCGTCGAAGGTCAACGGCAAGAACATCGCCGAGCTCTGCTCGATGCAGATCAGCGACCTCGCCGAGTGGATCCGGGACCTCGACGAGCCCTCGGTCGCGCCGCTGGTCACCGGCTTGCAGTACCTCCTCGACTCCTTCGGGGAGATCGGGTTGGGCTACCTCTCGCTCGAGCGCCCTTCGGGAACCCTCTCCGGGGGAGAGGCGCAGCGCACCAAGATGATCCGCCATCTGGGCTCTTCGCTCACCGACGTCACCTACGTCTTCGACGAGCCCACGATCGGGCTGCACCCCCACGACATCGACCGGATGAACGAGCTGCTGTTCCAGCTGCGCGACAAGGGCAACACCGTGCTGGTCGTGGAGCACAAGCCCGAGACGATCGCGATCGCCGACCATGTCGTCGATCTGGGTCCCGGAGCGGGCACCGGCGGCGGCAGGGTGTGCTTCCAGGGCACGGTGGACGGGCTCCGGAGCAGCGACACCACCACCGGCAGGCACTTCGACGACCGGGCGGGCCTGAAGAAGTCGGTGCGGACCCCGACCGGCGCGCTGGAGGTCCGCGGGGCGTCCCTGCACAACCTCAAGGACGTCGACGTCGACATCCCGCTCGGGGTGCTCTGCGTGGTCACGGGCGTGGCCGGCTCCGGCAAGAGCTCGCTGATCCACGGCTCAGTGGCCGACCGCGACGGCGTGGTGGTGGTCGACCAGGGCGCGATCAAGGGCTCGCGGCGCAGCAACCCGGCGACCTACACCGGCGTGCTCGACCCGATCCGCAAGGCCTTCGCCAAGGCCAACGACGTGAAGCCGGCGCTCTTCAGTTCCAACTCCGAGGGCGCCTGCCCTGCGTGCAAGGGCGCGGGTGTCATCTTCACCGAGCTGGGGGTCATGGCGACCGTGGAGTCCACCTGCGAGGAGTGCGAGGGGAAGCGCTTCCAGGCCTCGGTCCTGGAGTACACGCTGGGCGGCCGCAACATCGCCGAGGTGCTGGGGATGTCGGTCGTGGAGGCCGCGGAGTTCTTCGCCGACGGACCGGCACGCACGCCCGCGGCCCACAAGATCCTCGAGCGGCTGGTGGACGTCGGCCTTGGTTATGTCAGTCTGGGCCAGCCGCTGACGACCCTCTCGGGCGGGGAGCGGCAGCGGCTCAAGCTGGCCACCCACCTCGGTGAGAAGGGCGGCATCTTCGTCCTCGACGAGCCGACCACCGGCCTCCACCTGGCCGACGTCGAGCACCTGCTCGGCCTGCTGAACCGGCTGGTCGACGACGGCCTGTCGGTGATCGTGATCGCGCACCACCAGGCCGTCATGGCCCATGCCGACTGGATCATCGACCTCGGACCCGGCGCCGGACACGACGGCGGCCAGGTCATCTTCGAGGGCACGCCGGCCGACCTCGTGGAATCCCGGTCCACGCTCACCGGGGAGCACCTCGCGGCCTACGTCGGCACCTGACTGGCGCGCTCTGCCACGATGGACCGGGGCGGCCCGGCACATCGGAGGTGAGCGACGCGTTGTACACGATCAAGCAGGCATCGCGCCTCACCGGCGTTGCGCCTGCCACGCTCCGAGCGTGGGAGCGTCGCTACGACGTGGTGCGACCCACGCGCAACGCCTCCGGGTACCGCGTCTACGACAAGGCAGCCATCGCCGCCATCATCGGCCTGCGCAGGCTGGTCGACTCCGGATGGGCTCCGGCGGAGGCGGCTCGCGCGATCGCGGAGGGGACGGTCGAGGCCGAGTCGGTGGCCGCCACCGAGCTGACCGCGGGGGCGGACCCCGACCGCCGCCCGACGACCGGCGCCGAGGCACTCGCGGACTTCCTGAAGGCGGCGGCGAGCATGGACTCACTCGGCCTCGAAGACAGCCTGGACCGGGGACTGGCGACCGGTTCGTTCGAGTTCGCGGCCGAGAACTGGTTGATCCCGGCCCTGATCGCGCTGGGTGAGGGATGGGCCTGCGGGGAGATCGACGTGGCGGGCGAGCACCTGGCCAGCGAGGCCGTGCGGCGCCGCCTGAGTGCGGCGTTCGAGGCGGCCGGGTCGCGTTCCCGCGGACCGTCGGTCCTGGTCGGACTTCCGCCCGGGAGCGAGCACGAGCTCGGGGCACTGGCCTTCGCCGTCTCGGCGAAACGCCGCGGGTTGAACGTCCACTACGTGGGGGCTGACCTGCCGACGCGCAGCTGGGTCTCTGCAGTGGAAGCGCGGCCGATCGAGGCCGTCGTGCTGGCCGTCGTGATGGAGGAGGACCGCCCAGCGACCGAGGCGACGGTCCGCGCACTCCAGGCCGCGCGCCCCGACCTCCTGGTCGCGGTCGGTGGGGCGCATTCCGGGGGGCTGGCCGACGGCGTACTGACCCTGCCCGCCAGCCTCGGAGCGGCGACAGCACAGCTCGACGAGCTGCTCCACCACACCTCCGTCTGAGGCGCCGTCCCCGACCTGCCCCGCGCAGACGTCGACAAGCATTGTCCAATCTTTGTCCAGACAACGTTTGACAAAGATTCTCCCGGGTACTCGCGCTGCCAACGACGTAACACGTACGAGAGAGGGACTACGTCATGGATATCGGTAACAGCGTCAAGGAGGCCTTCGACGGCTTCTTCGCGTACCTGCCCAACCTGCTCGGCTTCCTGGTGCTGTTGGCGATCGGCTTCATCGTCGCCAAGATCGCGCAGGCCGTCGTCCGGAAGGTCTTGCAGAACGTCGGTGTGGACCGGCACCTGCGCGACTCGGACGCCAACAAGTACGTCGACCGGTTCATGCCCGGCGCCAGCCCCGCCAACGGGATCGCCCGGGTGGTCTTCTGGCTGATCTTCATCTTCTTCCTGTTCAGCGCGATCGGTGCGCTGAAGATCCCCGCCGTCACCACGTTCATGAACCAGGTGCTGAGCTACCTGCCCAACGTGATCGCGGCGATCGCCATCTTCGTCGTGGCAGCCTTGATCTCCGGGGCCATCGCGGCCGGTGTCGCAAAGCTGATGGGGGACACCCCGACCGGCAAGATCGCCGGCACCGTCCTCCCAGCCATGGTCATGGTGATCGCGCTGTTCATGATCCTCGAGCAGCTCGAGATCGCGCCCGAGATCGTCCGCATCGCGTTCGCCGCGACCATGGGTGCCCTCGCGCTGGGTCTCGCCCTGGCCTTCGGCCTGGGCGGCCGCGGCGTGGCCGAGCGGATGCTCGAAGACGCCTACAGCAAGGGTCGCGAGCAGAAGGACCAGGTCAAGCAGGACATGGACCAGGGACGCCGCCGCGCCGAGGACCAGGCTCAGCAGGCCGACAGCGAGCTCCAGAGCGCCGGGAACGGCAGCCACGCCACCGCGGGCACCGGCGCCACGGATCCCCGCTTCCAGAGGTAACCCCCTGTCCGGCCCAGGAGGGTCGGACAACCGATCAGTGAACCAACGTCAGCAACGAGGGAGGGCAAATAGTGCTCACGCAGGACCAACTGAGGGAAGTCATCGGCAGCACCGCCTACGGCAGTGACGGCGAGAAGCTGGGCAAGGTCGGGCAGGTCTATCTCGACGACCACACCGGCGAGCCCGAGTTCGCCAGCGTCAACACCGGCCTCTTCGGGACCGACGAGACGTTCGTGCCGCTGGGACAGGCGCGCTTCGAGGGGGACCGGCTCAGCGTCCCCTACGCGAAGGAGCAGGTGAAGGACGCCCCGAAGGTGTCCCCGGACGCCGGCCACATCGACGAGACCGAGGAGCAGCGCCTCTACCGCCACTACGGCATGGAAGCCGGCGCCGCGAGCACCGGCTAGGACGCGCCGGTCGCGACCGAGGGCTATGACACGTCCGGGCCGACGACCGACGACGCCATGACGAGGTCCGAGGAGAGGGTCAACGTCGGCACCGCGGAGCAGGAGCGTGGACGCGCCCGGCTGCGCAAGTACGTCACCACCGAGCACGAGACGCACACGGTGCCCGTGCGCAAGGAGCGCGCGGTCGTCGAGACCGAGCCGGTGACCGAGGCCAACGTCGGCTCTGCCACCGATGGTCCGGAGATCAGCGAGGAAGAGCACGAGGTTGTGCTGCACGAGGAGCGCCCGGTGGTGGAGAAGACCACCGAACCCGTCGAGCGGGTCCGCCTGGGCACCGAGACCGAGGTCGAGGAGCGGCAGGTGACCGAGGAGGTTCGCAAGGAAGAGATCGACGTCGAGGGAGATGCCGACACCCGCTGACAGATACCGGGGGCGGCGTGACGCCCGCTGCGTGCCAGCCAGGTCGCGCAGCGGGCGTCACCATCCCGTCGCCGGGACTCGACCAGGAGGCCTTCGCCGTGTCTCCTAGCCTTCTGCACCGCCCAGCCTCCACACGTAACGACTGGTGGGCACGAGGTCGATGTCGCGGTCTGCCCCCATCAACGCGACGCTCTCCATCAGCCTCGTGATCCGCCGGGACAGCTCGGCGTCATCGCCCCCGCTGCCGTAGAACGCGTGCACGTCGGTGACGGCGGCCAGGGGGAACAGCTCCTCGACGATCGCGTCGACCTGAGGGGTCTCGGCGGTCAGCCGCCGGACCACGCGGTTCTGCACATAGCCGAACGTGCCCTGGGTCTCCATGGCTATCTGGGTATGCGGGCCCTGCCAGTGCTCCAACCAGGCGTCGTACGGCAGCTCCCGCGGCTTGCGGAGGAACGCCAGGTTGGCGAGCGCGTCGGCCCGGACCCCACTCGGCACGGGAGGGGGTGGCAAGGGGGTTCGTTCCTCGACCTCCCAGCCAGCTGCGTCGTCGATGTGGGCCGACAGGATCCGGAGAACTTCGCTCTGGACACCACCGGACACGCTGATCACCGTCTCGATCGGGTGCTCGAGGTGCTGGAGCGACAGAGCGCCGGCCACGGTCTCGTCGCGAATGTTCACCTGCAGCTCGTTGACCCCGGCGGGACCCAGCTCGTCCCGCAGCGGTGCAGCGCGCGAGATGTCGAGAGGGCCGGCGGCGGCGAGGATCAGCTTGGACACGCGGCGCAGGCTATCCTTCCTGTGCGGCCAGGTCGTTCGCGCGAGGTCATGAAGGATCGCCGCTGGGCGAGCGACCCCGACGTTGCACAAGGGTTTCCGAAAATGTCAGAAGGCTTGCCGCAGTGAGTAGGTCAACGCCTGCGGGCCCGAACCCACTCGCCGGCGAATTCGGCCACGTCCACGTACCTGTCGCCGCGGTCGGGGCTGGTCGCCTGCCCAACGATGGATGCGAGCGCGGGTGGTCCGCAGAAGTCTTCAAGCTCTTCGCTCAGGCGGGTTCCGAAATGGCGGATGAGCCGACCGAGGGTGAACACCGTCGTTCGCTGATCGATCGGTGCGCCCAGGGAGAACTCCTCCGGCGCCATGAACCGTGTTGCGCCGAACATCCGGCCCATGTCGTTGGTCGTGGCTCCCCGCCGATAGGAATCCAGGTCGACCACCTTGAGTGCGGCAGTCGAGAAGTCCACGATCAGGCAACCGTCGTACAGGTCGACGGCGACCCAATCGTCGTGAGCGAGCGACGCGTGGAGGTCGATGAGGGTGTCGAACACGCCGAGCATGTCGTCAGCAGACAGCCGGGCAAACCGCCGGTACGCCGTCGTGGGATCGGATCTGTTGGCGCGCGCAGTGCCAACGAGCTCTCCATCGACGGCTTCGTACACCAGCGCGGGCCCCAGCGGGGACTCGATCACGTTGAGCAGTCGTGGGAGCGCGGTGTGATCACATGACTCGGCGATCGCCACAGCGTTGCGCAGGAGAGCCACTCGGCCGGCGTGGTCGAAGTACGGCGTCGGCGCCCCAGGAGGGGGAGGTCCTGGGCGACCTGCGGTCTTGACGAAGTACCGGGATCTCGGCGTCTGGACGAGCCAGGAGACATTTCCGGAGCCTTGGGACCGATGATCGAACTCCTGAACGACATCACCGCAACGTCGCACCAGCTCGACTGGCTCTGTCGACGTCGTTGGGGTGTCGAGCAGGTGATCCACGGCGGGAGGGTATCCAATGGCATCGATGGGTCAGTCCTGTGTGCCGGTCCGTGCATATCGCCGATAAGTGACATTATGTCAACTCACCTAGACGGGGTCACATCCGGGGTTCAGATCCCCCCTCCCCGGGGTACGGCGGCCCCATGACTGAGGAGAAGACCGAGGCCATGCAGGCAGTCGTCGACCGGGTGACCTCCTGGCAGGACGGCGCACCGGAGGGCACCGTCGAGGCAGAGCTGCGAGACGGGTTCACCCAGGCCGGCGTCGAGGTCGACGACACGGACATCACCAAGCTGGCCGACGCCATCGAGTCACGGCACGGCGCCGTACAGGTGACGGACGTGCTCTCCTGAGCATCCGCCGGTTCGACTTCGCCTTCGCCGACAGCTACCGGCTGCCGGCGCTCGCGTTCGGCGTCACGCCGCGGACGGCGTGGGTCGAGGTGGACGGTGCCACCCTGTCGGTCCGATTCGGCCCCTGGTCGCTGAGGACCCCGGTCCCGAACATCCTCGAGGCGGTCGAGACCTCCGACTTCGCGTACCTGAAGACCGCAGGTCCGGCGCACCTCTCCTTCGCGGACCGCGGCATCACCTTCGCGACCAACGGCGACCGGGGCCTCTGCCTGCGCTTCGCCGAGCCGGTGCCGGCCATCGACTGGGTCGGGTTCATCCGCCACCCGGCCGTCACCGTCACCGTCTCGGACTCGGCTGGGCTCCGGGAGGCGCTACGGCTCTGACGCCGGACCGCCCCCGGTCGGATCGCCTACCGTGGCGGCATGTCGACGACCCTCCCCTTCGAGGAACCATCGACGCCCTACCTGAAGGTCGACCCCGTGCGGATGCGGCACAACATCCGCCGTACGGCCGAACGGGCCGAATCCGCCCACGTCGGGCTGCGTCCGCACGTGAAGACCCACAAGTGCGTCGAGGTGGCCCGGCTGCAGCTGGCGGCGGGTGCTGTCGGCATCACTGTCGCGACCCTGGGTGAAGCCGAAACCTTCGCACGCCACGGGTTCGACGACATCTTCATCGCCTATCCCCTGTGGCTGGACGACGTCTCGGCCCGCCGGATGCGCGACCTGGTCGAGATGACCACGCTGACCATCGGGGTGGACTCGCCCACGGGTGCGGCAGCCGCGGGGAAGCACCTCGGCCACCGGGTCCGCGCACTGGTGGAGATCGACAGCGGCCATCACCGCAGCGGCGTCCCGCCGCACGAGGCCGGGTCTCTCGCCCAGACCGCCGCGCGGGCCGGCCTGGATGTCTGTGGTGTGTTCACGTTCCCGGGGCACAGCTATGCGCCCGGCCAGGTGGGCCAGGCCGCCGTCGACGAGGCGGAGAGCCTCAGCGAGGCAGCCGAGTCGCTGCGGGCGGCCGGGATGGAGCCGACCGTGGTGAGCGGCGGCTCGACGCCCAGTCTCGAGGGTGCCGACACCGACGTCCTCACCGAGCTCCGGCCGGGGGTCTACGTGTTCGGTGACGCCCAGCAGTGGGAGCTCGGGTCCATGTCCCCCGACGACATCGCCCTGACCTGCCGCGCGACCGTCGTCAGCCACTCCGGCGGCCGGCTCGTGCTGGATGCGGGAAGCAAGGCACTGGGCGCGGACCGTGCCACGTGGGCGACCGGCTACGGCCGCCTGCTCGAGCACCCGGAGGCGCGGATTGTCCTGCTCTCCGAGCACCATGCCGTGGCCGACCTGGGCGACGCTCCCCTGCCTGCGATCGGCAGCCGGGTCGACGTCGTCCCCAACCACGTGTGCAACGCCGTGAACCTCGCGGACGCGTTGCACGTCGACGACGCCGGAGTGCTCACGGTGTGGCCCGTGGTCGCCCGCGGCCAGAACGGTTGATCCGGCCTCCTAGGATCGCCCGCATGCGCGCTCGACTCTCCCCTGTCCTGATCGCCGTTCTGTGCGCGGCCGTCCTCGGCTCCTGCGGTGACGACAGCGCCGACACCGCTGGCGACTCCGGCGGCGCAGGTGGAGGCGGGACCACCTGCGAGTACACCAAGGAGGGGAGCGCCCCGGCCAAGGCGGTCGACCCACCTCCCGCTGAGGCGACCGCGACCGGCGACGTCGACGTCACCATTTCGACCAGCGCGGGCGAGATCGGAGCCACGCTGGACGCAGCGGCGGCGCCGTGCACCGTCAACTCGTTCCTGTCCCTCGCCGACCAGGGCTACTACGACGACACCCCCTGCCACCGGCTGACGACGGCGGGCATCTACGTGCTGCAGTGTGGCGACCCGAGCGGCAGCGGTGCCGGCGGCCCGGGCTACTCGTTCCCCGACGAGCTGAGTGGCGACGAGAAGTACGGCGGCGGCACGCTGGCGATGGCCAACGCCGGGCCCGACACCAACGGCTCGCAGTTCTTCATGGTCTACAAGGACACGCAGCTCCCGCCGAGCTACACCGTCTTCGGCTCGATCGATGACGACGGCCTCAAGGTGCTCGACGCGGTGGCCAGCAAGGGCACCGCGAACGGTGCCCCGGACGGCCCTCCCAAGGAGGAGGTACAGATCGAGTCGGTCACCCAGAACTGACGTGGATCACAGGGGGAAGGCCGTGCCGGTCAGTGCCTCCGAACGCGCCCACAGCTGCTTGCCGGCGTCGGGGTCGCTGGCGGCGGCGCTGCGGCCGACGAGGGTCGGCCAGCCCAGCATCTCCCCCGGTCCGTGGGGCCCGACGTAGCTGTTGCCGGGCAGGTCCATCGTCGCCGCATAGACGGTGGCCAGCGCGCCTTGCCACGCCGGCATCCCGATCAGCCGGTTGCCCAGGTCGGAGATCCTGGTGAACATCCGGCTGCTGGTGCCGGCCATGATGGCCGTCGAGGTGTATCCGGGGTGGGCACCCGTGGCCCGCAGGGTCGATCCGGACGCGGTGAGCCGCCGCTGCAGCTCGGCCAGGAACAGCAGGTTGGCCAGCTTGGACTGCGCGTAGGCGGCATAGGGCCGGTAGGGCCGGTGCTCCCAGTTCAGGTCGTCGAGGTCGAGGCTGCCCGATCGGTGGGCGGCCGAGCCGATGACGACGACCCGGTCATTCAGGTTCGGCAGCAGCAGGTTGGTCAGGGCGAAGTGTCCGAGGTGGTTGGTGGCCAGCTGGCTCTCGAAGCCGTCGGTGGTCCGCGCGAGCGGGACCGCCATGATCCCGGCGTTGTTGACCAGGACGTCGATCCGACCGGTCTCCTCCGCGAACGACCGCACCGAGGCCAGGTCCGACACGTCGAGACGTCGTACCTCCGTGCTGCCGCTGAGCTCACGGGCGACCGCCGCTCCCTTCTCGGGGTTGCGCACCGCCAGCACGACGTGGGCCCCGAAGGCGGTCAGGATCCGGGTGGTCTGCAGCCCGATGCCGCTGGTGGCGCCGGTGACCACGATCGTGCGGCCGTCCTGGCGGGGTACCGCGGTCCACGGAGGCCGCCGGCGGGGCCGGCGCATCAGCTCTCGAGCCTCCGCTTGAGGGCCGCGAGATCCTTGGTCATCGCCCGCCGCATCGCCAGCGCCATCACCGGAGCGGCGACCCGGGCGAAGCCGCTCGGGGCACCATTGTTGCGCAGCGTCATCCGGGTGCCGCCGTCCGCCGGTTCCCAGGTGTAGGTCGTCTGCATCGGGAACGGGCCCTGGGCGGTGCGCATGACCAGCCGCTCGCCCGGCACCAGCTCGGCCACCTCGTAGGTGTACTCGATCCGCCGTCCGAGGAACGAGGCCACGAAGTCCATCCTGGACCCGACCTGGGTCGGCGGCGGGGTCTGCCAGCGCACCGACTCGATGTTGACGTACCACGACGGGGCGTTGCCCGGATCGCCGGCGAACGCGGCGACCTCGGCAACGGGTCGCTCGATCCGAGTCTCGACGGTGACGTCGACCGACATGCTCACGCCTCGACGTACTCGATGGGCTCGCCGATGGCGACCGTGCGCCCCACCGTGCAGAGCCGGTCGCGGGTCTGCTGCAGCGCCCGGGGCATCATCTCCCGGGCCCGATCGCCACCCTCCCCCTCCGGGAAGGTGACGTCGAAGGTGACCTTGAGGCCCACCAGGTGGTTGCCGTGCTCGTCGCGGACCTTGTGTCCCTCGGTGTGTACGTCGAACTTCTCGGCGGTGGCCCGCTTGCCGGTGATCAGGTCGACGTCGATCGCGCTGCAGCCGGCGATGGCGACCAGCAGGAGCTCCACGGGGGTGAAGTCGCTGCCCTCGCCGGATCCGACCGGGAGCACTCCCCCGCGCCGGTTGGTGGCCTGGTAGCTGCCCTCGCCGCTGCGGGTGAGGTCGATGCTGCGGAGAGTCTCGGGATCCATGCGGGCCAGCCTGCCAGACCGCTCCCCCGGGATCAGCGGGACCGAAGCCGGCGCTTTCCCCGGCGGTCGCGACGCGACTGCTTCCGGGCGAGCTCCACGGTGCGCAGCAGCACTGGGTCCTGATCGGTGTGAACTCGTCCTTGGACGATTCCGGCGGCCAGGTGCAACTGCGTGTTCATGGAGCTTCATCCTCTCGGCCCGGGACTCCGGGCCGCATCTAGGTGTAATGGCTGATATCGCTTAGGTGACTCTTACATCCTAGGGCCCCCGCGTCGTGGCTCCGCATCCCCGCCGACGTGATTCGCGGCACCCTCCCGAGCACGACGACCCGGGGAAACCCGGGCCTTCGTGATGGTGGACTTGATGGCCGCAGGCATGAGGCATTTCGGCGTTTCACTTCTAGGGTGTCGGAGTGACCACCAGCAGCGACCGTGCGCGTCGGCCCGGGCCGACGGTCCGGGTCTCGGTGCGCGAGCTGACCGCGGACCGTGAGGTCCAGCACGAGGACCGGCTCGCGACCGAAGAGCCGCTCGAGATCCGGTTGGCCTGGCCCGGTGAGCCTGCCCACCGGGTCTGGGTCACCATGCGGACGCCGGGCCACGACTTCGAGCTCGCCGCTGGTTGGCTGGTGCACGAGGGCATCGCCGGACCGGGCTCGATCCAGGGAGTCGCCTACTGCGTCGACGCCGAGCTCGAACCCGAGGAGGAGTTCAACGTCGTGACCGTGACCCTGTCCGCTCCTCCGCTCAGGGATGCCGGCCAGCGGCACACCGGCCACTCGTCGGGGTCGTCGGCGTGCGGGGTGTGCGGCAAGGACTCCGTCGCGGAGGCGCTCGACGTACCCCGGGCCAGCCCCTGGTCGGGGCCACGCCCCGCTCCCGCCGTGGTGCGCCGGCTCCCCCGAGCCCTCCGGGAACGACAGCAGGTGTTCTCCCGCACCGGCGGGGTACACGCCGCCGGATTGGCCACCGCGGAGGGTGACCTGCTGGTGTGTCGCGAGGACGTGGGGAGGCACAACGCGGTCGACAAGGTCACCGGGTCACGGGTGCTGGCCGGGCTCCCCCCGGCCGAGGCCTGCCTCGTCGTGAGCGGCCGGGCCGGGTTCGAGCTGGTGCAGAAGGCGGTGGCCGCGGGCGTCGGCACGCTGGTGGCGGTCGGCGCGCCCACGAGTCTGGCCGTGCGCCTGGCCGAGGAGGCCGGGCTCGGTCTCTACGGGTTCACCTCGTCGCAGCGCACCGTGCGCTACGCCTAGGAGGCTGCTGAACAATCCGCGTGGCGGATGGGGCTGATGGTGTCGCTCTGAAATCCTTGGTCCATGCAGGGTGAGTCGGATCGGCAGCGTGAGCTGTTGGATGTGGAGTCGTT
>JBJMIQ010000058.1:0-9064 GCA_045806805.1 Nocardioides sp. | reverse complement strand
GACATGTGGCTGCCCGCCGACCAGGACCCCCGCATGCAGGCCGGACCGATGCGGGGCGAGCGCGAGTGTCTGGTCGGCTACCTCGAGCACTACCGGACCACGCTGGAGCTCAAGTGCGACGGGCTGACGGCAGAGCAGATGGCCACCCGGTCGGTCCCGCCGTCGACGATGTCGCCGCTCGGGATGGTGCGACACATGGCGCGCGTGGAGCAGAGCTGGTTCCGACGTGTGATCGAGGCCCGGATGGACGTTCCGCGCCTCTTCCAGGACGAGGACGGGGGCTTCGACTTCGACGAGGCGGCGGTCGACCAGTCTCTCGTCGAAGATGCCTGGAACATTTGGCAAGGCGAGGTGGCCTATGCGCGCGGGGTGCTCGAGCGCGCCGACCTCGACGCCGTCGTCGACGTCCACGGCGAGCCGAGCGAGGTCCGCGACATCGTCGTGCACATGATCGAGGAGTACGCCCGCCACTGTGGCCACCTCGACCTCCTCCGCGAGTGCATCGACGGCCGCACCGGTCAGTGAACCGGCGGGGCGCGTCCGTAGAGTTGTCACGTGACTCGGACTGCCACGAAGGCCTGGGGCTTCGGCCTCGCCACGCTCGACTCGGCGGGAAGCGTCCTCGACGTCTGGTTCCCGTCCCCCGCGCTCGGTGAGGCGCCGGCCGACACGCCCGAGCCGGAGGAGCTGACCGCGCTCGCCGGGAAGGACGACGCGCGCGACGTGGTCCGCGAGGTGGTCAAGGTAGAGGTCGACGACCTGTCAGCCGCCCCAGCAAGCACCCAGGACGTGTGGCTGCGGCTGCACCTGATCTCGACCCGGCAGTGCGTGCCGCACAGCATCTCGATGGACGGCATCTTCGGGCTGCTCACCAACGTGGTGTGGACCAACCTCGGCCCCTGTGCCGTCGCGGGCTTCGAGGCCACGCGGGCCCGGCTCCGGGCCGCCGGCCACCACGTCACGGTCTTCGGCGTCGACAAGGTCCCCCGATTGGTCGTCTACGTGCTGCCGACCGGCGTCCGTATCGCCGACGCCGACCGAGTTCGCCTCGGCGCGCACCTCGCCGAGGGGACGACAGTGATGCACGAGGGCTTCGTGAACTACAACGCCGGCACGCTCGGGGCGTCGATGGTCGAGGGCCGGATCTCCGCCGGCGTGCTGGTGGGCGACGGGTCCGACGTGGGTGGCGGCGCCTCGATCATGGGCACCCTCTCCGGTGGTGGCACCGCCGTCATCTCCATCGGCGAGCGCTGCCTGCTCGGGGCCAACTCCGGCATCGGCATCTCGCTCGGCAACGACTGCGTCGTCGAGGCCGGCTGCTACGTCACAGCCGGCACCAAGGTGACCGTGTCCGACATGGACGGCAAGCCGAAGGTGATCAAGGCCGCCGAGCTCTCCGGCGCCAGCAACGTGCTGTTCCGCCGAAACTCGGTGACCGGCGCCATCGAGGCCGTCCCGTGGCACAGCGATGGGATCGCCCTCAACGCAGACCTGCACGCGAACTGACCCTCACTGGTGCTGAAGCGATGGGTGATCGGACTGGCGGTCCTCGCCCTTGCCATGCTCGCGGTGGTGGTGGGCGTGACGGCTTTCGACAAGGTGGGCCCGCTGCTCTCCAGCGAGGGATGCGAGGCACACGCCGGCGGCCACTCGGTGTCGCTGACGCTGGAGCAGGCGGAGAACGTCTCGCTCATGGCCGCGATCTCGGTGCAGCGAGGGATGCCCGCGCGGGCCGCGAGCATCGCCATCGCCACCTCGGCCCAGGAGTCGAAGCTCTACAACGTCGAGCACGGTGACCGTGACTCCCTCGGCCTGTTCCAGCAGCGGCCGTCCCAGGGCTGGGGCACGGCACAGCAGATCCTGAACCCCTACTACTCGATCAACAAGTTCTACGACGAGCTGACGAAGATCGACGGCTACGAGTCGATGCGGATCACCGAGGCCGCCCAGCTGGTCCAGCGGTCCGCCTTCCCCGAGGCCTATGCCGAGCACGAGGCCGATGCCCGCACCCTCGCGTCCGCGCTGACCGGCAACTCTCCCCGCGCGTTCACCTGCACGGTCGACGACGACGCCGACACGGCACCGGACCGGCTCCTCGACACCGGCCTCACCCGCCGCGCGGACGTCGTGCGGCGAGACCTCGGCGCCGCGTTCGGCGAGTTGTCACTCGGTGGGTTCGCACCGGGCGGGGTGCGCGACGGGCACCAGCCGGGCTCGACCCACTATGACGGGCGGGCGATCGACATCTTCGTGCGCCCGGTCTCGCCCGAGAACCGGCAGCGCGGCTGGGCGATCGCCCAGTACCTCGTGGCCCAGTCCGAGAGGCTTGCCATCCAGAACGTCATCTTCGACGACCGGATCTGGACCGCAGGGTCCCGCTCGGACGACGGCTGGCGCGACTACGTCCCGCCCGAGCGCTCAGGAGACCCGGCCATCCTCGAGCACCGGGACCACGTCCACCTCGACGTCCTCGACTGAACCGCGCGGATAGTCCGGAACGTTCTGCAGGATTTTGGGTCCTGGAATCCTGTCAACCGTTCCGGACTAGCGAGAGAGCGGGGCGAGGAAGCTCTTGGTCAGCTCGGCCATCAGCTCGGGTCGGACCCAGTCCAGGTCGTGGGGGCCCTCCACCCAGGTGACCGACACCATCGGGAACCGGTCGGGCATCGCGTCGACGTACTCCCGGTCGTGGGCTGCCATGCCCTCGCTGCCGTAGACCAGGAGCGTGGGGCAGTCCAGCTCGCCGTACATCGCCCCCTCCATCTCCATCAACGGGTTCTCCGGATCGGGGGTTCCGAGCACCTCGAGGTCCTCCGCGGTGGGTCTCACCTGGTAGCGGCCATCGGCAAGCAGCACGTGCTTGCGACGCGCGCAGTGCTGGGGGCACCCGTCCGCGACCATCTCCGCGACGTTGGCCTCGTAACCCGCCTGGTCGCCCGTCCAGCCCCACCCCTCGGCCCGGTACTCCTCAGCCGTGCGCGGCTGCGGGCGCATGGGTGAGGCGGCGAAAACGGCGGCGGGGGCCGCGTCGATCGCGATCACGGCGCGGAACCCGGGACGTCGGCCGGCGTACCAGACCGCGAGCGCGCCGCCGAAGGATCCGCCCACGAGCGCCAGCCGCTCGTGGGGCAGGCCGAAGTGCGCGATGACCGAGTCCATGATCTCGAGCCAGAGCGGGAAGTACGGCCTCGTCCTCGGCGCGGGGGTCCGCCCGTGTGCGGGGAGGTCGAAGGAGACGCAGCGATACCCCTGCAGGTGCGGCACGACCGGGGCCCATTGGGCGGCGTTGGTCCCCCCGCCGTGAACGAGGAGGAGCGGATCGCCGTGGCCGCCCCAGTCGATGGCGCCGATCGGGCCCGACGGCCCGTTCACCACAATCTGGTCGTCCATGACGACTACGGTGCCAGCCGGGCGACTGCGGCGTCGATCCTCTCGTCGCTGGCGGTGAAGGCGACCCGGACGTGCCGGGCGCCGGCGGGCGAGCCCACGGGTGCGTAGAACGCCCCGGGCGCGGCCAGGATCCCGCGTTCCGCGAGCCAGGAGACGGTCTCCCAGCAGTCCTCATCCCGGCTGGCCCAGAGGTAGAGGGATCCCTCGGAGTGGTCGATCCGGAACCCCGCTGCCATCAGCGCATCGCGCAGCTTGGCCCGGCGGGCGCGGTACCGCGCGTGCTGCTCGGCGGCGTCCTCGTCCGCTTCGAGCGCGGCCATCATCGCCGCCTGCTGGGGCGCGGGCATCATCAGTCCGAGGTTCTTGCGTACCGCGAGCAGCTCCCCGACCAGGGCGGGATCACCGGCGACGAAGGCGCAGCGATAGCCGGCGAGATTGGAACGCTTGGACAACGAGTGCACGGCCAGGATTCCCTCGTGCGATCCGCCGCACACGTCCGGGTGGAGCACCGAGACGGCCGGATCGTCCTCCCAGGTGAGCTCCAGGTAGCACTCGTCGGAGACCAGCAGGGTGCCACGCTCGCGGCACCAGTCGACGACCTTGCGCAGGTGCGAGGCCGGCAGCACGCGCCCGGTCGGGTTCGACGGGGAGTTGAGCCACAGCAGGGCCGGGACCTCAGGGCCGAGCGCGGTCAGCGAGTCGGTTGCCATGGAGCGTGCACCGCAGAGTGCGGTACCGACCTCGTACGTCGGATAGGCGAGGGCCGGGTGAACGACCAGGTGGCCGGCGCCGACCCCGAGGTGGCCGGGCAGCGAGGCGATCAGCTCCTTGGACCCGATCACGGGCAGCACCGCGTCCAGGCCGAGGCCGCGCACGCCGTGGCGACGAGCGAGCCAGTCGATGGCCGCCTGCCGGGTCTCCACCCGCCCGATGGTCAGCGGGTAGCCAGGTGCGTCGGCGGCCGACCGCAGCGCCTCCTGGATGACGACCGGCGTCGGATCGACCGGAGTGCCGACGGAGAGGTCGACGAGGCCGTCCGGGTGCGCACGAGCCCGCGCGGCTGCTGCCGCCAGGTGGTCCCAGGGAAAGTCAGGCAGCCGTTGCGAGACCTTGGTTTCGAGACGGCGCTGGCGCGCCTCCCCCACCAACGAAGGTCACTCGTCGTGCTCTTGCGGCGGCAACGCCTCGATCAGCGGGTGGTCCTTGTCGATCTCACCCATCTTGGCGGCGCCGCCCGGCGAGCCGAGGTCGTCGAAGAAGTGGACGTTGGCGTCGTAGTAGTCCTTCCACTCCTCCGGGGTGTCGTCCTCGTAGAAGATCGCCTCGACGGGACACACCGGCTCGCAGGCACCGCAGTCCACGCACTCGTCGGGGTGGATGTAGAGCATGCGCTTGCCCTCGTAGATGCAGTCGACCGGGCATTCGTCGACACACGCGCGGTCCTTGAGGTCGACGCACGGCTGGGCGATGACGTAGGTCACCAGTTCCTCCTGGATCTTCGCAAGGCAAGACGCGTTCAGTGTTCGACGTCAGCCTAGTATCCCCCCGTGCAGGCCTCTCCCGACGCCCACCGACTGGGCCCCCACGTGGTCGGCCAGCGGGTCGTGGTCCGCCGCCTGCTCCGCGGTCAGACCGGCCCGTCCGGAGGTCCGGCCATGACCGACCTGCTCGGCATGTGCACCGCGTGGGGGGACGGACGCTGTGTGGTGGTGCCGGAGGCGGGTGAAGCAGTGGAGATCATGCTGGCCGACATCGTCTCCGGCAGACCGGTCCCGCCACGGCCTTCGGTCCGGCGCCGGATCTCGCCGTACGATGCCGAGCTGCACGTGCTGTCGCTGTGGCCGGACGTCGAGACGCGCTCTCTGGGCGGCTGGTTGCTCCGGGCCGCGCCGCCGTACGACGGCCGGCTGCGGCGGCGGGCCAACTCGGTTCTGGCGATGGGCGAGCCCGGAGTAGCGCTCACCGATGCCGTCTCGGTGATCCGGGAGTTCTACGGCGAGCGGGACCGTCCCGCCCTCGCCCAGGTGGAGATCGGATCACCCGAGGAAGCCGGCCTGGTCGGCGGCGGCTGGGTGCCGGTTTCCGACAAGGACAACCACTTCATGATCGGTTCCGTGGCCCAGGTGCTCCGCCGCGCGCCGACGCGCCCGGAGGAAGGGGTCGTGGGCCTCACGGTGCGCTCCGACGCACCGTCAGGTGCACAACCCGCTCGTGCGGAGGCCGAGATCGCGAATCACGCGCGCGGCCGCGCCGCGCTGGACGGCGACTGGGTCGGGCTCCACACCGTGGAGGTCCATCCCGACCACCGTCGCCGCGGGCTGGCCACGGGCGTCATCGTCGAGCTGCTCGACTGGGCAGCCAGCCTGGGCGCGACGACGGCCTGGCTGCACGTGGAGACCCACAACGCTGCCGCGATCGGGCTCTACGAGGGGCTCGGGTTCCGCACGCACCACACCGCGCGCTACCTCACGCCTCCTCACTGACCCGCCATGGCCGCTGGCCGAGCAGCCGTTCGGTGTGGGTCATGATCCACGGCCACGACGTGCGGACGACGAGCAGCAGCACCGTGCCGGAAATGATCATGCCGGCGATGTTGATGCCGAGCTGGGCGAGGGACCCCCTGATCTCCTCCGGGTTCCACACGGCCAGCCCGAGCGCAAGGTTGCCGGCCGCAGGCACGGTCGTGACGCTGATGAAGACGCCGACCATGGTTGCGGTCTTCTGGATCGCCAGGGCCAGCGCCCCGGCCGCGCCGGCGACCAGCGCCACGATGAGCGACCACTGCTGGGGGTGCCAGATGAAGTCGGTGTTGGGTCGTGACGCGGCCACCATCTCGGGGGTGATCCACCCGACCACCCGGCAGAGCAGGGCAAGCACGGTCACCACCCCGACGGCGAAGGGAAACGACGTCCCCAGCAGCCGGAGGCTGCGACCGACCAGCCTCCAGCGCAGGAGGACGATCCCCGCAGATGCCGCGGCCACCGCGGCGAACTCCGGCCCGACGACCATGGCCCCGACCACGAGGATCGCCGAGTCGGTGAGCACGGCGATCGCCGCCAGGATCACCGCCAGCACCAGGAAGATCAGGTACGACACGGTGGCCACCGCGCCGGCATAGGCCTGGGCCTCGACCTCCTCCCAGATCACCGCGTCATCGGGATGGCCGGGCGCCACCCTCTCCAGTCGGCGCGCCTCCCGGAACGGCGTGCCGGTCGGGGTCTCGATCACGATCGCGCCACGCTCGTCGAGCTCGAGATCCTCCAGCATCCGCAGCAGCGAGCCCGCCTCCTCGCGGGCGACATCACACTCGACCAGGTCTCCTGCCGGCTTGCTGAACACACCCGGCTGGATGGTCACGTTGGTGGTGCACTCGTGACGGATCAGCAGCTCACTCACCCGCTCGGTGAGGTCGTCCGGGACGGTCAGGCGAAGGTGGACCAGCACGCTGTCAGGCTAGGACGAACCCGGATCCGATCCGGGGTCACCGCGCCGTCCGCGAAGGCCGGACCCCGTGAGGGCACGCCGCAGCTTTCGGGCCGCGACGCGGGCCCGCCGGACGGCACCACGGGTCCATCGCTCCGGCCGCGCGTCAACAACCTTCCGGGCGGTACGTGCGTCGGCCCGCTCCACCACGATGGACGCGAGCGCTTCGACTGCCGACTGCGTCAGGGCGACCTGGTCGGGGACGAGCTCCTCGGACACGAAGTCCTCGGCCTCGACCCGCAGGTCGGCGAGGTCGCCGACCACGTCGACGTCCGACAGTCCGGCAACGACGCGCGCGGTCTGGTCGGCGCACCAGTCCTGCCACGCCAGCGGCAGGGCGATCCGGTCACCTTTCTGCGCGGCGAGATGGGTGAGGCCGAGCCACTGCTTTCCGTCCACGCGGTAGGCCCGGCGGTGCCGCAGCCGCTCGGGCAGCGCGGTGTTGACCTGCCGCAGCACCTCGGCCTGCGCCCAGCCGAGCGAGGGGTTGCGGGGCCGGTCGGTCCCCTTGAGGTCCGGCGCGGGTACACCGAGCACGCGGCAGAACCGGTGGAGAAGCTCGTCCGGCGCGCCGCCGCGGGGCACCGTCACGACGTGGAAACGCTCCCGGGGAACGAGTGGGGTCCACCGCTCGCGGATCGACGTCGGGTCCCAGGCTCGCCAGAAGCGTGATCCGAAGCCCTCCTCACGATCGCGAACCTGGGCGCAGTAGTCCTCGAAGGTGATGCGCGCGCCGACCTGCAGCTGTTGCTGCCAGTACGACGGCACCGACCGACTCAGCGCCCGGCTGGTCACGACGACATGGATCTCGACCTCGTCGGGGTCACCGCAGCGGTCGAGCAGCCGGCGAACCTGCTCCGGGGTGGCGGCGCCGAGCTGCTCCTCGGAGAGAAGGACCCGGGCGGCTTCTCTCTTCTGCACCAGCGCAGCCAGGTCGGCACGGAACCGGTCCAGGGCTCCGAACGCGCGCGCGGCGTCCCGGTCGGGGTCGAGCCGTCCGCGTACGTCCTGCATCAGCCAGAAGGCGTCCTGCCGACCTGCGGGCAGCATCACGACATCAGCGGGCGCGGCGGAGGGGCGGCGGCGCTGCGCCTGCTGCAGCACCGTCTGCAGGTAGCTGGTGCCGGTCTTGGGGCTGCCCACGTGGACGACCAATCGGATCGGCGCGCCAGAGTTCACCGCGTCACCCTGCCACATCATTTCGGCCCGTGCCCGCGGTCGGCGGGGCGAGCATCCGATTCCCGGATCAGGGGATCTGCGGCTACGATTTCGCTGGCGCACGTGGGGCCTGACGAACCTCGTGAAGCGTGCCCCGCGCGTGCGGCGTACCGACGAGAGGCCGCCCCCTCCATCGGCAGGGGTCTTCGGCGAAGGTGTGGTGGCACCGCGATCTGGCCCCCGCCCACACCTCCAGGGCTTCCGCTCATGGAGGTGAATGATGATTGAGACAGACCCGGCGACCCAGGTCCGCACGCTGTGCGCCGACCTCGCGACCACCCCGTCCGGTTCACCCGTGCGACTTCAGGGCTGGGTGCACCGCCGGCGCGAGCTGGCGACGGTGACCTTCCTCGTCGTCCGCGACCGCAGCGGCCTGGCCCAGGTCGTGGTGCGGGGAGGGGAGGTGCCGCCGGAGGAGACGACGGTCGACGTGGTCGGTGTCGCCACAGCCAACGCCCAGGCCCCCGGCGGGGTCGAGCTGACCGAGCCGGTGATCACTCCGCTGACCGAGCCCGCTGCCACGCCGCCCGTCGAGCTGTGGCGCCCCACCCTCAAGGCGAGCCTCTCCACCATGCTCGACCGCGCGCCGGTGACGTGGCGGCACCCCGCCCAGCGCGCGAAGTGGGAGCTCGCCGCGGCCACCCTCCGCGGCTTCCGCGAGACCCTGGACGCCGCCGGGTTCACCGAGGTCCAGACCCCCAAGTTCGTCGCGTCGGCGACCGAGTCGGGAGCCAACGTCTTCGAGGTCGACTACTTCGGCCGGCCGGCGTACCTCGCCCAGAGCCCGCAGTTCTACAAGCAGCAGCTGGTGGGCGTCTTCGAACGGGTCTACGAGGTCGGACCGGTCTTCCGCGCCGAGCCGCACGACACGGTGCGGCACCTCGCCGAGTCCGTCTCCCTCGACGTCGAGCTCGGGTTCATCGACGACCACCGGGACGTGCTCGCGGTGCTCCGGGACGTCGTCGCCGGGATG
>JBJMIQ010000057.1:0-4619 GCA_045806805.1 Nocardioides sp. | reverse complement strand
CAGGCCGGTGGGGCCGCCCGGACGACCGTGGCACTGCTTGAACTTCTTGCCGGAGCCGCACGGGCACTGCTCGTTGCGACCGACGCCGGCGTACGGGTCGTCCGTCGCCGTGGTCGGGGCGGCCTTGACCGCCTCGCCGCCCTGCTCGTCGGGGGCGGTGTAGGCCAGCTGCTGCGGGCGCTTCGGCGCGTCGAGGCCCTTCGCCCGGATCTGGGGCGAGGCCGCCTTGAGCGCGGACGAGATGGCGGTGAGGTCCGCCCCGTCGACGCCGACCGCGACCGGCGGCTCGGCGAGCGCGCCCTCGTGCATCGGGCCCGCGTGGCGGGTGCCGTCGGGGTGGAAGTGGAACTCCTCGGGCTCCTCCTCGACCTGGACCTCCAGGTTGAACAGGAAGCCGACGGCCTCCTCCTTGATGGAGTCCATCATCGCGGCGAACATCTCGAAGCCCTCGCGCTGGTACTCGACGAGCGGGTCGCGCTGGCTGTAGGCCCGCAGGTAGATGCCCTCGCGCAGGTAGTCCATCTCGTAGAGGTGCTCGCGCCACTTGCGGTCGAGCACCGAGAGAATGACCTGACGCTCCAGCTCGCGCATCACCTCGGCGCCGACCTCGGCCTCGCGCCGGTCGTAGGCCGCGTGCGCGTCGAGCTTGAGCGCATCGATCAGCTCCTGGCGGTCCAGGTTGGCTCGGCCGCCCGCCTCCTTCTCCAGGACCGCACGGTCGATGGAGACCGGCCAGATCTGGCCGAGCGCCGTCCACAGCGCCTCGAGGTCCCACTCCTCGGCGAACTCCTCGGTGGCGCCCATGACGTAACCGGTGACCACGTCGTCGATGAAGGTCCGGGTCTGCTCCTCCAGGTCGGCCCCTTCGAGGACCTGGCGCCGCTCGGCGTAGATGACCTCGCGCTGCCGGCTCATCACGTCGTCGTACTTCAGCACGTTCTTGCGCGACTCGAAGTTCTGGGACTCGACCTGGCCCTGGGCATTGGCGATCGCGCCGGTGACCCGCTTGTTCTCGATCGGTACGTCGTCGGGAACCTTGAGCACCTGGAGCACCCGGTCGACCCAGTCGGACTTGAAGAGCCGCATCAGCTCGTCCTGCAGCGACAGGTAGAACCGCGACTCTCCTGGGTCGCCCTGGCGCCCGGAGCGACCACGCAGCTGGTTGTCGATGCGGCGTGACTCGTGCCGTTCGGTGCCGACCACGTAGAGCCCACCGAGCTCACGGACCTCTTCGTGCTCGTGGGCGACCTGGGCCTTGATCTCCTCGAGTGCCCGCGGCCAGGCCGCCTCGTACTCCTCGTTGTGCTCGACCGGGTCCAGCCCCTCCTGGCGCAGCTTCTGGTCGGCGAGGAACTCGACGGAGCCGCCCAGCATGATGTCGGTGCCGCGTCCGGCCATGTTGGTGGCCACGGTGACCGCACCCTTGTGGCCGGCCATCGCGACGACCTTCGCCTCGTCGGCGTGGACCTTGGCGTTGAGCACGCTGTGGGGCACGTTGTGCTGCTTGAGCATCCCCGAGAGCAGCTCGGACTTCTCCACGGACACGGTGCCGACCAGGACGGGCTGGCCCTTGCGGTGCCGCTCGGTGATGTCCTTGACGACCGCCTCGTACTTGGCCTCCTCGGTGCGGTAGACGAGGTCGGGCTGGTCCTTGCGCACCATCGGCAGGTTGGTCGGGATCGGGACGACGCCGAGCTTGTAGATCTTGTCGAACTCCGAGGCCTCGGTCATGGCCGTACCGGTCATGCCGGAGAGCTTGTCGTACATGCGGAAGTAGTTCTGCAGCGTGACGGTCGCGAGCGTTTGGTACTCCTCGCGGACCTGCACGCCCTCCTTGGCCTCGATCGCCTGGTGCAGGCCGTCGTTGTAGCGGCGGCCGGCGAGCATGCGGCCGGTGTGCTCGTCGACGATGAGCACCTCGCCCTGCATGACGACGTACTCCTTGTCGTTGCGGAAGAGCTCCTTGGCCTTGATCGAGTTGTTGAGGAAGGAGATGAGCGGGGTGTTCACCGACTCGTAGAGGTTCTCGATGCCGAGGTGGTCCTCGACCTTGGTGATGCCGGGTTCGAGCACCGAGATCGTCCGCTTTTTCTCGTCGACCTCGTAGTCGACGTCCTTGACCAGGGTGCGGGAGAGCTTGGCGAACTCGGCGTACCAGCGGACCTCGTCCTGGGTGGGCCCGCTGATGATCAGCGGGGTCCGGGCCTCGTCGATGAGGATCGAGTCGACCTCGTCCACGATGGCGTAGTTGTGGCCGCGCTGGACGCAGTCCTCGATGCTGCTGGCCATGTTGTCGCGCAGGTAGTCGAAGCCGAGCTCGTTGTTGGTGCCATAGGTGATGTCGCACGCGTAGGCGTCGCGGCGCTCGTCGGGCTTCATCTCCGGCAGGATCACCCCGGTGGTCAATCCGAGGAAGTGGTGGATCCGGCCCATCCACTCGGCGTGGTACCTGGCCAGGTAGTCGTTGACCGTGACGATGTGGACGCCCTTGCCGGTCAGGGCGTTGAGGTACGACGGCAGGGTGGCGACCAGGGTCTTGCCCTCACCGGTCTTCATCTCGGCGATGTTGCCGAGGTGTAGCGCCGCCCCACCCATGATCTGGACGTCGTAGTGGCGCTGGCCGATGACCCGCTTTGCCGCCTCGCGCACGGTGGCGAAGGCCTCCGGCATCAGGTCGTCGAGGCTCTCACCCTGCTCGAGCCGCTGCTTGAACTCACCTGTCATCGCCTGGAGCTCGGCGTCGCTCATGGCGACGAAGTCGTCCTCGATCGCGCTCACGGCCTGGGCGACCGACTCGAGCTGGCGCAGGATCTTGCCCTCGCCGATGCGGAGGAGTTTGTCGAGAATGGCAGGCACGAGTGTGGGCTCCCTGAGTGACGTTCGGATTGCGGCTGCCACTCTACCCAGCGGGTGGAACGTGACAGCATCTTCGGCGAAAGCCGGCCCGCTCTCCGCGTCAGGGGCGCAGCGCGGGCGCGAGGTCGCCCTGCTGCTCGATCGTGATCTCCGAGAGGTCCAGCCACTGCGCGAGGTCCCGCAGCTCCGCGCTCAGCTCGTCGGCGGTGTCCTCGGGCGCGTCCCGCTCGGCGTAGGCCGCCTTGACGACCAGCCGACCCGCGGCCCGGTCGGCCTTGAGGTCGACCCTGGCGACGATCTGGTCCCGCAGCAGGAAGGGCAGCACGTAGTAGCCGTGCACCCGCTTGGGGGGTGGCACATAGATCTCGATCCGGTAGTGGAAGTCGAAGAGCCGCTCGGTGCGCTCCCGCTCCCACACCACGGGGTCGAACGGGCTGAGCAACGCCCGCGCGGCCACCTTGCGCGGACGCCGCGCGTCACGATGCAGGTAGGCCGGCCGGTTCCAGCCCTCGATGGCCACCGGGACGAGCTCGCCCTCCTCGATGAGCTCGTCGATGGCCTGCCGGGCCGCGACCTGGCCGCCGCCGGACTGCTGCCGCATCCGGTAGTAGTCCGCAATGCAGCGGGCGGTGGCGACTCCGCATGAGCGGGCGGCTCGGCGGACCAGCTCGCGGTTGGCTTCGGCCACCGACGGGGTCGGCATATTGAGGACCGATGGCGGGATCACCCGCTCCGGGAGGTCGTAGCGGATCTCGAACTGGGAGGTGCGCCCCGCCACCGCTACGTCTCCCACCATGAAGAGGTAGTCGAGCGCGCGTCGGGTTGACGACCAGTTCCACCCCCAGTTGTCCCGGCTGCGCGGGAGGCCGTCGTCAAGGTCACGGGCGGTGGACGCACCGAGGTCGCGGATCTCGTCCATGAGCCGGGCGGTCAGCTCGGCTGTCACCTCGGTCCCCCACCACTTGTGGCGCTGGGTGCGGTAGGACGCCATCCGGTGCCGCATCACCGGCCACAGCTCGACCGGCATCAGGGCCTGCACGTGCGCCCAGTACTCGACCACCCGTCGCGGCCCTCGCCCGTTGGAGGTCTGGGCCCGGTCGAGAAGGGTGGTGTCATAGGGGCCCATGCGCGAGTAGAGCGGCATGTAGTGGGCCCGCTGGAGGACGTTGACGGAGTCGACCTGGAGCACGCCGGTGCGGTCCAGCGTGCGCGCGAACGTGCGCATCGTGGGCGTGGTGTGGCGTCGGTCGAGGAAGCCCTGGGCGGCCAGGGCGATCCGGCGGGCCTGGGCGCGCGTGAGGACCGTTGTCACAGACGGAACTCAAGCACAGGGCGCCGACAAAAGGGTCACGGACCGTGGTCGCCGTCGGCTTTCGTCTCACCGGGTTTCGAGACGCGTCACGCAGCCCCGAGCACGCTCGGCTCTGCGTCGACGCTCCTCAACCTTCCATGCTGTTCCTGAGTCCGGCCTCCGGCCGGGCTCAGGGCATGTCCAGGAGTTTCTCCTTGACGGCGTACATGACCGCCTCCATCCGCGAGTGGAGCTGGAGCGTCTCGAGGATGTTTCGCACGTGGTTCTTCACGGTGTTCTCGCTGATGAACAGCTCTTTGGCGATCTCGCGGTTGTTCATGCTCTTCGCCACCAGCCGGAGGACCTCGAGCTCGCGTTCGGTGAGCCGCAGCCCAGGGACGTGCTGGCGCTCGGGCCTCGACATCTGTTTGAACTCGTCGATCAGCTTGACCGCCATCGACGGGCTGATCAG
>JBJMIQ010000056.1:0-2561 GCA_045806805.1 Nocardioides sp. | reverse complement strand
CGTCGACGGCCGCCACCCAGTGGCCGTCGTCGACGGTGCGTACGTCGACCTGGCCGGCGCCGAGGACCGACATGATCGGGGTGTGGTTGGCCATGATCCCGATCTCGCCGGCCAGGGTCCTGGCGTTGACCGTCGTGGCCTCGCCCGACCACAGCTCGCGGTCGGCCGTCACCAGTGCCACCTGCATCGTGTTCGCCATGTCAGAGGCTCTTCTGGATCTCGGACCACTTCTGCTCGACGTCGTCGAGGCCACCACACATGAAGAACGCCTGCTCGGCCACGTGGTCGTACTCGCCGTCAGCGATCTTGTTGAACGCCTCGATGGTCTCCGACACCGGGACGGTCGAACCCTCGAGGCCGGTGAACTGCTTCGCCACGTAGGTGTTCTGCGACAGGAACCGCTGGATCCGGCGCGCCCGGGACACGATGATCTTGTCCTCTTCGGAGAGCTCGTCGACACCGAGGATCGCGATGATGTCCTGGAGCTCCTTGTTGCGCTGCAGGATCTGCTTGATCCGGATTGCGCATTCGTAGTGGTCCTTGCCGATGTACTGGGCATCCAGGATCCGGGAGGTCGACGTCAGCGGGTCCACCGCGGGGTAGATCCCGAGCGAGGCGATCTCACGCGACAGCTCGGTGGTCGCATCGAGGTGCGCGAAGGTGGTCGCCGGCGCCGGGTCGGTGTAGTCGTCGGCGGGCACGTAGATCGCCTGCATCGAGGTGATCGAGTGACCACGCGTCGAGGTGATCCGCTCCTGCAGCACGCCCATCTCGTCGGCGAGGTTGGGCTGGTAGCCCACCGCGGACGGCATCCGGCCGAGCAGCGTGGAGACCTCCGAGCCGGCCTGGGTGAACCGGAATATGTTGTCGATGAACAGCAGCACGTCCTGCTTCTGCACGTCTCGGAAGTACTCCGCCATCGTCAGCGCGGAGAGAGCGACCCGCAGGCGGGTGCCCGGCGGCTCGTCCATCTGGCCGAAGACCAGCGCGGTCTGGCCGATGACACCGGCCTCCTCCATCTCGACGATGAGGTCGTTGCCCTCACGGGTGCGCTCGCCGACACCGGCGAACACCGACACACCTCCGTGGTCCTTGGCGACGCGGGCGATCATCTCCTGGATCAGCACCGTCTTGCCGACGCCGGCACCACCGAACAGGCCGATCTTGCCGCCCTGGACGTAAGGCGTGAGCAGGTCGATGACCTTGATACCGGTCTCGAACATCTCGGTCTTGGCCTCGAGCTGGTCGAACGCGGGGGACTTCCGGTGGATGCTCCACCGCTCCTTGACGTCGAGCTCCTCGCCGTCCTCGAGGTTGAGGCAGTCGCCGAGCATGTTGAACACGCGGCCCTTGGTGACGTCTCCCACCGGCACCGTGATCGGGTCGCCGGTGTCACGCACCTGGGCGCCACGGACCAGGCCGTCGGTGGGCTGCAGCGAGATGGCACGGACCATGCCGTCACCGATGTGCTGCGCCACCTCCATCGAGAGGAGCTGGGTCTCGCCGCCGAGCTCGAGGTCGCACTCGAGCTTGTTGTACATGTCGGGCATCGAGTCCACGGGGAACTCGACGTCCACCACCGGGCCGATCACCCGGGCGATCCGGCCGACCCCACCGGCTCCCGACTCGGTCTTGTTCTCTTCAGCAGTCGCAGTCATGTCTCTCACTCACTCCCGGCGGAGGCGTCGGCGAGCGCGTTGACGCCCCCGACGATCTCGCTGATTTCCTGGGTAATCCCGGCCTGTCGGGCCTGGTTGGCAACTCGGGTGAACTTCTTGATCAGCTCATCGGCATTGTCCGTCGCGGACTTCATCGCCTTCTGCCGCGCGGCCAGCTCGGACGCCGAGGCCTGCAGCAGGGCGAAGAAGATGCGGCTCTGGACGTACTTCGGCAGCAGCTGCGCCAGCACCTCCTCGGCCGAGGGCTCGAACTCGTAGAGCGGCAGCACCTCGTCGGAGTCCGGCTTCTCCTCTCCCTCGGGCGCCTCCACCACCTCCAGCGGCAACATCCGCACGGTGTGGGGCTCCTGGACCAGCATCGACTTGAACTGCGTGTAGACGAGGTGCACCTCGTCGACGCTGTTGTCCTCGCCCTCGTCGGCCATGAACGCCGAGATCAGCGCCTCACCGATGTCGTGGGCGTTGTCGTACTTGGGCTGGTCCGAGAAGCCCGCCCAGGACTCGGCAAGGGGACGGTCACGGAACTTGTAGTAGGCCTCGCCCTTGCGGCCGGCCACGAAGGTGACGACCTCCTTGTCCTCGGAGTGGAGCCGCTCCGCAAGCCGCTCCCCCTCCTTCAGGACGTTGGCGGAGTAGGCGCCGGCCAAGCCGCGGTCGCTGGTGATGATCAGCACCGCGGCCTTCTTCGGGTTCTCCGGTTCCGTGGTCATCGGGTGGTCGACGTTGGAGTACGTCGCCAGCGCCGACACCGCACGGGTCAGCTCCCGGGCGTAGGGCGCCGCCGCACGGGCCCGCTGCTGCGCCTTGATGATGCGGGACGCAGCGATGAGCTCCATGGCGCGCGTGATCTTCTTCATCGACTCCGTCGACTTGATCCGCGCG